>JBMFQU010000232.1:0-500 GCA_049968435.1 Brevinematia bacterium | reverse complement strand
CTTTTGGTAAAAACTGTTTTAGATTGTAAAGAGTGTGGAAACCTGCCCTCATTAACGAGGGATTGCGACAAGTCCTCAAACGTTAAAGTAATAGCTAAAGCTCGATATTTCCCACTACGAGTGGAAACCTGCCCTCATTAACGAGGGATTGCGACTTGATTCGGTTGGTAGGGATTTCGATTCCCAGCAACTTACTTAAGTGGAAACCTGCCCTCATTAACGAGGGATTGCGACCCTTTCTTGTTTGAATCCGAAGAGATGGAGCCTAAAGACATGTGGAAACCTGCCCTCATTAACGAGGGATTGCGACGGATTGGTGCCTGTCCTTATTATCAACGCCTCATTACTTAGTGGAAACCTGCCCTCATTAACGAGGGATTGCGACAAGAAATCAGCATACCAACGTATCTCTGATCTCCCCACGTGGAAACCTGCCCTCATTAACGAGGGATTGGAAGGTAGGGGGAGGGATTGCGACAACTGGAGTGTTAGGATTTGCG
>JBMFQU010000231.1:0-504 GCA_049968435.1 Brevinematia bacterium | reverse complement strand
AGGTCTATACGATTCTAATATCTTTGATGCAACCAATAATTCATACCAGAATATATATGCATCTTCAAATGTAGTTTTTGGTGTTAAATAGCTATAATCATTTTTCAAATAATATGTTATAGGTTGTAATATTAAATTTGATATACTATTTGTATATGTATTAAGCTTGTATGTTAAAGAATTTGTATTTGCAGTTATATTAGTTTTATAATTATATTGATATGAATAATAAGTATCGCTAATAAATACAGTATTAGAGAATGCATCAATTAGTAGAGGATTTGTTGCAGATGTATTAGTAAATGATACAAATCTATAATGATACTGAGTTATATTTTTTGCTAGTTGTGTTATATCATAAATGAGATTGAATTTATTTTGTATTTGATCATAATACAATCCATAATAGTTTATTGGTGCATTTAACTTTTTTATTTGCATAATAGCATAATCATAATACGATAATGAACGCATAATAACATAGTAATCATCTATAGTTAGTAT
>JBMFQU010000230.1:0-507 GCA_049968435.1 Brevinematia bacterium | reverse complement strand
TATTGCATAATATTCATCTAATATATAATTGTATTTGAAATTTGCTTCTTGTAAATGCGTATAATCATATTTGTTTAGCATGTCAGTTGTATATGTAATAAATTGATTTGTTATGTTATTTTTAAGCACAATTCTTTTGTAATTTCCTTCATCAATAATATCATATGGTATAATGTAATGATCAATGCTCCATATTAAATCGAAATTAAGTTGATTTGTGTTATAATACTGTGCAAGTAGCTTGCCTATATCTAATACATTGTTTTGCATAAAAAATAATTTAGTTTGTTTAATTTGTGAAAAAAATAAATGCAAAAAAGACGCCCACGAGGGGCTAAATAAGATTGTGTTTTTTGTTTTTGGTTTTTTGTTATTCTTCTAAAGTATTTAGTAGTTCATCAATAATCTTAACCTGTTCATCAATTTCCTGAATCATTTTTTGATCTGTTGTTTCTTCTCTCAAAACAATAGCTAGATTTTTTAAAGCTAACAATAAATCTACTACTG
>JBMFQU010000229.1:0-508 GCA_049968435.1 Brevinematia bacterium | reverse complement strand
GCAACATATTTTAAAGAATGTTCTATATTAAAATATGAACGTCAATCAATTATTGCTAATATTGATTTATGTTATTCAGCAGTTTTATTTTATACTATACCAGCTTTAAAAAGTATAGGAATTATAAAAGGCAATTATAACTATTATGATAACGATTATGCTTCATTATCTGGTTATAATAGACCATATGCAAATACAAACTTCCCTATTTCTAATATGATTATAAAACTTAAAACAGATGGTACAGATAATATTTATTATCTAGGCAATATACCAATTATAGAAGCGTATTCAAAATTATATTTATTAAATCCAAATAACAAACTTCATATAACTGAATTATTTAACGCTAATGGTACATATGAAAATATATTTTTAATACGTAACTTAAATATACCAATACAAAATAATCAAAAAAGTATTGCGTTAATTGATTTGAATCTAAATAGATATATGCAAATAATTAATACAGATAAAAAGATATTATACAACATAAATGTTTAAAAAA
>JBMFQU010000228.1:0-509 GCA_049968435.1 Brevinematia bacterium | reverse complement strand
ATGGTCGTTGATGCGGTTGTGAGAAATATAGAAATTCTCGGAGAATCGGCTAAGAATATCTCTGAAGGTTTGAAAAGCAAGTATAAAGAAGTTGAATGGAGAGAAATTGCAAGAACAAGAGACAAAATTATTCATTTTTATTTTGGCATAGATTTGAGCATAATATGGGACATAATAATAGTAGACATACCAAACCTTAAAGAGAAACTTAAAAGAATTATTGAAATTGAAGGATTTGAAACAGAAGACCTATAATAGAAAAAAAGACAAGATAGTTCTAAAGTTTGATATTTAGCCGTAAGTGAACCAACTCGCATCACAGATACGAAATTTTAGAGAGCATTTTTTCTATAAAAGAAGAAATATTAAGAGAAGAGAAAGAAAGAAGAAAACAAGAAAAAACAGGATCACTTGACGCATTAGAATGGTTTTAAATCTGGTAAAATGGTAAGGTTTGAAAGTTATGTAAAATCTAATTAAATTTAACGAAAGGAAGCATTGGAGGCTAA
>JBMFQU010000227.1:0-516 GCA_049968435.1 Brevinematia bacterium | reverse complement strand
GTTGCGGGTTCGAGTCCCGTCAGCCTCCCTTTAGAGCTTTTTAAATAGAGCGTTTTTTAAAAGAGAAAGAGTTCCGGGGTCGTCTAACTGGCAGGACATGGGACTTTGACTCCCAGAATCGTGGTTCGAATCCACGCCCCGGAACCATAATATTTATTTTTGGAGGAGTGGCCGAGAGGTCGAAGGCGCTCGCCTGCTAAGCGAGTGCACGGGTGAAAAGCCCGTGCCGCGGGTTCGAATCCCGCCTCCTCCGTTGTCTAAAATTGCCGGCGTAGCTCAATGGGCAGAGCGTGGGATTTGTAATCCCAAGGTTGAGGGTTCAAGTCCCTCCGCCGGCTCTTTAGTTTTACCTTTTATCCTATGTCAAAGCTATCAAGAAATCAATTAGTGGGGAGAAGAAAATCATGAAGGCTGTTATCCTTGCTGGTGGTTCTGGGACAAGGCTTTATCCAGTGACCAAATCGATTAACAAGCATCTCCTTCCTATTTATAACAAACCAATGATCTATTATCCCC
>JBMFQU010000226.1:0-518 GCA_049968435.1 Brevinematia bacterium | reverse complement strand
ATCCCTCGTTAATGAGGGCAGGTTTCCACGACGTTAGTTGATGAAGATGGGGTATTAACAATTGAACAGAAGTCGCAATCCCTCGTTAATGAGGGCAGGTTTCCACAAAAAGGTGGCGGCTTAGTTGTTTATAAGCCAATCAAGTCGCAATCCCTCGTTAATGAGGGCAGGTTTCCACTAGTCCAAAAGACATTCGTAAGTATGAACATGGTCTTACCAGTCGCAATCCCTCGTTAATGAGGGCAGGTTTCCACACTGAGATTCCAGTAAACCGGATTAAAATCACAATGGAGTCGCAATCCCTCGTTAATGAGGGCAGGTTTCTACCTTATATGTTCTCAATAGTCCTGTTTTAACTACATACGGGTCGCAATCCCTCGTTAATGAGGGCAGGTTTCCACATAAAGGAACAACTTACAAGTATGATTTTTACGAAACTAAAGTCGCAATCCCTCGTTAATGAGGGCAGGTTTCCACTTGATAACGTAATGATTGTCAAAGTGGGGAGACCGTGGGTG
>JBMFQU010000225.1:0-519 GCA_049968435.1 Brevinematia bacterium | reverse complement strand
GATACAGCACTACGACAGGAATTTTTAAAACAAATGCATGTTAATATTGAAAACGCAACAGTTCAACAAATTGCAACTTTTGCGGAACGGAATCAACAATTACGGGGTGCACTTAATAAAATTATTCTTGATGTTGGTGAAAAAGATCAGGCTGCAAAAAATAATATAAAAAATTCAACCGATTTTACAACTGCGGCAGAAGATGCAGCTCAAAAATTATCTGATGCGGCTTCGGCAATTCAGACATTAGCTAATAATGCATCTAGAGTAATTGGTGGAAATAATGATATAGGTAGTGTACAATCTAAAAAAAGGTAAAAGTTAATATGTTTTTAAAATTTAAAAGGATTTAAAAATGGCTACACAAAATTCTTCAACTGTTAAATTAGCACCACCACAAGTTCAGGCTGCTAAACCTATTTCAAAAGCAAATCCGGGCGCATATAAACCTAAGATTTTAAAAATTAAACTAACAAATCCGCAATTAACTCAATCTGGTATATCGAATGATGTTTTAAA
>JBMFQU010000224.1:0-519 GCA_049968435.1 Brevinematia bacterium | reverse complement strand
GAATAGTCTTTAGTCGCAATCCCTCGTTAATGAGGGCAGGTTTCCACTCCTAGGGACTCTAGGAGTTTAAGAAGAAGAAGAAGAAGAAGTCGCAATCCCTCGTTAATGAGGGCAGGTTTCCACTAAAATAGAGGAGGTAGGGTGGTGGTGGTTGGGCTTGATGGTGTCGCAATCCCTCGTTAATGAGGGCAGGTTTCCACAAGCTTCAAGGGCGGAAGCTTCAATTATATCTCCATGTCCAGTCGCAATCCCTCGTTAATGAGGGCAGGTTTCCACATTAGAGATTTGAAAACAAGTGCCTTAGATTTTTACGTTGTCGCAATCCCTCGTTAATGAGGGCAGGTTTCCACTGGAATCTAAACACCTCTCAGGTGAAACCTGGGAGGTGGAGACGGGTCGCAATCCCTCGTTAATGAGGGCAGGTTTCCACTGGATGGAGTCAAGGAAGTAGTACTTCCAAACAAGTTCAAGTCGCAATCCCTCGTTAATGAGGGCAGGTTTCCACTATTATGATACCAC
>JBMFQU010000223.1:0-520 GCA_049968435.1 Brevinematia bacterium | reverse complement strand
GCTGGTTACTTTATTTCTGTTTTAAAGTTAGATGTTTGTTTTAATCTTATCTTTTCTGCGCTTGCAACGGCTACGGTTATCAGGTTTATAAGAAGGGTTTAATTTTTTTAAGAGGTTGAAGTATGTTAACTTTAATTGAAGGTGTTCCTGGAAGTGGGAAGAGTTACTATACTGTACATTATCTTTATAATAATTATAATAGCTATGATGTAGTTTATGCAAACATTGACAATTTGCAAGTATACTGTGAAAATTCTGAAGAGTTTTTTAAAAGCAAAGCATATAAAAGGGTTGAGTTGCTTAAGGACGGAAAGAAAAAACTAATGATTATAGATGAGTTTCAAAGAATAGCGAATGATCCTTCTTTCAAAGGCGATAATGATTTCTACTTTTTTTTCGAGTATCATCGTCACTTTAATTTCGATATAATTATAATTTGTCAAACAAAGTTAGCTTTACCTACTAGGTTAAGGCACTTAGTCGATGTTTATATCGTGGCTCAGTCTCAGAGGTTTTCTTT
>JBMFQU010000222.1:0-527 GCA_049968435.1 Brevinematia bacterium | reverse complement strand
CTCATTAACGAGGGATTGCGACACTTAAAAACTCCATAATTTGGTACAATTGGTGCATTAACTGTGGAAACCTGCCCTCATTAACGAGGGATTGCGACCATAGAATTTTTCTCAATAAGAAGGATTGTTTCTGTCTCTTGTGGAAACCTGCCCTCATTAACGAGGGATTGCGACTTTTTTTAGGTTAAGAAATTATCATCTTGCTATAATTTTGTGGAAACCTGCCCTCATTAACGAGGGATTGCGACCAGTGTCCCAGTACTCCCCTAAAACCCGCCCACAAATAGAATCAAGTGGAAACCTGCCCTCATTAACGAGGGATTGCGACTAAAGTAAAAGCTCTTTCCCCTTTGAAATCCAATCTACGTGTGGAAACCTGCCCTCATTAACGAGGGATTGCGACCATCATACCAAATCAAATCCCCTCCAACCTACCCCCTCTCTGTGGAAACCTGCCCTCATTAACGAGGGATTGCGACTTTATTTTTAAATTTCCTATTTTCAATCTCCTTGTTGTGGAAACCTGC
>JBMFQU010000221.1:0-527 GCA_049968435.1 Brevinematia bacterium | reverse complement strand
CCATCAACTAAACCATCTGGATTTATCCAATCATACCATTCTTTTGTTATCTGATTTCCATTTATATCAAATATTGCATGTTTACCATCTTTTACTGCAACATATAAATTGCTTTGCCCTTTAACTAAACCTTTTGAAGAAATACCATCAAACCACTCAGTTAATCTATTTCCATCTTTATCAAATATCGCATATTTTTTATTTTCCCTTACAATGTAATAATCACTTTCCCCTTTAACTAAACCATCTGGTTTTATCCAATCAAACCACTGAGGACTTATCTGTTTTCCATCTATATCAAATATTGCATATTTTCCACTCTTCTCTACAATATACAGATTACTTTCTCCTCTAACTAAACCATCTTCCAATATATAATCAAACCACTCAGGCGTTATCTGTTTTCCATCTTTATGAAACATTGCATATTTATTACCTTTCTCTGCAAAGTAGTAATCACTCTGCCCTTTCAATAAACCAGATGAAAAAACAAGATCAAACCAATCTGGGCTTATCATATTTCCATC
>JBMFQU010000220.1:0-522 GCA_049968435.1 Brevinematia bacterium | reverse complement strand
TCATTCGAGTCTAAAAAAATAATCTTCTATCAAGTCGCAATCCCTCGTTAATGAGGGCAGGTTTCCACACGGCGACGGCGATGATGATGGCGATTTAAAAAAAAACTTGTCGCAATCCCTCGTTAATGAGGGCAGGTTTCCACAAGTCATAGATGCCAGGCTAACAGAAGAGGGATGGGAATATATTGGTCGCAATCCCTCGTTAATGAGGGCAGGTTTCCACCTTCTTCTTGACGTGGGAGGAGACTATAACCCTGAATTGCTGGTCGCAATCCCTCGTTAATGAGGGCAGGTTTCCACTTTTTTGAGTAAGTTATTGGGAATCGAAATTCCTACCAAGTCGCAATCCCTCGTTAATGAGGGCAGGTTTCCACATGTTGGGGAAAGCACTTTTATCAAATTGGTTTCAGTATGTAAAGTCGCAATCCCTCGTTAATGAGGGCAGGTTTCCACTTTATGAATTATTCGAGTCTAAAAAAATAATCTTGTCGCAATCCCTCGTTAATGAGGGCAGGTTTCCAC
>JBMFQU010000219.1:0-531 GCA_049968435.1 Brevinematia bacterium | reverse complement strand
ATCTATTGGTTTCCAAGTTGATGCACAAGATTTATCTCGTTTTTCAGTACAATTTAAACATGTATTTACTTATCCTGAACTATCTCCAGAGTTTGATACTTGTGCTTTACTATTACGTGAAATGCTAATGCCTAATATACAAAAAATACAGTGTGGTGTATAATTTTTTTGTGTAACGTTTAAAATGATAGATAGATTAAAAACACATGGTATTTATTATGGTAATTTAGGAGAACTAGTAAATAGAAATCCTGTTATTTACTATGATATTACTACATTGCCTGAAAGTATATATAGTCAATTACAATTTAATCTAATCAAATTTGTTAATAATGTATTTGTAGATGCTAAAAATTTAGATGTTATAGATTTTAAAGCAGATGATAGAATATATGTTTTATATGCATTAAATAATGAACCATTTAAAAACTATATTGATACATTGATTGTATTAAGCAAAAATCAAGTAAAAGTATATGTTTACTGTAATGATGCATTGAAAGATTATTTTGAGAACAAAAATTTAAAAGT
>JBMFQU010000218.1:0-537 GCA_049968435.1 Brevinematia bacterium | reverse complement strand
CAGAAAGTACGAAAGAACTAGAAAATAATAGTATCCATTTAGTAGTTACTTCTCCACCTTATTTCAACACACCTTTTGATTATCCAGATTTGTTTGAAAGTTATAATGCTAATCTAGATAAAATGGGAAAAGTTGCAAGAGAATTGAAGAGAGTTGTCGCTGAAGGTAGAATAGTGTGCATAGTTTGCGATGACACATTGATTAAAAGTAAAAAACCAAAAATCAGCAGTAAAAAATGCCAAGGGGACGGCAAGAAGGTTTGTCTGAGAAAGATTAATGTTTCACTATCTTAAGCTTAAAAAACATTTTTTCTGTCTTTTGATGCTTCCTCAATTGATGAAATTATTGAACTATTTCTGCAACTTAGAGTTCTAATTCATAGTGACCTCCTCCCACCTTTGAAAAGGTGGGCTTCCCCCTTCATTGAAGGAAGCTTACACGAATATAGGGATTACTCCCTAATATCCGTGCAGAGGCTTCCTTCTCCAGGGGCTTAAGTTCGGGCCGGTCCAACCCTACGGCCTGATCAGGGCTCAG
>JBMFQU010000217.1:0-538 GCA_049968435.1 Brevinematia bacterium | reverse complement strand
AAAATTGTCAAGTGGAAACCTGCCCTCATTAACGAGGGATTGCGACAATTTGTTAAATCTGTTAGGTACTATTATCTCCATCATCTCTCGTGGAAACCTGCCCTCATTAACGAGGGATTGCGACTCTTTTAAAACCCTATCTTTTCCTAATACTCTTCCATCATGTGGAAACCTGCCCTCATTAACGAGGGATTGCGACTCTGCAGTAGTTGGAATTTACGGAAATCTTTGCTAAGATTTGTGGAAACCTGCCCTCATTAACGAGGGATTGCGACTTTGTAATCAACCAATCTCTTAGCCAAGATGGCCAGCTTGTGGAAACCTGCCCTCATTAACGAGGGATTGCGACAAATCGGGACTCATACCCATACCTCCCTCCTTTCTTGTGGAAACCTGCCCTCATTAACGAGGGATTGCGACGTTATTTACCTGGGAATATAAGAATTGCCGAGTAGGAATTCGTGGAAACCTGCCCTCATTAACGAGGGATTGCGACGTTATTTACCTGGGAATATAAGAATTGCCGAGTAGGAATTCG
>JBMFQU010000216.1:0-542 GCA_049968435.1 Brevinematia bacterium | reverse complement strand
TGAGCGCGTTGAGTCGCAATCCCTCGTTAATGAGGGCAGGTTTCCACGAGATATTAATATCTTTCAAGCTTGCACTACAAAAGTATTTTTGTCGCAATCCCTCGTTAATGAGGGCAGGTTTCCACATGGTATGTAATTATAAAGGAACCTGGGATAAGTTTACAACACTGTCGCAATCCCTCGTTAATGAGGGCAGGTTTCCACAAGGACTAAAAGGCGGTTCTTTCATCGCTAAGGTCAAAGTTGTCGCAATCCCTCGTTAATGAGGGCAGGTTTCCACTTCGTGGAGGTGGGGTTGGTATAGATATTTCAAAGCTTAGGTCGCAATCCCTCGTTAATGAGGGCAGGTTTCCACAAAAGAGGTTCCAATCGTTAGATTGGAGCCTCATATACGTCGCAATCCCTCGTTAATGAGGGCAGGTTTCCACACCAGATGTGCGACACATCTTCAATTTTAATATCAACGTCGCAATCCCTCGTTAATGAGGGCAGGTTTCCACAGATTGGAACCTCATATACATAAATTCCAGCCAAAAAAGTCG
>JBMFQU010000215.1:0-548 GCA_049968435.1 Brevinematia bacterium | reverse complement strand
GTGATGGAGAATATCCTAAACAACCACCTAAGTATAAAGACAACGTTTATTGGATGTTCTATCAGGAGACAAAGGATGCGACCCCTTATACACGTCCACCTTTCGGAAACCTCGTTTATGTTTCAAAAGATATTTTGAGAGTAGCGAGCAAAAAAGAAAATTATGAAAATGAACTATAAATCTATTTTAAAAAATGCAAAAACTTGTTATAATATTAGTAGAGGATCAGATTTCGAGGAAGAGTAACTACCTTTTGCACGGCGTGCAAAAAATCTTGAAAGTAGAATTTTTAGAAAAATTTTCAAAAAACTCTTTGATTTTTAAAAAATTTGTGTATAATTTAGTAATCTAGGAGGTGAAAGAGTGCGTAAAGGTTTTACATTAATTGAATTGATGATTGTCATTGCAATCATCATCATTTTGGCAGCAATCGCAATTCCAAACTACTTGAGAATGACTGAGAGAGCAAAAATTTCTGCAATTGAATCAGATCTTAAAGCAATTGCAACTGCTATGGAGTCTTTTAAAGCAGATTGGAGATGCTATCC
>JBMFQU010000214.1:0-555 GCA_049968435.1 Brevinematia bacterium | reverse complement strand
GGCGACAAACTTTTGACAGCTAATAAACACTTTTCGAATAGCATTGGCGACGTGTATAAAAACAAGCGGCCATTAAAAATTTTTCCTGTTTCCTTTATTGGAATGAAATTCATAATGTGCAGGATTTGCAATTTTTGGAAATATTTTTTTTACCGCTGTGTAGTAAAGTGTTCGATTCGAATCCGAGCGGTGGTAGTCGCAGAAGAGGCAGGCCAAACCTACGTTGGACAGACCAGGTGCATCAAGATGTCTCAACGTGAGGAATCCGAAAGTGGCGTCAAGCTGCAAGGCATCGTGAAGAATGGCGCCGCGTGCTAGCTGAGGCCAAGACCTGCACCAGGTTGTAACGGCCAATTAAGTAAGTAAGTAAGTTGAAATACTTCAAATATATTCCAATACCATGTATTGGCAATTTAGAATTAAAATTTTTTGTTTTATTCGAAATTTAGTAAAATCGACGGTAAGCGGGCTATGGAAGTTACCCAGAAACCAAATTTCATTATTCAAACTCAATAATAACTCGAGTTATGCTGTTCACAGATATACGGACGGACG
>JBMFQU010000213.1:0-555 GCA_049968435.1 Brevinematia bacterium | reverse complement strand
AATGAGGGCAGGTTTCCACCAGTTTTGGTCAAGCACTTTCTAGAGATTTTAAATACTTGTCGCAATCCCTCATTAATGAGGGCAGGTTTCCACTAGAAGGTGAGGTACTCATTGCATGGTATAAGTTTGTTATGGGTCGCAATCCCTCGTTAATGAGGGCAGGTTTCCACCAGTTTTGGTCAAGCACTTTCTAGAGATTTTAAATACTTGTCGCAATCCCTCGTTAATGAGGGCAGGTTTCCACAAGATTTCCAGTAATGCGTGGTAAAGTAGGGTATAGTTCTGTCGCAATCCCTCGTTAATGAGGGCAGGTTTCCACTTTTTAACGGGGATGATGAGATTGTCTTTGGTTTTATGTCGCAATCCCTCGTTAATGAGGGCAGGTTTCCACATGATTATTTATCAGGCCGAATGAAAACAGTCCCTTCATTAGGTCGCAATCCCTCGTTAATGAGGGCAGGTTTCCACCTAAGAAAGTTCCAAAATCAAGAAGTTTTGTTAATCTTAGGTCGCAATCCCTCGTTAATGAGGGCAGGTTTCCACTCGAATTTATTA
>JBMFQU010000212.1:0-571 GCA_049968435.1 Brevinematia bacterium | reverse complement strand
ATAGTAATGAAATTTGATTTGTGGACTTTTTTTTGAAAAGTAAGGGCAAGTTCGAGAATGGGCCCAATCGGTCCATAATTTCAGGTAGCTCCCATAGACCCTTTACCCTCGATTTCAGTAAAATTTAAATAAAACAAAAAATTTTCATTCTAAATTACAGAAATTGGATATTGAAGCATATTCAAAGTATTTGCACTAAACGTTGCAATTTGAGCAAAATCGGTCCATAACTTCGGGTACCTCCCCTAGACCAAACCCCCCCAGAATTTGTTAAAAACGTGATAATTAGCGGATAATTTGTTATTTTCAGTTCAAATTTTGTGCAAATGATACAATTTGACATTTCTAAGAACCCACAAAAAATGGGCGTAATCGGTCCATAATTTCCAGAACCCCTCTTAGATCCATCATAAACGAAAAGACTAAATCTTGATTTTTCTGACACGTTGTTAAATGTCTGCATTTAATATTCCGTTTTTAAATTGTATTTGCTCCTTTTCATTATCTCACCAAGAATGGACCGACTTGGTCCAAAATTCGGGGACCTCCCATACAACCCCAGACCCTGAAT
>JBMFQU010000211.1:0-571 GCA_049968435.1 Brevinematia bacterium | reverse complement strand
CTTGTGGAAACCTGCCCTCATTAACGAGGGATTGCGACATCTATAAAAGCCCCTTTTAAATTTTTAGCTTCAAAAATCAAGGTGGAAACCTGCCCTCATTAACGAGGGATTGCGACTCCACATCTAATCCAGACTGAATCATTACTCCACAATCTTTTTTGTGGAAACCTGCCCTCATTAACGAGGGATTGCGACGCCCTGGAGTTTTTATCTTACTTAATGCCTGTAAAAAAGTGGAAACCTGCCCTCATTAACGAGGGATTGCGACTAGTATTAATCAGATACTCTCTTAACAATTCTAAAAACTCATCTTGTGGAAACCTGCCCTCATTAACGAGGGATTGCGACAGAATAAAAAACATAAAAGCAAAAACAACGCGACTTCTTCTTAGTGGAAACCTGCCCTCATTAACGAGGGATTGCGACACGTATCCCCAGTGGTCTATGTGGAGCTTTGCTCCTATTTGTGGAAACCTGCCCTCATTAACGAGGGATTGCGACAGACTCTTGCGAATCTCCCAAGCTTTGCTCAATAATGTGGAAACCTGCCCTCATTAACGAGGGATTGCGA
>JBMFQU010000210.1:0-575 GCA_049968435.1 Brevinematia bacterium | reverse complement strand
AGGGCAGGTTTCCACCCAGGGGTCCGTTGGGGCTCCTGGCCTTTTTTTATTGTCGCAATCCCTCGTTAATGAGGGCAGGTTTCCACTATGTTATAGGTAAAAGAAGCTATAGTAAAGAGGAATTATTGGTCGCAATCCCTCGTTAATGAGGGCAGGTTTCCACAAATTTCTATCCCATAAAGAAATAAAAAAGCTCGAATTTGTCGCAATCCCTCGTTAATGAGGGCAGGTTTCCACTAAAAAATCTGGTTAGGAGGTGAAATATGATGGGGAGTCGCAATCCCTCGTTAATGAGGGCAGGTTTCCACATTTAAGTTTTATAGACCAGTATGCGGTTGAAGTGACTCCATCATTGTCGCAATCCCTCGTTAATGAGGGCAGGTTTCCACATTGTTTGTTTTCCATACTTAGTCGAAGAAGACATAAAAGAAGTGTCGCAATCCCTCGTTAATGAGGGCAGGTTTCCACTAAATAGAAGTAAAAATGATGATTTTCTTGAAAAAACCTTGTCGCAATCCCTCGTTAATGAGGGCAGGTTTCCACATAGTTGGCGGTTGGCTTTCAAAATGTTAAGG
>JBMFQU010000209.1:0-576 GCA_049968435.1 Brevinematia bacterium | reverse complement strand
CGTGCTCTTCCAGGCACTCACCCAAGCCCAGCCCTTTTTAGACCGTGAGTGCCCTTGATGAATAAGTTGAAAAACTAAGTCCTCCTGGAACAAAGGTAAGGCTTGAATTTGACATTCAGCAAAGAGATAAGTATGGAAGTTTAATTAAGTGAAGCTCAGGTATGTTTTTGTATTTCATATATATGTGTAATTAAAAAAAAGTGAAGTCCTATCAGGAAAGTTAGGTGATGTGTGGGGCGTGAGTGGTATATGTGATTGGATAGTCTTGGAAGGCTTTAAGAGTGCGGGAGGAGGGACTTGAACCCTCACGGGGAAATCCCCACCGGATCCTAAGTCCGGAGCGTCTACCGTTCCGCCACTCCCGCAAAATATTCAAAGTCTATATTTTAAATTAAACTAACCCTAAAAAATTTCAACCTAATCTCTTTTTAATGCATAGTTTCCAACTTGAAAGACCACTTTTAACTCTGATTTTAAAAGGTCTGCTCTCTGGTTATGTCCCTCAACTATAAAGATCTTCCCTTACAATTTAGGGATAATTTAAATGGATTCATGACCTTTCCTCTTAAGATAAGT
>JBMFQU010000208.1:0-580 GCA_049968435.1 Brevinematia bacterium | reverse complement strand
CCATATGAAAGTATTTTTTTCTAGTTTAAAAAATAAGGTAGAAGCTTTTAACAATGCTATTAAAGCAAAAAATGTTCGGGCCTACAATCAGTTACTCGAAGATTTTTTATTATTAGGTGTAAATGGTGTATTATGGGGTTTAGATGAAAATTTTCCTGATCTGATGTCAAGATTAGCTGCTTATCTACCTAATTATGAAAAGAAGCTAAATAACTCTAAATCTCTAGAGCAAGAAGTGAAAAGCATTGTAGAAGACCTTAATAAGAAGAAAAAAATGAAAAGACAAAATTTTTAAGCTATATAGTTTTGTTTTTTGTAATTTTGTTTTTCGTGTTTGTTTCTTGGTTTTTATATTTAATGAGAAAAAAGAAAAAAAGGAGGAGCTAAAGGTGAATAAAATCTTCTCTTCTTTTGTTTTAGTTTTGTTTTTAGTTTTAATTTCTTCTGGTCTAAGTTTTTCTCAGATGTCATCCATTGCTTTCTTTTGTAAACTTCAACCGGGGGGAGCCGTTTGTAGTTTTGGAGATATCACATTAACCGTTGATACAAGAAGATATCCTAAATTTGTTTGTGATTATCT
>JBMFQU010000207.1:0-582 GCA_049968435.1 Brevinematia bacterium | reverse complement strand
TTTCACATCAGCGGTCTGGCACGATGCTACAGCAAGAGTCTTGTCGCAATCCCTCGTTAATGAGGGCAGGTTTCCACCAATTTCACATCAGCGGTCTGGCACGATGCTACAGCAAGAGTCTTGTCGCAATCCCTCGTTAATGAGGGCAGGTTTCCACCAATTTCACATCAGCGGTCTGGCACGATGCTACAGCAAGAGTCTTGTCGCAATCCCTCGTTAATGAGGGCAGGTTTCCACTTCTTCAGTGCTGGTGCAAGGTTAAATGGTATACCTGTGTCGCAATCCCTCGTTAATGAGGGCAGGTTTCCACAAAAAGAAGATGGTTATTACTTCTACAACGACGAAGGCAAACTGTCGCAATCCCTCGTTCATGAGGGCAGGTTTCCACTAGAGATATCCCTCTGTCTTGGAAGGGGGATGAATGTCGCAATCCCTCGTTAATGAGGGCAGGTTTCCACTTTCATTGATTATGAGGAAATTTACTATACTGATAGGCTCTTGTCGCAATCCCTCGTTAATGAGGGCAGGTTTCCACGAAAATGTGGTCGTAGCAGAGATACTACTGTTGTTATGTAGCAATCC
>JBMFQU010000206.1:0-582 GCA_049968435.1 Brevinematia bacterium | reverse complement strand
CTTTGCGGAGAAGACAGTATATAGATGGTTTTAAACCCTCTGGATCTACAGTTCTGAGAAGATAATACTCTTTATCGTAATCAGCTCTTTCAACCTTACAATAATAAAGGTAACCTTTCTCCATTACCATTGCCTCGCTTTTTTTGGTCTATATCTAAATAGAAATATTAGAAAATCAAGTCAAAAAAGTAAAACCAAAAAACAAAACCAAAAAGGCAAAACCAAGAAAGCAAAACTAAGTAATACAACCCTGAGAAGTAATAAAGCAAAACAGTTTTCCCACAAACAGGAGATAAAATTAATTATGAGAAAAATCGAAGGCTACATAATAAAAGCTGAGAAGTATTATTCAGGGGTAATCTTTGCTATAAGGAAAAAAGATTCTTCTAAGACAAGAAAAATTTATGTCGAAAAAGAGCTTTTAAATTCACTCCTTCTTAACGAAATAGAAAATATAGCATCAAACCCTAAAGATTCTAACGATCTTGAAATTACTTTTCATTTTTTAGGGAAAAAAATAAAAGCAAAAGGTATTGTACGAAGCGGTCCAGGGGGTGAACATAGTTCTTTCATTGATGCAGA
>JBMFQU010000205.1:0-585 GCA_049968435.1 Brevinematia bacterium | reverse complement strand
TTAACACCATTAGAGATTACTAACCTAAACGATATACCAATAAACCTAATAATCCAGAACGTAAAGATAAAACCTGACTACATCTCAATAGGAAACGTATTTTACCAATCAGGATTAATAGAAAAAATACCATCAAAAGAAAAAGAAAAATACACAAAAGACCTAATAAGACACTTTTTAAAAGCATTAATAATCCTCAAACTAAGCAAATTTTGCCCAAGATTCTTTACAGAAGAAGAGTTAGAAGAGATGTTATTAGACCTTGACATAATATTCAACATAGATAAAGCCATAAACGAAATAGACCTTATCTTTGGAATAAGAGAAAGCGGAGTAGATGAATTAAAAAACTTCCTTTTAAAAGCACAGGAAAAAAGAGAAAAGGGACTGTAGAAGTATACTAAAGAGTAATCAATGTAAACAAACAGGAGGTTTAAAAATTGTTTTACAAAAAAATTCTATTATTAGATGAAAAATTATTAGAAAAAAGTGCATACCATCTATTCGAAAAATTATTCATTCAAGAAAACCTAAGCGAAAAAGAACTGGCAGATAGAATAGAAGAAATAATAATAGACAAACTAT
>JBMFQU010000204.1:0-590 GCA_049968435.1 Brevinematia bacterium | reverse complement strand
AGGGCAGGTTTCCACCTATTAAAATTAACTTGGAGTTGATCTGGGAAGGCTGGTTGTCGCAATCCCTCGTTAATGAGGGCAGGTTTCCACAGGAAAGAGTACTGGAAGTAGTACTTCCTAACAAGTTGTCGCAATCCCTCGTTAATGAGGGCAGGTTTCCACAAAGGTATTTTAGTTTTCGGAGAGATAGGGGGGCAGGTGTCGCAATCCCTCGTTAATGAGGGCAGGTTTCCACAGATGAGATTCTTTGGTTCATTAAAGAAGAAAACAAACACTGTCGCAATCCCTCGTTAATGAGGGCAGGTTTCCACTCTTTGATAATTTGAAAAATTTATCTTATTTCAAGATGGGAGGATCTCATGTCGCAATCCCTCGTTAATGAGGGCAGGTTTCCACACGGAAGAGAGATTGAATAATTAATCCAAGGGATCCCAGTCGCAATCCCTCGTTAATGAGGGCAGGTTTCCACGTGTAGCTATGATATTGATTTTCAATAACGAGGTTTTGTCGCAATCCCTCGTTAATGAGGGCAGGTTTCCACTCAGAACAAAGGTTTTATTTCAGCAATAGGACATGAGTCGACCGCGTCG
>JBMFQU010000203.1:0-590 GCA_049968435.1 Brevinematia bacterium | reverse complement strand
GCCTGAATACTTTTCTGCCAACCAATCCTCGAAAGATTCATTGTGGAAACCTGCCCTCATTAACGAGGGATTGCGACCCCCAGCCTGAATACTTTTCTGCCAACCAATCCTCGAAAGATTCATTGTGGAAACCTGCCCTCATTAACGAGGGATTGCGACCCCCAGCCTGAATACTTTTCTGCCAACCAATCCTCGAAAGATTCATTGTGGAAACCTGCCCTCATTAACGAGGGATTGCGACACCAGCTCCACAACAAATGGCTAAAAGCAGATCATCTCTTGTGTGGAAACCTGCCCTCATTAACGAGGGATTGCGACACACCGTTCCTAATTCACAACCTTTTTTCTCTTCTTCATCTTGTGGAAACCTGCCCTCATTAACGAGGGATTGCGACAAAAACAAGATGGATAATCCTCTTCCTCTTGAACATCGAACTTGTGGAAACCTGCCCTCATTAACGAGGGATTGCGACAAAAACAAGATGGATAATCCTCTTCCTCTTGAACATCGAACTTGTGGAAACCTGCCCTCATTAACGAGGGATTGCGACAAAAACAAGATGGATAATCCTCTTCCTCTTGAACATCGA
>JBMFQU010000202.1:0-597 GCA_049968435.1 Brevinematia bacterium | reverse complement strand
TTCTTCTATATAATCTCTTGAGAAATCTTCAGAGACTTTTTTACCATCTTTGTGATAGACAGCACAGGTATTTCCATTGCAAGCTATATAGTAATCACGTTCTCCTTTCACTAAGCCATATTCATATATCAAATCAAACCATTCAGTAATCCTATTACCATCTATATCAAATATTGCACATTTATCATCTTTCCATGCAATATAATAATTACTTTCTCCTTTAACCAAGCCATAAAAAGAAATCCAACCAAACCACTCTGGTGATATCATATTATCATTCTCATCAAAAATAGCTACTTTTATATCTTCTCTTATTCTAACTTCGTATTTCATCTTTAATACCTCCTCTGTGAAATTAGTTTCATATGTTTAGTAATTTTGTATAATCAATTATTTCTTCTTTAAATGGATAAACTGGATTAAAATCTATTGATTTAACAAGATTTCCCTTTCCATTAAAGAGTTCTGCTATACCAAGATTTTCATTTATTTTGGCGTTTTTTATCTCTTCTGATTTTATTGAGAAGTCATTAGAAAATTTTTTACCATCTTTATGATAGACTGCACAAGTATTTCCATCACAAGTTATGAAATAAT
>JBMFQU010000201.1:0-605 GCA_049968435.1 Brevinematia bacterium | reverse complement strand
GAAGAAAAAACCTCCATATACCTTGATGTTGATCCTCTTTTAGATCTGGATTTAAGCAAATATCTTAAAGAACCAAAGGAAAAAATTTTGGGTGTAAGCTTAAGAAGCTGGTTTAATAATAAGTTTTTAATAGAAAAAGTTTCCCAGGCTTTAAATGAACTTTTAAAGGAAGATAAAGACCTAAAACTTTTTCTTATTCCTTTTGACTTAAATTTAGATATAGAAATTATTGAGGCACTAAAAAATTATTTTCCCTCTGATAGGCTTTATTCCTTTGAAATAAAAACTCTTGAAGATGTAATTGAGGCTCTTTCGCAGTGTAAATTTTTTTTAGGAATGAGGCTTCACTCCTTAATTTTAGCTTATAAATTAAATAAACCTTTTCTTACCCTTTCTTATGATGTTAAAACTGAAGAATTTGTTAACTTAGTTAACGGAGATTTTATAAAAACTACAGAGCTAAATGAGAAGGAACTATTTTTTAAACTAAAAAAACTTTTAGTTTCAGAACCCCTTCCTCTCAAATCTTTTCCCTATAAAACCCCCTTAATTTTTGAAGAATTTATAAAAAAAAATTTTTCTTTAGAAACTTCTAAAATTTCTTC
>JBMFQU010000200.1:0-608 GCA_049968435.1 Brevinematia bacterium | reverse complement strand
AGGGCAGGTTTCCACTTGGTACGTTTGGGAGAGGGCCAAGTATTGCAAACTGTTGAAGAAGTGTCGCAATCCCTCGTTAATGAGGGCAGGTTTCCACTAAAGGGGACGCATTGTGGGTATTAATGAACAATTTAATGGTCGCAATCCCTCGTTAATGAGGGCAGGTTTCCACAATTAAAAAAACACTTAAAATAAACACTAAAAACCCTTTGGTCGCAATCCCTCGTTAATGAGGGCAGGTTTCCACAAGTTTATGACAAGGAAGTGAAGAGGATTTTGAAATTATTGTCGCAATCCCTCGTTAATGAGGGCAGGTTTCCACATTCGAGTTGCAAGAAGAAAGGATACGAGAAAATTAAGAGTCGCAATCCCTCGTTAATGAGGGCAGGTTTCCACAAGAATTCCTATTCTTTTTCCGTTTAACACACCACGTGTCGCAATCCCTCGTTAATGAGGGCAGGTTTCCACTAAAATGGCAAAAGCCAAACTTATGTGTGAAAATGCAAGTGTCGCAATCCCTCGTTAATGAGGGCAGGTTTCCACTCTCTGGGCAAGATTGGGAGGTTGAAATAGATGGATGGGGGTCGCAATCCCTCGTTAATGAGGGC
>JBMFQU010000199.1:0-612 GCA_049968435.1 Brevinematia bacterium | reverse complement strand
GGCAGGTTTCCACAGATAAAGAGAATGGCATTATTTGGATACACAAAGCTTTTTAGTCGCAATCCCTCGTTAATGAGGGCAGGTTTCCACTCAAGTTTGAAGATGTTTTATTCACTTTGGAAAGAAGGAAAGTGTCGCAATCCCTCGTTAATGAGGGCAGGTTTCCACGTTATGGACAAGGTGAAGCATTTGAGAAGTCTTAAAATTGTCGCAATCCCTCGTTAATGAGGGCAGGTTTCCACATAACCCTGAATTGCTGAATTTCGATCACCATCAAGATCTTGTCGCAATCCCTCGTTAATGAGGGCAGGTTTCCACAAAAAGTAGGAAGCATTACCAAGAGAAACATTCTTTTTGTCGCAATCCCTCGTTAATGAGGGCAGGTTTCCACACATTAAAGAGAATGGATTATGTATCAAAACGATCCGGCTCGTCGCAATCCCTCGTTAATGAGGGCAGGTTTCCACTTTTCTGTAAGTCCAAGTTCTTCTATTACGTAAACTATAATGAGTCGCAATCCCTCGTTAATGAGGGCAGGTTTCCACTTGTTATCCCGATCTTATTGAACAAGTAAGTGAAGGTACTTATGGTCGCAATCCCTCGTTAATGAGG
>JBMFQU010000198.1:0-618 GCA_049968435.1 Brevinematia bacterium | reverse complement strand
AATTATTAAAGTGAATCAATATCTGAAAAAGAGGAAATTATAGAAGTTTTAAAGAAAACAAATGGAAACAAAACAATTGCTGCCAAAATTTTAGGAATAAACCGAGTTACACTATGGAGAAAAATAAGAAAATACAATATGGATTAGTAAAAAAAATATAAAAGATAAATACCCCGGCGTCGACCTACTTTCCCGATCGGTCTCCCGATCAGTATCATGGGCGCTGGTGGGCTTAACTGCCGGGTTCGGAATGGAAACCGGGTGTTTCCCCACCGCTATGGACACCAGGGATTTGGCAATTGAATAAGGTTGTAGGTTAGTAGGTAGAATAAGGCCAAGCCAAACGGGCTATTAGTACTGCTTGGCTTCACCCGTCACCGAGCTTCCACCTGCAGCCTATCTACGTGGTAGTCTCCCACGGCCCTTCAGGGATACCTTATCTTGAGGTGGGCTTCACGCTTAGATGCTTTCAGCGCTTATCCCGTAGCAGGATGGCTACCCAGCGCTGCCCTTGGGGAACAACTGGTACACCAGAGCCTGCCCCATCCCGGTCCTCTCGTACTAGGGATGGCTCCTCTCAAGTATCCTGCGCCTGCGGCGGATAGGGACCGAACTGTC
>JBMFQU010000197.1:0-620 GCA_049968435.1 Brevinematia bacterium | reverse complement strand
AAGGATCAAACTTTTAAACCTCAAATTTCAAGGGGCAACATGAGGAGAACAAATTCTGACCCAATTGAAAAACTTGCAAAAATTTTATTCAAAATTATTAACCCTATTACCTTTTATTTCTTTATTTTTTTTATTTTCCTTGCTATTGATATAGGGCTTATTATTCCTATTTATAACCATCTTTCTAAAGGGAAAAGTATATTGAAAGGAAATGTTTCATTTAACCTTATTTTTGTAATATTTAATTCACTATTGTTAATATACATGGGATGTTTTTTCTACTTATTACGTAAAGAGTTTAAAGCATTACATAAAGCATTTAAAGAAAAAGATTAAAAGAAAAACAGAAAGATATCTTAATTGATATTTAGGTCATGATCAGGACTTTCTGATTCTACTAAAAATTTTTCATTTTTACTCATTCTGGCAAGTGCTTTATAATATCCCTGAGCTTCTCCTATATCTCTCTCAGTAAAATCAATAGTACTCAAATGCTCTACTTCAAAAGTTGGACCAATAAATAAAAATATTGATAAATAAAAAGGATACTTTCTAATTTTTTCTAAAGGAAAAACTAAATTAATTTCTTCTTTACTCTCTGGTATTTCCAAGGTTAAAAT
>JBMFQU010000196.1:0-624 GCA_049968435.1 Brevinematia bacterium | reverse complement strand
TGTTTCAAGCTGTCTTAAACTTATTTTACCACCATTCATCAATGTGCCTCCTAAAACAAATAATATTTTGTCCTTTTAAACCTGTATCCATATATATTCTACACTATCTATGTAAATTTTATAATAAAAATCAAATTTGCATAGAAAACTTGCCTTTTTTGTAATGTAATAATAATGTTTTTAATATTTTTAGTCATTCTTCAAAATAGTTATTATCAATTCTTTTTATCTCATTCAGTAATTTTAAATTCTCCTCTCTTAAGAGACTCCAAAAGTCCCGCCTCCTTTAAATATGTAGCCGCCCATCCTATTCTATTATAAAAAAATTTTAATACCACTCTCACGTCTTGAATTTACTTCTTCTTCTGTCAAGTTAAATACATTTTTAAGTTTTTCTTCTAACTCTTTATATTTATGTATTCCACCATTAGAAAGAATTTTAAGTAACGGCAACATAATCTCTTCATATGTAGGTATAGCCATCTTATCAACTCCCATGTAAAGCATATTTATATATATTCAACAAAACTTTGCAAAATCCTCTAAAACTATGTATGAAAATAAAAACGGACAATATGTATTAATGTATGCCTGCTTTTATAATAGATTTATAATTAATCTAAC
>JBMFQU010000195.1:0-635 GCA_049968435.1 Brevinematia bacterium | reverse complement strand
GGGATTGCGACATAATGAGACCTACATCCACACTGAATTTCTTATGTGTGGAAACCTGCCCTCATTAACGAGGGATTGCGACTCCTATCCTCCTTGCTACTCTCACGTACCTCTCTCCTGAGTGGAAACCTGCCCTCATTAACGAGGGATTGCGACACTCCCTTAAAAGGTCTTCAATAGCAAATACAATTAAATCTAGTGGAAACCTGCCCTCATTAACGAGGGATTGCGACAGAATATTCTGAACTTTTTTCTTCTCCTGAAGACGAAATCAAGTGGAAACCTGCCCTCATTAACGAGGGATTGCGACTGATATAAAAAGTAGCACGTGGAAGATTCACCCTCCACACAAGTGGAAACCTGCCCTCATTAACGAGGGATTGCGACCCAAAACCACCTGCCACTTTCAACCAACCATCTATCCTTGTCCTGTGGAAACCTGCCCTCATTAACGAGGGATTGCGACACTCAGCCAAGGGTCTTTGCCGATTTTAATTACTATCTGTGGAAACCTGCCCTCATTAACGAGGGATTGCGACAAAAATTCTTTTTTATATCCAAGATCAAAATCCATACTTTTGTGGAAACCTGCCCTCATTAACGAGGGATTGCGACAGATCTTGAGACGTGAGCCC
>JBMFQU010000194.1:0-638 GCA_049968435.1 Brevinematia bacterium | reverse complement strand
AGCTTTTCACTTCTTACCACAGCTCATCCGAAGGTTTTGCACAACCAACCGGTTCGGGCCTCCCTCCGCCTTTCGACGAAGTTCACCCTGGCCATGGTAAGCTCGCTTGGCTTCGGGTCGTATGAGTACTACCTTACTATCACTTCTTAACGAGCTAAAAAGCTCAATTAAGAAGGAATAGTATTCGCTCTATTTAAAGCTCGGTTTCCCTATGGCTACATCGCCTGAGGCGACTTAACCAAAGCAGTACCCATACACTCGTTGGCTCATTCTTCAATAGGCACCCCGTCACCCCGTTCTTTCCGAAGAAAGAACTAAGAGCTTCGAGTCCTTGTAAGCGTATGGTTTCAGGTTCTATTTCATCGGCCTCACCGGCCTGCTTTTCACCTTTCCCTCACGGTACTAGTTCACTATTGATCACAAAAAATATTTAGCCTTGGGAGATAGTGCTCCCGACTTCACTCAAGGCGTTCCAACCTCGAGCTACTTAGGAAAAGAAACTAGAAAGATTATTTATTTTCGCTTACAGGGCTATCACCTTCTTTGGCTCTTTTTTCCAAAAGATTCAGCTAATAAATAATTTTGTAACTTTCCCACCTCAAATTCTTTGCAAAAATTTGCTTTTTACAAAAAATTTG
>JBMFQU010000193.1:361-642 GCA_049968435.1 Brevinematia bacterium | reverse complement strand
CCACAGCTCATCCGAGCAGTTTTCAACCTACACCGGTTCGGCCCTCCATGGGGTTTTACTCCCACTTCAGCCTGGCCATGGATAGATCACCTGGCTTCGGGTCTAATCCCCAAGATTAATCGCCCTATTCGGACTCGCTTTCGCTACGGATGCGAGGCTTAATACCTCTTATCCAAACCTTGAAGATTAACTCGCTGGCTCATTATGCAAAAGGCATGCCAAAAGACTTGGTTACCCAATAGTCCCATGGCTGATTGTTAGCATACGGTTTCAGGTTCTAT
>JBMFQU010000193.1:0-351 GCA_049968435.1 Brevinematia bacterium | reverse complement strand
CCTCACGGTACTTGTGCACTATCGGTCAATTGAGCATATTTAGCCTTGGAGGATGGTCCCCCCAGATTCACTCAAGGTTCCACGTGCCTCGAGCTACTCAAGAAAAAAGGATAGGGTAGAATTGTTCTTTTCGCCTACAGGGCTATCACCTTCTATGGCAACGCTTTCCAGCGTTTTCAGCTAAGAACAAACTAACCCCCTCGCTAAGGGTATTTAGCGAGACTCCTTTTTCTTACAACCCCTAAAGCTGCAACGAATACCCTCTTTGGCACAGCCTTAGGTTTGGGCTTTTCCGATTTCGCTCGCCGCTACTTTCGGAATCTCGTTTGATTTCTTTTCCTCTGGTTACTA
>JBMFQU010000192.1:0-648 GCA_049968435.1 Brevinematia bacterium | reverse complement strand
TCTATAGTGAGGAAGAGTGGAGAAAGATTTATGGTCGCAATCCCTCGTTAATGAGGGCAGGTTTCCACACTACGAATGTGATGGCAACCGTTTAAATATTTATTTTAAGTAGTCACAATCCCTCGTTAATGAGGGCAGGTTTCCACAAGGTTGCAATCAGACCATTATTACTCCAAATGATTGTCGCAATCCCTCGTTAATGAGGGCAGGTTTCCACATACTGGAAAGTTGGCTTGATTACATAAAAGAAGAAGAAAAACTGCCTTTAGAAATTGATACAAAATATATAGGTGAGGAACAAAAATTTAATATAGAGCTAATTGGCAAACATATATCTATAGACAAGAAGATAAAAGACAACAATATAGCAAATCTACTGAAAGAAAAAATAAAAGAGAAGTTAAATAAAAAAGAGGAGTCTTTAGAATACTCCCTAATGTTTTTCCCTTTAAAGTTCAAATCTTCAGAAAACGATTTAGATAAAGAGACAGGGAAAGTTTATCCTCTTGCATTTATATCTCAAACTTTATCTTTAAAAGATTTAAAAGAAGAAAACATTAAAGAGTTTGTGGAAAGGCATATAGAAAGCTTAACTGTAGATATATCTTCTTCGTCCTCTCCTATAGTACTTGCAACCGTTAACTTAGC
>JBMFQU010000191.1:0-650 GCA_049968435.1 Brevinematia bacterium | reverse complement strand
GGTTTTAAAGGTGTTTCTTCTGTAAATTTTCCTTCTTCTCCAAGTTCTCCGTAAACTTCGTCCGTAGATATGTTTATAAACTTTTCTACACCGTATTTCTTCGAGAGCTCCAAAAGGTTGAACGTTCCTTCTATGTTTGTTTGTAAAAATACCCTTGGTTCTAAGATACTTCTATCTACATGGCTTTCTGCAGCAAAATGCACAACAGCTTCTGGTTTTTCTTTGGCAAAGATACTATCCAGCTCTTCGTAATCTCTTATGTCAGCATGGTAAAATGTTATGTATGGCTCTACTTCTTTTAACCTTTCTATATCTCCAGCGTAAGTTAAAGCATCTACAACGCAGACGTTATGGTTTTGCTTTACTGCCTGTCTCACAAACTCACTTCCAATAAAACCAGCTCCCCCTGTCACTAAAATTTTCAAAGTAAATCCTCCCCTTTTAAAGCCTTTAAATATGGAAGTTTACTGTCTTTATCTGAAAGAATTACATTTTCTATGCCTTCTAACGGCCATTTTATTCCTATATCTGGGTCGTCCCATCTTATTCCTGCGTCGTGCTTAGGAGAGTATTCAGCACCGGAAACTTTATAGATAATTTCAGCGTAATCGGAAACGGCTAAAAATCCGTGGGCAAAACCTTCTGGAATC
>JBMFQU010000190.1:0-650 GCA_049968435.1 Brevinematia bacterium | reverse complement strand
ACCCATCGGGCTCGGTCTCTTCCTTAATCTTTATTTTTTCAAGTGGAAACCTGCCCTCATTAACGAGGGATTGCGACCCATCGGGCTCGGTCTCTTCCTTAATCTTTATTTTTTCAAGTGGAAACCTGCCCTCATTAACGAGGGATTGCGACCCATCGGGCTCGGTCTCTTCCTTAATCTTTATTTTTTCAAGTGGAAACCTGCCCTCATTAACGAGGGATTGCGACACTTTAGTAGGAATTGGATCATATTTTTCAAAAGAGTGTGGAAACCTGCCCTCATTAACGAGGGATTGCGACAAATAATTAAACCACCCTTCCAATGAGGCTACGTTTAACCAGTGGAAACCTGCCCTCATTAACGAGGGATTGCGACTTTTCCTATAAGGTAGTCATGATAACTATTATAAAACTTGTGGAAACCTGCCCTCATTAACGAGGGATTGCGACATCCTTGGGGATTCTCTTGTAACATAAAAACTACTTGGGTGGAAACCTGCCCTCATTAACGAGGGATTGCGACTTTATATGAGAGATCAAATTCCAAATCTTTTTTTATTGTTTTAGTGGAAACCTGCCCTCATTAACGAGGGATTGCGACTTGGAAGAACTACTTCCTTCACCATGGCCGACCCCCTTTTGTGGAAACCT
>JBMFQU010000189.1:0-651 GCA_049968435.1 Brevinematia bacterium | reverse complement strand
GAGAAGGGTGGAAACCTGCCCTCATTAACGAGGGATTGCGACAGGAAGATTTCTTCTTTCACTTCTTTCTTAGCTGAATCTATGTGGAAACCTGCCCTCATTAACGAGGGATTGCGACTTGCCTTTACCTTTTATCGAAAAAATTAAGCCTTCTTTTGTGGAAACCTGCCCTCATTAACGAGGGATTGCGACAAAAAGGGCCGGGTCCCGATGGGATCCGGCCCTCTTACTTGTGGAAACCTGCCCTCATTAACGAGGGATTGCGACGTAATATAATATGGCGATCCAGGTAAATTAATCTTCCATCCAAGTGGAAACCTGCCCTCATTAACGAGGGATTGCGACTTTATAAATATAAAACTTCCAACCAAAAACCCATTTAAACTCGTGGAAACCTGCCCTCATTAACGAGGGATTGCGACATTGTGCTTCTTACTTAATTCTAATAATTCCAATTCCAATTTGTGGAAACCTGCCCTCATTAACGAGGGATTGCGACTACTAATAATAAATTTTATAGTTGTATCTTGACAAATATGTGGAAACCTGCCCTCATTAACGAGGGATTGCGACTACTTACTTCCTTCAATTCTTCTACAAGCCTCTTTAAAATGTGGAAACCTGCCCTCATTAACGAGGGATTGCGACTCA
>JBMFQU010000188.1:0-652 GCA_049968435.1 Brevinematia bacterium | reverse complement strand
GGTGTACTGGAGGTACCTCTGAATTTTATCTGATCTGGGCAATTTTTGGATCATGACTTAATAACATTATTTTAATTTTAATTCTCAAATTTTGTCGAATTGTGAATATTTATGTGGATATTTTCCAAAAAAACCCTTAATTTCGACCGTATAGGTGTACTGGAGGCACCTCTGAATTTTATCCGATCTAGACCATTTTCAGATCTTGACTTAATTACATAAAATTGATTCCAATTCTCAAATTTCGTCGACTTGTGAATATATTTGTGGGTAATTTGTCATAAAACCTTTAATTTTGAAAACATAGTTGTACTGGAGGTACCTCTGAACTTCATCCGATCTGAACCATTTTCAGATCATGACTTAATAACTTTAATTTTATTCCAATTTTCAAATTTCGTTGAATTGTGAGTATATTTGTTGGTATTTTGCCATAAAACCCTTAATTTCGACCATATAGGCGTACTGGAGGTACCTCTGAATTTTATCTGATCTGGGCCATTTTTGGATTATGACTTAAGAACATTAATTTGATTTTAATTCCCAAATTTTGTAGAATTGTGAATATTTATGTGGGTATTTTCCAATAAAACCCTTAATTTCGACCATATAGGTGTACTGGAGGCACCTCTGAATTTTATCCGATCTGAAC
>JBMFQU010000187.1:0-656 GCA_049968435.1 Brevinematia bacterium | reverse complement strand
AATGTGTATGTGGCAGGAAGGACATATTCAACCGATTTTCCTACTACATCAAGGGCTTACGACACAAGTTTTAATGGTGGTGGTTCTGATGCTTTTATCTCAAAGTTTGATGCAAACCTTTCAAGTCTTCTTGCTTCTACATTCCTTGGGGGAAGTGATAATGATGCTGCCCGTGCCATTGCCATAGACAGTTCAGGTAATGTATATGTGGCAGGAGATACAGATTCAAAAAACTTTCCCACTACATCAAGGGCTTACGACACAAGCTTTAATAGTGTTCTTTATTCAGATGCTTTTATCTCAAAGTTTGATGCAAACCTTTCAAGTCTTCTTGCTTCTACATTCCTTGGGGGAAGTTATTGGGATGAAGCCCATACCCTTGCCATAGACAGTTCAGGTAATGTGTATGTGGCAGGAAGGACAGAGTCAACCGATTTTCCAACCACACCAGGGGCTTACGACACAAGCTATAACGGTATGTATGTTGATGCTTTTATCTCAAAGTTTGATGCAAACCTTTCAAGTCTTCTTGCTTCCACTTACCTTGGGGGAAGTAGTGATGATGAAGCCAATGCCATTGCCATAGATAGTTCAGGTAATGTGTATGTGGCAGGATATACAGCAGGATATATATGGTCAACCGATTTTCCAACCAC
>JBMFQU010000186.1:0-658 GCA_049968435.1 Brevinematia bacterium | reverse complement strand
ATTCCTTATTACTTGTTGGAAGATACAGTCGTATTTGCTTTTGTCGCAATCCCTCGTTAATGAGGGCAGGTTTCCACATGGAAGTAAGAGTTTCTACAAACAGTGTTTTACTAGATTTGTCGCAATCCCTCGTTAATGAGGGCAGGTTTCCACAAGATTCCTTATTACTTGTTGGAAGATACAGTCGTATTTGCTTTTGTCGCAATCCCTCGTTAATGAGGGCAGGTTTCCACCAATTGGAAGGATTCTGAAGCTTATGTCACCGATTTCCCCTAGTCGCAATCCCTCGTTAATGAGGGCAGGTTTCCACATTTAGTACCTGGAATATTAGAAAATCTCAAGGTTAATTTGTCGCAATCCCTCGTTAATGAGGGCAGGTTTCCACGAAAGGTTTTTTTCGAGCATACTTGATGATTATGACTATTGGGTGTCGCAATCCCTCGTTAATGAGGGCAGGTTTCCACGAGGTGGAAGCCATGGGTGAACAGTTCACATGCAAAAGTGAGTCGCAATCCCTCGTTAATGAGGGCAGGTTTCCACTATATTGTTATTTGGTTTTCTAACAGAAGATGGTTACGTGAAGTCGCAATCCCTCGTTAATGAGGGCAGGTTTCCACTATATTGTTATTTGGTTTTCTAACAGAAGATGGTTACGTGA
>JBMFQU010000185.1:0-660 GCA_049968435.1 Brevinematia bacterium | reverse complement strand
CAGGGATGCTTGAGCTTTTTGCTGGTAGGTGATAGAGTTTCCCCCATTTTAAGGAGTTAACCTATATTTTCTTTAGTGTGTTTAATATGGGTTAACTTAAATTTTTTAAATTAGAGGTTATTGTTTTTTTTCAAAGTTTTCTAATTCTTTATGTAATTTATCCCAGCTGTTTAAAAAATAATAAAATAGCTTCACAAAAGGAAAAAAAGGTTTGCAGTGTATAACTTTTTGGTGCTATGGGGGTTATACTTATTTTTTGAGATTTTGGTAGTTGTTTTTAGAAATAAAGTTATACTTTGGAATTTTTCAAACAGCCTTTCAGAGAGAGTGGAAAGTGATAAGCTTTACATTCTAAATCTCGGTCTTTGATTTTGGTCTGGTTCTTGTTTCTCTTCCTGCAGTTGCCGTATCTCTCTGATGTTTTGTTGTAGAATTCTGTTGATTGTCTGTATTTCTTCCTGTTCTTGTTTCAATGAGTTCTGCAATCTATCAACCATTATTCGGTCTTCTCTCAAAATCTTTTTTGTAGCTTCTATTTGTTCTTCTATTTGTTTTTGTCTATATCGTTCAATATCTTCTTCAATCCATCTTCGTAATTCTCCAGATTTTTTAATATGAAGTTGCAATATTGAATTGAGATATTCCTTAACTTCTCTATCT
>JBMFQU010000184.1:0-678 GCA_049968435.1 Brevinematia bacterium | reverse complement strand
AGTCGCAATCCCTCGTTAATGAGGGCAGGTTTCCACAAGAAAGTTGTGATATATGACGGAATTTCTGAGGAAATTGAAGAGTCGCAATCCCTCGTTAATGAGGGCAGGTTTCCACAAGAAAGTTGTGATATATGACGGAATTTCTGAGGAAATTGAAGAGTCGCAATCCCTCGTTAATGAGGGCAGGTTTCCACAGGGTATTTTTCTTGTTATCCTCTTGGGTATGTTGGTGATTCGTCGCAATCCCTCGTTAATGAGGGCAGGTTTCCACACAAGAGGGGGTGCGGTATGGAGTACTTACAAATTAATTTGTCGCAATCCCTCGTTAATGAGGGCAGGTTTCCACATTGTAAAGATATTGCATAAGAGCAATGTCCCATACATACAAGTCGCAATCCCTCGTTAATGAGGGCAGGTTTCCACAAGCTTTGGCCGTGCATCATTAACTCCTGAACCAATTTCTTGTCGCAATCCCTCGTTAATGAGGGCAGGTTTCCACAAGACAGATTAAATCAACAAAGTTTGAAGAAGTTTTAATGTCGCAATCCCTAGTTAATGAGGGCAGGTTTCCACAGGTGTGGCATGTGGATTCCAAAAGGGGCACTCAAGGGATGGTCGCAATCCCTCGTTAATCAGGGCAGGTTTCCACAAGGAGGGTTACTATGAGACCTATTGATG
>JBMFQU010000183.1:0-683 GCA_049968435.1 Brevinematia bacterium | reverse complement strand
AAAAGGCACTTTAGAAAGTCCTGGTCATAATGTAAACGCAAAATCTGGACTTAATAAGAGCATTTTAACTCAATCGTGGGGAACAATATTCAACCTGCTTGAATACAAAGCTGCAAAGTTTAACAAGTTTTTTGTTAAAGTAGCACCAAACTCAACCTCTCAAACTTGTCCTGTGTGCGGTTTTAAACATGAAGACAATAGACAATCTCAAAGCGAGTTTGAATGCTTGAAGTGCCATTATAAAGCTAATGCAGATTTAGTAGCGTCTGTAAATGTGTTGCAAAAAGCATTGAAAGAACTAGATATAACAAATGAATTTGTCCTACCGCAGGGCTTGCGGGAAGTTACGCCTGTGGAGTATGCACCGCATACGATGAAGCAGGAACTAATAAGCTGTTTCAAAATCGGATTTCGCTATCCCATAATTTGTTCTGCTTTGGTAAAATTTATCTTCTCTTATTTCGTATGTAAACGCCAGCCCAGTTATTGTGTAAAAAGTTTCTACTGCATGAGCAACAATACGATTCCATGTCTCATCAAATGGTGGTATATTCATCTCTCCAAAAATCTAATCTGCGACCTTCCCACCTTCTCAGCATAACCTTCAGCAATCAAAATAGGACAAACATACGAAGATATTGCAACCGGTGTAACATTTACCTTCATCCAGTCCCCAACACTGC
>JBMFQU010000182.1:0-685 GCA_049968435.1 Brevinematia bacterium | reverse complement strand
TTCCACACGGCGGTGTTTTTGAGCAGAATTCTAGGAATTGAGTCGCAATCCCTCGTTAATGAGGGCAGGTTTCCACACGGCGGTGTTTTTGAGCAGAATTCTAGGAATTGAGTCGCAATCCCTCGTTAATGAGGGCAGGTTTCCACACGGCGGTGTTTTTGAGCAGAATTCTAGGAATTGAGTCGCAATCCCTCGTTAATGAGGGCAGGTTTCCACAAATTAAGAAAAAAATCCAAGAACTTAATAAAAAATATGGTCGCAATCCCTCGTTAATGAGGGCAGGTTTCCACTAATCTCAAAAGCAGCAACTTCATATCTAGTTTCAATATGTCGCAATCCCTCGTTAATGAGGGCAGGTTTCCACACTTTTTTACTGGTGGATCACATATAGATCACAATCTTCACGTCGCAATCCCTCGTTAATGAGGGCAGGTTTCCACATGGCAAAGGAATTAGCTCAAGAGTTTGGACTTCCTCTCAGTCGCAATCCCTCGTTAATGAGGGCAGGTTTCCACTTTATAAGAAAATAGAGACTCGAGAAGATACTATTTTCCTGTCGCAATCCCTCGTTAATGAGGGCAGGTTTCCACACTGTTGGGAAAACGTAAAGAGAAAAACTATACCTTGCGTGTCGCAATCCCTCGTTAATGAGGGCAGGTTTCCACACTGTTGGGAAAACGTAAAG
>JBMFQU010000181.1:0-693 GCA_049968435.1 Brevinematia bacterium | reverse complement strand
TTTGGTAAAAAAAGAAATGATATGCAACCTCTTAAAGCAGAAGATGTATATAATGCAGCACTTGGTAAATTGAAGAATGTACAACATGTAACATTACAAACAATACATGAAGATTTATTGTTATTACTTGATAAGTTCCCTGAAAGATTAAAAAAAGCTTTTGAAACTGATAGTATTAAAGTACAAATAGAAGAAAGTTCTATAAACAAATTAAAAAGTATTTTCATTGATGATAATAACAAAACTCAAGATAAAAAAGTTTTTATAAATGCATTAAAAGAATCTATTGATGTTAATAAAGCACTTATTGAAATATTGAAAAAATCTTTAAATATTAACAATACTTTTAACGTATACTTTAACGAAAAACTAATAAATAAAATAATTGAAAGCCTAGATGTTTTAAAATCATATTCCCAAACATTATTAGACGTATTATTTGGAGAACCTGGTAAATGGGATCATAGCTCTTATGAATTAGGCACAAAACTAATGATCGCTGAAGGTATTGGATTAGCATTACGAGAATTACCACAAATATCTCCTATTAGAACTAATGATATTAATTTTCCTCAAGTATTTGCTGCAAAAATAGAAAATGATTATATTAAAACTAAAGTAATTGAATTACCTTCTACTTTTACAACAGATTTAACTAATAGTTTTAAAGCATCATTTAATTGTACAATATGT
>JBMFQU010000180.1:0-694 GCA_049968435.1 Brevinematia bacterium | reverse complement strand
ACCGCAGATCAGCCACGCTGCGGTGAATACGTTCTCGGGCCTTGTACACACCGCCCGTCACACCACGAGAGTCCGCAACACCCGAAGTCAGGCGAAGAGCCTGCCGAAGGTGGGGCGGATGATTGGGGTGAAGTCGTAACAAGGTAGCCGTACCGGAAGGTGCGGCTGGATCACCTCCTTTCTTACGGAGAGAGATAGGAGCTTTCCTTTCTTCTCCCTTCTTCCTCTCCTCCCTGAATTTTAAGAGATGGGCTCTTAGCTCAGGTGGTTAGAGCGCACCCCTGATAAGGGTGAGGTCCCTGGTTCGAGTCCAGGAGGGCCCACCAATTAATTTTTGAAAGTAAAGGGTGGGGCTGTAGCTCAGTTGGGAGAGCACCTGCTTTGCACGCAGGGGGTCACCGGTTCAAGTCCGGTCAGCTCCACCATTTGCACCTTAGAAAATTAAAGATAAGGGGAAAAGAGATCCAAGAGGGATGATACAGTAATCAGCCGGGCGTCAAAGTAGAAAGGGCGTACGGTGGATGCCTAGGCGCCAAGGGCCGAAGAAGGACGCGGCAGGCGGCGAAACGCCCCGGGGAGCTGCGAGCAAGCTGTGATCCGGGGGTATCCGAATGGGGAAACCCACTCCGGGTAATGCCGGAGTATCCCTAAGGGGAAACTCTTAGGGAGGGGAACCAGGGGAACTGAAACATCT
>JBMFQU010000179.1:0-711 GCA_049968435.1 Brevinematia bacterium | reverse complement strand
GCAATCCCTCGTTAATGAGGGCAGGTTTCCACTTGCTTTTTAAGGTAACTACTTCAAGTGATTTAGTTTCGTAGTGTCGCAATCCCTCGTTAATGAGGGCAGGTTTCCACTGGTTAAGAAAAGAAAGTTTGCTAGGGTGGTACAATTATCTGGTCGCAATCCCTCGTTAATGAGGGCAGGTTTCCACATTGCTGAATTTCGATCACCATCAAGATCTTAATCTTCCATGCTGTCGCAATCCCTCGTTAATGAGGGCAGGTTTCCACAAACAGATCAGAAAGTTTGCAAGAGAGCTCCGTAGAATTGGTCGCAATCCCTCGTTAATGAGGGCAGGTTTCCACTAAGAATCCAAGCTCCCACGTAAATGTTATAGCAAGGGTGTCGCAATCCCTCGTTAATGAGGGCAGGTTTCCACTCTGCTGCGAACCAAGTTGTGATTACTGTGAGGTTGAATTGTCGCAATCCCTCGTTAATGAGGGCAGGTTTCCACTCGCAAATACCCTACACACTAGGGTTGTTGGAGAGGATAGAATAGTCGCAATCCCTCGTTAATGAGGACAGGTTTCCACCAAATCTTTGATACAAAATATGGAAAAGTCTTAGTTACATATGTCGCAATCCCTCGTTAATGAGGGCAGGTTTCCACATGATGGGATCGATGTTTTCAGGGGAAGAATTAAGATTGGAGTCGCAATCCCTCGTTAATGAGGG
>JBMFQU010000178.1:0-719 GCA_049968435.1 Brevinematia bacterium | reverse complement strand
TTTACTTACACAGGCTCTCTGTATCCCCGTATCATAGATACGGGGTTTTAGAAAATCAAGTTGCTATAAAGAATAGTCTGAATATCTCCAAGAGATCTTTGTTTTTCTATGTGAGGATTAATAGTTGATTCAGGGGTATCAATTCCGATAAGTCTTACCTTTTCTCCTGAAAAGATAAGTGTATCTCCATCGATAACTCTTTCAACAATACAATCGTAAGCAAAAAGAAAACTAGCTAAACTAAATAGAAAAAAAAAGACTAAGAAAGCATCTAGTTAAAAATCTCATCAGTACCTCCTTTTATAATTATCTACCTAATATTATTAGAAACAAAAGAAAAAACAAGACTACAGAAAGGATAAGAGTTAGTGTTTTATAGAGTGATGTAGAGTTTAGAGCTTTTTTGAGTTCTTTGTCAAGGAGGAACTAGTTTTTCAACTTATTCATCAAACGCGCTCACGGTCTAAAAATGGCTGGGCTTGGGTGAATGCCTGGAAGAGCACGAACTTTTTGACTGTGTTATCTGCTGTGCCGTTCTTTTTAATATTTTGATTAAACTTTTAAACTTCGTTCTTAATTCTTCTTCATTAAATTGTTAAATAATATTTCAGACCAGTTGGGATCCTCTAAAAATAGGACATGATTTTCTATGTATTCGTCTTTTGTCGGCGGAGATTTTCTACCCTTGGTTAAAGAATTAAAATCCGTCGCTGAGAGTA
>JBMFQU010000177.1:0-724 GCA_049968435.1 Brevinematia bacterium | reverse complement strand
GTTTATCACTTTCTGTAGCCGAACCTGTTTTAGAAAATAAACTACTTACCGAATAATCTACTCTTTCAGATAATGTCAAATTCTTTTTTAAAAGAACCTCAGCTTTTCTTTGTGATTCTTCTAAAGTCTCAAGTTTTAGGAAAGGTAGGTTAAGATTTATAACCTCACCAAAAAAAAGCAAACATTCCATACCAGCACCTGGGGTATCGCAAATTTTTCCTCTACTGATATCGACACCAAATTCAATATTCGCTAAATAACACCTACAATATGGGAAGGTGCACTCACAGTTCTGAAAAGCAAAACTTGAAATAGGAAAAACAGTAGAAATTAAAAACAAAACTAAAACAAAAGAAGAGAAGATTTTACTCATCTTTTACACCTCCTGCGATTTTTTAGTTTATAATATAGCTATGCATAATTTGCAAAGTTTTAAAAAACAAGGGACAAGAACTCCATTTTACCTTGGCTCCTCCTTATTTCTGTATTGATTTTTTCTCTTCTTCAAGAAAAACTCCTGCTGAGGCAATATAACCCCATAGCCAACTCCCATAACGAGAAAAGTATATCTTCTTGTTTTTTAACTCTAAGGTATCAGCTATTCTTTTCATAAGAACAGCACCTGCAAGAAGATTCTCCTGACTAAAAGTATCTTTTACAGCTTGTATCTGGCTTGTTGCCCACTTTCTTTTATCTTCGTCCTTTATCTTTGAAAGATCGGGAT
>JBMFQU010000176.1:0-728 GCA_049968435.1 Brevinematia bacterium | reverse complement strand
CGCAAATCCTAACACTCCAGTTGTCGCAATCCCTCCACCTACCTTCCAATCCCTCGTTAATGAGGGCAGGTTTCCACTCGGATGAGCGGTATCCTGATTTCATTAGTCCCGCGGTTGAGTCGCAATCCCTCGCTAATGAGGGCAGGTTTCCACCTTGCTACTAAACTAGATGATTCAACCGAGGCCATGTTGTCGCAATCCCTCGTTAATGAGGGCAGGTTTCCACAGAATAGGATTCAAGTTGCAAGAAGAAAAAATAAGAATGTCGCAATCCCTCGTTAATGAGGGCAGGTTTCCACGAGGATTCGTGGGGTAATCTCCAGTACCGAGGAGAGTAGTCGCAATCCCTCGTTAATGAGGGCAGGTTTCCACATTAATGGACAGGGAGATCCATACTACAACCCTCCAAAGTCGCAATCCCTCGTTAATGAGGGCAGGTTTCCACTATCCATGGGCTAGGTCGTGGGAAGAGAGGGTGAGAAAAGAGTTGTCGCAATCCCTCGTTAATGAGGGCAGGTTTCCACTCCTTGTCGGGGCAAGACTAGGAAGTGGTTGTGGACGAGGAAGAGTCGCAATCCCTCGTTAATGAGGGCAGGTTTCCACAATTTTTAGAGTGGGTGAAAAATAATTATGGTGAAGGCGCGTCGCAATCCCTCGTTAATGAGGGCAGGTTTCCACTAAATTCCAACTACTGCAGAAAAGGATATAAAGAAATATGTGTCGCAATC
>JBMFQU010000175.1:0-765 GCA_049968435.1 Brevinematia bacterium | reverse complement strand
CTAACGACAAAAAAAAGCAAAATATTCACTGTTTTCGTGATGTATACGGAAGATACATAAGAATCTCTGATCTTAGAACACTTAGAACAAAAACCATTAATGATTTTACTTATGCTATCTTTATTGAATCTCCTGATAAAATTTTTTGTGCTTTTGACAAAAAAGCTGATCGTGTAAAGTGTGATACCGTTTTTCTTACTGTAGAAGGTATTGGTACTTGGGTTTTTAGTCTGAGTGTAGGAGGAGAAACAATAGAGGATCTTTTCTCTAAGCCTAAATAGATTGAATGTGGCTTTTGTCTGGTAGAAGTTGATACTTAATTTTTGGTTTAAAAGAATCAGATTCTACTTTCTAAAAATTTTTGCTTTTACTAAATCAAGTTGGTAACCGTGAACTACCTCGTCTCATTAACGAGGGATTTAGACTTCTACGAATTCAATCTAGCCTTGCAACAATCCTTTTCCTGTGGAATCCTACCCTTATTAACGAGGGATTGGAAGGTAGGGAGGGATTGCGAGAAGATACAAGGATTCCCAAGAGGACAAGATATGCTCCAAGGGAGACTAAGGATTGCAAAGAAGGGCGTAAGGATGAAGATGAAATGAAAAGTGTAACAAGAATTGATCTTTAAAAAATAGATATATTGTGTATCATTAAATGATAGAATATAATTATTACAGATGGAGGTTATAGGGATGAAAAGAAATATCCTTTTTTACCTTCTTCTGCCTTTTCTTTTCATCCTTTTACCTTTTCAAGATGCCT
>JBMFQU010000174.1:0-773 GCA_049968435.1 Brevinematia bacterium | reverse complement strand
GTTCATTGCAATTAGTGTGGAAACCTGCCCTCATTAACGAGGGATTGCGACACTTACGTCTAGCAAAATTCGTTGCTAATTTCTCACTACTGTGGAAACCTGCCCTCATTAACGAGGGATTGCGACGAGGAATAGTAATTAAGAGAGAAAACCACTCTGGGTGTGGAAACCTGCCCTCATTAACGAGGGATTGCGACATTTCAGGAAAAATTTCATGCCATTTGTCCCAAATAATCTCAAGTGGAAACCTGCCCTCATTAACGAGGGATTGCGACCTCGTACAGCGGTGGGCAATCCCGATATCTTTCTTTCTCTCTTTGTGGAAACCTGCCCTCATTAACGAGGGATTGCGACAGCATCTGAATGACTCTTTCAAGCTGAGTTCCTCCTTGTGGAAACCTGCCCTCATTAACGAGGGATTGCGACAGCAAAATAAAAAACTTTGTTATCATCACTCTTTTTTTCCTGTGGAAACCTGCCCTCATTAACGAGGGATTGCGACTTTTTGGTTTTTATTTCAATTATGTATAGACCTTTTTATGAGTGGAAACCTGCCCTCATTAACGAGGGATTGCGACATGATAGGACTGTTAATAATGTAAATCATAACTACACCTCCTTGTGGAAACCTGCCCTCATTAACGAGGGATTGCGACCCAATAATGCCCACGCCATTGATAATTTCCGAAAGAGTGGAAACCTGCCCTCATTAACGAGGGATTGCGACAAAATCAATCTCAATTTCATGACAATATTCAGCTATCGTGGAAACC
>JBMFQU010000173.1:0-837 GCA_049968435.1 Brevinematia bacterium | reverse complement strand
GAGCTATGTTTTGCAGATGCGGTGTCGCAATCCCTCGTTAATGAGGGCAGGTTTCCACTTAATTGGAATTTCGGTTGGAAGATTGAAGCAATGAATGTGCTTGTCGCAATCCCTCGTTAATGAGGGCAGGTTTCCACAAGGAATACTGGTTCGGGGATATAGGATACGAGGAAGACTAAGTCGCAATCCCTCGTTAATGAGGGCAGGTTTCCACTTTTAAAAAATGAGGTTTTAAGGAATAAGCAAAGGGTTGTGTCGCAATCCCTCGTTAATGAGGGCAGGTTTCCACTTAAGTTTATTCAGTGATCAGAAATTTGTCTTAATGACATCTAGTCGCAATCCCTCGTTAATGAGGGCAGGTTTCCACTTTACCGAAATGGTTGAATGAAACTGTCCTGGTCTAAATGTCGCAATCCCTCGTTAATGAGGGCAGGTTTCCACAAGATCTTTTTCCTGTCTTAGAAGAGTTGCAAAAGCAAGGTCGCAATCCCTCGTTAATGAGGGCAGGTTTCCACATTTTCTAAGTCTAAGTAGGATAATGCATATTCAAATGCTTGTCGCAATCCCTCGTTAATGAGGGCAGGTTTCCACCTCAGAAAAGAAAGATTGGCTATTCTTGAGAAAATAGAGTCGCAATCCCTCGTTAATGAGGGCAGGTTTCCACAAAAGATGATATGTATCACATATGTGAATGTGGACTTGAGTCGCAATCCCTCGTTAATGAGGGCAGGTTTCCACTAAAGAAAAGCGGATGGAAACCTATTTCTAAGGTTTTTATTTGTCGCAATCCCTCGTTAATGAGGGCAGGTTTCCACTTACATTATTTCTTCTTCAGAT
>JBMFQU010000172.1:0-856 GCA_049968435.1 Brevinematia bacterium | reverse complement strand
CCTTCACTAGGCCCACCTGTGTAAACAGTGTTATTATTACTACACATACCCCTCGTGTAAAGAAAGTCATCCTCTATAAAAGCTCCTTCCCAAAACCACATCAACTCACCAAATGGCCTCTTATTGTTTCTATCGTAATACAAAGTATAATGATACTTTATACCTGTCAATGGCTTCTTTACCTCATCTGGAAAATACCACGGCGCTATATAATTTGTCACAAACTCTATACTCCACTCAATCCTCGCAGTAAAATCATCCATTCTCTCATTATACGGCTTTATACCATACCCAAAGGTAAACAACACAAAACTAAAAACAACCAAATAAATTATTCTCTTCATAATTCACCCCCTTATTCATAATAATTAATACCTAATTTACAGGTTAAATGATAGTGATCTCCTTCCGGATAGTATGAAAAATTCCCTTCTCTCTCAACCGCTTTTCGTAATGTATACTCCCATAGATATCTACTCCAATCTTTATTCCCATATCCATCGTCTGAATAGAATGATATATCAATGTGTCTTCCATCTCTATGTGTCCTATGCGGTGGTGCATAAATCCTATTTTAAACATTCCAAACTCAGGGTTTATAAATATAGAAGGTTTGAATAAGTTAGGAAATTTAATAAGCGGGAAGGGAGCAAAAGCCCCCTAAATATTAAAAAGAAATCTCAAAGTTTGTGTAATAGTTGTACCACTTAAGATCAGTATAAAAAAGATTATGGTAAGAAATACTAACACTAATTTTATTATCCTCTACATTGAAATAGCCAAAAACCTCACATACATAGTTTGTATTAGTAGGTTCCTTAAATGAAGTAGAAGTTGGGCGAAAAGTAGTAGTATT
>JBMFQU010000171.1:0-876 GCA_049968435.1 Brevinematia bacterium | reverse complement strand
ATTCTTGACTCGGCTGACCCTGAATTAATTGATAGGAAACTTGTCGCAATCCCTCGTTAATGAGGGCAGGTTTCCACTAAAGAAATTTACACTATGGATTATCAAGGGATCATTATTGAGTCGCAATCCCTCGTTAATGAGGGCAGGTTTCCACAAGTTTGGACGAGGACATAGATTATTACGTTGTAACCATAGAGTCGCAATCCCTCGTTAATGAGGGCAGGTTTCCACAAATTGTTAAAGGGGTCTACATTGAAGGCCCCCTCGGGTCGCAATCCCTCGTTAATGAGGGCAGGTTTCCACATTTTACAATCAATGCGATATTAAAAGTTTTACAAGTCGCAATCCCTCGTTAATGAGGGCAGGTTTCCACATCTTTACGAATTTATTGGAAGGACAGAATTGGGTGAGTCGCAATCCCTCGTTAATGAGGGCAGGTTTCCACTTGTTGAGAGTTATTTAAGGCGTTTAAGTGTGGATTTATCTTCGTCGCAATCCCTCGTTAATGAGGGCAGGTTTCCACATGTAATTTAGGAAGCAAAATATGATTTACTTTTTTGCAATGTCGCAATCCCTCGTTAATGAGGGCAGGTTTCCACGGGGAGCTTTGATTGGTTGGTTCAATTTTGTTTTAGAGTCGCAATCCCTCGTTAATGAGGGCAGGTTTCCACTATGCACCAAGTCGTGGTTTGTAGAAGACAAGCTTGAAAGAGTCGCAATCCCTCGTTAATGAGGGCAGGTTTCCACTATTCGAATGTGTGGAATACAGTCTAAAGAGATTAATTGACCTGTCGCAATCCCTCGTTAATGAGGGCAGGTTTCCACTAGAACGGTCGAACATACCGTACATCATGCTGAGGAAGAGTAGTCGCAATC
>JBMFQU010000170.1:0-917 GCA_049968435.1 Brevinematia bacterium | reverse complement strand
CGACACCCCTTCGGGTAGCCTTGTCAGAATCTGAAATACTACACATGTGGAAACCTGCCCTCATTAACGAGGGATTGCGACCCATTACCTTCATAATTAACCAATTCTTTCCCAATCTCATGTGGAAACCTGCCCTCATTAACGAGGGATTGCGACCCTCTTCCTTTTTTATGAATTTTTCTAGAATTGAAAATAGTGGAAACCTGCCCTCATTAACGAGGGATTGCGACTATTGGAGAGGTACTTGTTGCCGATTTACCCTACCTCTCGTGGAAACCTGCCCTCATTAACGAGGGATTGCGACTGGAAGTTCCGTCATATATCACAACTTTCTTCTCCCCTTGTGGAAACCTGCCCTCATTAACGAGGGATTGCGACAATTAGCTTTATGAGAAATTGTCAAGAAAGCCCACCCTTGTGGAAACCTGCCCTCATTAACGAGGGATTGCGACGCAATAGGGAAGTCACCCTGATAGATGACTTCCCCTTTTTGTGGAAACCTGCCCTCATTAACGAGGGATTGCGACTTATGAATTTAAGACATCTCTATGGAGAGACGCAATCTAGTGGAAACCTGCCCTCATTAACGAGGGATTGCGACTGGTAAAAACTGTTTTAAATTATAAAGAAGCTTTCCTACTTGTGTGGAAACCTGCCCTCATTAACGAGGGATTGCGACAAACCTTATTCTTCTGATAAAATCTCCTCCAATTCTGAGTGGAAACCTGCCCTCATTAACGAGGGATTGCGACTAAGATCTCTAGATGAATCAAAAATAGATGATCTAAATATGTGTGGAAACCTGCCCTCATTAACGAGGGATTGCGACACATCTTTTGAACTAAGTTTGTCCCTTACAAAAGATGCAACAGTGGAAACCTGCCCTCATTAACGAGGGATTGCGACATGTCTCCGCG
>JBMFQU010000169.1:0-938 GCA_049968435.1 Brevinematia bacterium | reverse complement strand
GTGGATACTACCTGCATATAACTTGCTACCTTCCAAAAAACAAGTATTATTTTTCGAACTTAGTTGACAGAGACATCGGGATAGATTTCGGTGTAGGCTGGAAGCTGACATTATCTAACGGGATCAAGATAGATTTTGAAATCCATGAGACACCAAGACTGAAACGACTCCAAAGAAAATTAGCTAAGACAAAGAAAGGTTCTAGAAACAGAAAAAAAAGTTCAGTTTCTTCTGAGAAAAGAATACGAAAAGCTGACCAACAGGCGTAAAGATGCTCAAAATAAGATTTTAGCGTTTCTTAAGATATACAGGAGGGTAGTATTTCAGGATGATTGGATAAAGGGATGGTCAGCACTTTTTGGCAGGCAGGTTCACTCTTCGGGGGTAGGTGGGTTGAAGTCAAGGTTGAGAACCAGCCTTGAGACACCTACCACTGTAGAGAGGTTTGAACCTACCAGCCAAGAGTGCTATGCTTGTGGGAGGAGGCACGAACTCTCACTTTCTGATAGAGTGATTAAGTGTTATTGCGGTTGAATTTGTGATAGAGATCTCAATGCTTCTTTGGTTATTTTGAGGAAAGGGCTTGGCCTGAGCCCCGATCAGGCCGTAGGGTTGGACCGGCCCGAACTTAAGCCCCTGGAGAAGGAAGCCTCTGCACGGATATTGGGGAGTAATCCCTATATCCGTGTAAGCTTCCTTCTGTGAAAGGGGAAGCCCACCTTTTCAAAGGTGGGAGGAGGTCACAGGGAAGCAGTTGAAAAAAGAAAAGGACTGTGGAAATTCTAATCTGATTCTTTTTCAAGTATCTCCACAGCTTTTTTCATATTTTCAAGTCTTAAATGAGCATATCTTTGTGTTACAATTATGGAGGAGTGATTTAAAAGTTCTTTTACAACATAAAGATCAATTCCACTCTGAACTAAGCGACTTGCAAAAGT
>JBMFQU010000168.1:0-948 GCA_049968435.1 Brevinematia bacterium | reverse complement strand
GTACACTCAAAGGGAGATTTTAGGATTGAATAAAGGCGGAGAGAGGTTTATTTTATAAGGACAAAATTATAAGTCGTCTATGTAAGATAGGGTAAAAATCCTTGGAGTTAGACGACACCTTAAACCCTTGACAAAATGAAAAAGTTGGGTAAAATATAGTTTCAATAAAAGGCTCTTTAAAAATTGAAAAAGGTTGTTATTATTTATTTTGAATGGGTTGCTAGCCTACCTATAAGGGGTAGAAACGGCTCAATCGGCGAGGTTTTCTATTTTTAATAGATTGTTGCTCGCCTACCTATAAGGGGTAGAAACAAGATTCTCTTTTGCTAATAGGTTTTATTATCTTGGTTGCCAGCCTACCTATAAGGGGTAGAAACGTAAAAAAACTCATTGCCACCAGAATGTTACCAATTTGTTGCTAGCCTACCTATAAGGGATAGAAACCTTGACAAATCAGAAGTTTAGTGGTAAAAGTAATTTTAATAAAAGGTTCTTTGAAAACTGAAAAAGGTTGTTATTATTTACTTGTAATGAGCTGCCAGCCTACCTATAAGGGGTAGAAACTGTGCGTTTTGTGTTCTATCTCGTGTGTAGATATAGTGTTGCTAGCCTACCTATAAGGGATGGAAACATCATTGTTGTTCAGAATTTTAATCAGATCAGAAAATTGTTGCTAGCCTACCTATGAGGGGTAGAAACATTCTATCTGCCACATAGAAAGGATCGAAAACAACGTTGCTAGCCTACCTATGAGGGGTAGAAACATAACCCCGATCGCATACTGAAAGATTGGCCCCATGTTGCTAGCCTACCTTTAAGGGATAGAAACTGGTACTCAAAAAAGTAGTAGAAATCATTGGCAGACGTTGTCAGTCTACCTATAAGGGATGGAAAGTGGCGTTTAAATAATCAGTTTAAGATTCAATAAAGCCACGACCAAAACACATA
>JBMFQU010000167.1:0-956 GCA_049968435.1 Brevinematia bacterium | reverse complement strand
ATGGAAAGAAGGAAAACCACAAGATACAGACGGAAAAGGAGTTTTCTTCAAATACCAAATCCTTGAACAATACGAAGGCACTCTTGACAATATTGAGCTTAAAGAAAACAAAAAAGCACTGGAACTTTTCAAAGACGAATACCTTTTAAAATACTTCTTTGACTACGAAACAAGAGAAAGCTCATCTCTTTTAAATAAAAAGAAAAGAATGGCCACCAGGCATTGTATACATAAATGGGCAGAGTGTTTTAACACCAACAATAGGAGAAATAAGATACGTTGAACCAGAGTTCAAGAGATTAATAGAAAGTTAAAATGAACAAAGCAGTAAAAATAATTAGAGAAGAAATAGAAAAAAGAGGAATAAAAGTCATAAAAATTATCCTCTTTGGCTTATTTATTTCTAATAATTAAGTAATTCTAAAAGGGGGTAGTTATGAAATTTTTAGCTAGAAGCTTTCTTGGTCTTATCTTTTTACTCAGTTTAGCTAGTTTCCTTTTTGCCTATGATTGTATTGTTGAAAGGGTTATCGATGGAGATACGTTTGTTTGTTCAGGTGAAAAGGTAAGACTTATCGGAATTGATACCCCTGAATCAAGTATCAATCCTCACATAGAAAAACAAAGATCTCTGGGAGATATTCAAACTATTCTTTATAGCAACTTGATTTTCTAAAACCCCGTATCTATGATACGGGGATACAGAAAGCCTGTGTAAGTAAACCAAAAACATTTAAATCAGAAATAAGAACTAACTTTCTCACTAATTATTCCAGTCTGCTACTATCAAGTTTCTAATAATTAACAATAAAACAATCAAGAAGAATAATGCATGACCAAAGCGGAGAGAATAAAAAATACAATTCAGAGAACAAAACAGAAAACAAAGGAATACCGGAAGACTTTAAAGCCTGTTACTTTTCAACTCAAACTCCAGAATCTTTCCAAGAGGAAAA
>JBMFQU010000166.1:0-993 GCA_049968435.1 Brevinematia bacterium | reverse complement strand
CGAACTTCAAAGGAGGTTTCACTTTTCGTAGACCTTACTGAGTGGAAACCTGCCCTCATTAACGAGGGATTGCGACTTATTACAAGTTTGATTTAACTTCAGACCAACAGTGGAAACCTGCCCTCATTAACGAGGGATTGCGACGATAATCATCCCCCTCTCCTTGAATATCAAATTTGAAAGTGGAAACCTGCCCTCATTAACGAGGGATTGCGACGTAAAACGGTCTTCTCCGAAAGTTTCTTCCCAAAATTCAAGTGGAAACCTGCCCTCATTAACGAGGGATTGCGACATATCTCTCTGATCCTTTTGATATAACTGAAGTCTCTAATAGTGGAAACCTGCCCTCATTAACGAGGGATTGCGACATATAATTTAACTGACTGTAATTAGTAGCAAGAATAAGTGGAAACCTGCCCTCATTAACGAGGGATTGCGACCTAACCTTATGCGAATCCTGTTTACTGGAACTTCTAGTGGAAACCTGCCCTCATTAACGAGGGATTGCGACAATTCTCTTTCACTAATTCTCTTGCTTCTTCTACTGAAATCTCGTGGAAACCTGCCCTCATTAACGAGGGATTGCGACCCAAAATAATAAACCAGGTATCATCCCAATAATCCATCAAGTGGAAACCTGCCCTCATTAACGAGGGATTGCGACCCTCAGCCTGATCTAATGAAACTACATCTAACTCCCCTAGTGGAAACCTGCCCTCATTAACGAGGGATTGCGACTCTATTCTCTCTAGTAGGCCCAGCCTCCAAGGGATCTCGTGGAAACCTGCCCTCATTAACGAGGGATTGCGACCAAAAACTTATTCACTTATTCGTGCTCGTGCCCCAAAAGTGTGGAAACCTGCCCTCATTAACGAGGGATTGCGACACAATCAAGTTTAAACAACAACTCTTTTGTCTGCTCCATAACTTGTGGAAACCTGCCCTCATTAACGAGGGATTGCGACACAATCAAGTTTAAACAACAACTCTTTT
>JBMFQU010000165.1:0-1135 GCA_049968435.1 Brevinematia bacterium | reverse complement strand
ACGAGGGATTGCGACTGAAATTTAAATCAGTGTTTAAAGAGAACAAATAAAAAGTGGAAACCTGCCCTCATTAACGAGGGATTGCGACACATATCCCCCTGTATCTTTATCAATTCCCTTTCCTATAGTGGAAACCTGCCCTCATTAACGAGGGATTGCGACATAATACGAACTGTATTTAGGATACCGCCCATCCCCGTGGAAACCTGCCCTCATTAACGAGGGATTGCGACACTTTTAAGTTTTCTCTTGATCCTGAAAAGGACATAGATAGTGGAAACCTGCCCTCATTAACGAGGGATTGCGACGTAAGAAAGATTCATTTTACAAACTTCGAGAAAGATTTTGTGGAAACCTGCCCTCATTAACGAGGGATTGCGACTTTTTCCCACTCCTGTGGGAGCTTCAACGGCTTTAAATTTGTGGAAACCTGCCCTCATTAACGAGGGATTGCGACTTGCTTCAGAGATTGGTTTAGCTGAAAGTACTTCGAATTTGTGGAAACCTGCCCTCATTAACGAGGGATTGCGACCAGGAAACAAAACCACTGCCCCCCTACTACTACCCACTCGTGGAAACCTGCCCTCATTAACGAGGGATTGCGACAAATGAAGGGGATGCCATTTTTCTTTAAAAACCTTGCTAGTGGAAACCTGCCCTCATTAACGAGGGATTGCGACACCTTCTATGCTATATTTTTCCTCCCCTCTAAGAAAAAAGTGGAAACCTGCCCTCATTAACGAGGGATTGCGACGGGCACCCCCTAATAGTCAGAAAGGAATCTTACTCTGTGGAAACCTGCCCTCATTAACGAGGGATTGCGACTATTTATTCCGTATTGATAATTCAACTGGCACTTGAATCAGGTGGAAACCTGCCCTAATTAACGAGGGATTGCGACTCTTGCAAATCTTTATAGCATAAAAACTCTCCTATTGGTGGAAACCTGCCCTCATGAACGAGGGATTGCGACAAGAAATTAAGAAAAAAATCCAAGAACTTAATAAAAAATATGTGGAAACCTGCCCTCATTAACGAGGGATTGCGACGTGTTTTAAATTCCAAAAAAGTTCTTTGTGGGATCAATTCAAGTGGAAACCTGCCCTCATTAACGAGGGATTGCGACCCAAAGTAG
>JBMFQU010000164.1:0-1171 GCA_049968435.1 Brevinematia bacterium | reverse complement strand
TAAAAATTTTTCATTTTCAAGCATTTTTAGGGCTTGATTGATGAGGATTTTAGGGTATATATTTTAGAGTAGGTTAAGGATTTTGGGAGAGAAAAATTAGGAATGACAAGCCCTTTGAGGAGAAGGGTGGAAACCTGCCCTCATTAACGAGGGATTGCGACTCATCTAAAATATAAACTTTAGATATTGGTTTCCATCCTTCTTGTGGAAACCTGCCCTCATTAACGAGGGATTGCGACGAGGAAGATCTTTCTCTTCTATAGAATCAAACTTAACTATTACGTGGAAACCTGCCCTCATTAACGAGGGATTGCGACTTTGACTTTTGTGGTCAAAAATTTTGTCTCCTCTATTTGTGGAAACCTGCCCTCATTAACGAGGGATTGCGACTTGTAGGAAACTTAAAAAAGAGAGGGATTTAAATATGTGGAAACCTGCCCTCATTAACGAGGGATTGCGACTAGCACCCATAACATACATCTACCGGTACTACTCCTAATAGTGGAAACCTGCCCTCATTAACGAGGGATTGCGACCCTGGCCCAAAAACTGCAATAAGCAAGAACTTTCCTTGTGGAAACCTGCCCTCATTAACGAGGGATTGCGACAATCTTTCTTTTCTGAGAACTCTTCTTTCGGCAAGGTGGAAACCTGCCCTCATTAACGAGGGATTGCGACAAAAACGGGATGTCTAATATTGACAAAATGTTCAACAAAGTGGAAACCTGCCCTCATTAACGAGGGATTGCGACGTAAGAAATTAGGTATATATTGTCTCCTATCTCTACTTGTGGAAACCTGCCCTCATTAACGAGGGATTGCGACTTGAGGACTATAACTTAATGAAAGTGGAGATAACTCCCAAGCGTGGAAACCTGCCCTCATTAACGAGGGATTGCGACTTTCTCGATTCTGATATACAATCTTCTTTCCTTTAATGTGGAAACCTGCCCTCATTAACGAGGGATTGCGACAGGTCTTCATCTTCAATATGAATGACAAACTGCTTTTTATCATGTGGAAACCTGCCCTCATTAACGAGGGATTGCGACCAAACTTTTTAGAAAATCTACTAGGGCAACAAAAAAGTCCTTTGTGGAAACCTGCCCTCATTAACGAGGGATTGCGACTCTCCTTGACCAATACAAGCAGCAATAAGATCTCTAGTGGA
>JBMFQU010000163.1:0-1174 GCA_049968435.1 Brevinematia bacterium | reverse complement strand
TTCCACAAATTTCAGCCAAAAGATGATATGTATCACATATGTGTCGCAATCCCTCGTTAATGAGGGCAGGTTTCCACCCTATTTACAGTTATGCAGCGACCATAATTGGGGCCCTTGTGTCGCAATCCCTCGTTAATGAGGGCAGGTTTCCACGTAATGGAAATAAAGAAGAAAGATGAACCATGGATTAACATGTCGCAATCCCTCGTTAATGAGGGCAGGTTTCCACCAGAAATTTCACCTTGTTCTTATGAATTTAAGACATCTCTATGTCGCAATCCCTCGTTAATGAGGGCAGGTTTCCACACTTTGAGATTGAGTTCTTGTACAATGAGCGTAAGAAGTGTCGCAATCCCTCGTTAATGAGGGCAGGTTTCCACGGAAAGAGGGAGTTCACTAAAGAGGAATTGCTTCAAATCGTCGCAATCCCTCGTTAATGAGGGCAGGTTTCCACCAGGAATGGCGGGTAGCGGAGGGGAGATGGTTTTATTTTATCCCCTTGTCGCAATCCCTCGTTAATGAGGGCAGGTTTCCACTAGAACAATTCTATGATGAAGATGAACAATGTTGGAAAGTGTCGCAATCCCTCGTTAATGAGGGCAGGTTTCCACTTACGAGATTTGCTATTTCAATTCCTCGTGAATACCTGTCGCAATCCCTCGTTAATGAGGGCAGGTTTCCACAAGTAGAAATTTCCTTTTACAGTCATTTAAATGGAGAGGGGTCGCAATCCCTCGTTAATGAGGGCAGGTTTCCACAAATAGTTGTCCATAAAGCAGGACAAATCGAAATTTTCCGTCGCAATCCCTCGTTAATGAGGGCAGGTTTCCACCGGTTATTTCGGTGGTGTGAATATCAGATATTTAGATTTTCTCGTCGCAATCCCTCGTTAATGAGGGCAGGTTTCCACATGAAGTTTGAAATTGATGAGGAACTCTTAGAAACTTGTCGCAATCCCTCGTTAATGAGGGCAGGTTTCCACTTTTATTACAAAACCTTTGGTCTACTTTCCTGTGGAAAAAAAGTCGCAATCCCTCGTTAATGAGGGCAGGTTTCCACATGAAGGTTGATAATCGGATTAATTTAGTTTTTGATAGTGTCGCAATCCCTCGTTAATGAGGGCAAGTTTCCACAAGTAGAAATTTCCTTTTACAGTCATTTAAATGGAGAGGGG
>JBMFQU010000162.1:0-1219 GCA_049968435.1 Brevinematia bacterium | reverse complement strand
CTTGTAGATCGTCGCAATCCCTCGTTAATGAGGGCAGGTTTCCACATTGTTTAATTAGAGATGCAAAATATTTTGGAGGAGTTTGGGTCGCAATCCCTCGTTAATGAGGGCAGGTTTCCACATGAAATATGAAAAGGCAGAAAACAATCAACTGACAATGTGTCGCAATCCCTCGTTAATGAGGGCAGGTTTCCACGATATTTTTCGTATGTTAAGTTGTATTCTCTGACAGAATTGTCGCAATCCCTCGTTAATGAGGGCAGGTTTCCACAAAGTCAAATTCACCGAGGAAGATTTTATCCTTCCTGAAGGTCGCAATCCCTCGTTAATGAGGGCAGGTTTCCACATTACGGAGAGACCATCTCTAAGATTGCTTTCACCTGGCCAAGTCGCAATCCCTCGTTAATGAGGGCAGGTTTCCACACGATGGGCGTGTCTTTAGCAAGGAACGTGTCCTGAAAGACTTTGAGTCGCAATCCCTCGTTAATGAGGGCAGGTTTCCACATGAAGGAAAGTTAAACCTCTATGGATCCCAGGGGATCCCCGTCGCAATCCCTCGTTAATGAGGGCAGGTTTCCACTAAATGAGGCCTTCAGGTGGATCAAAGAGAATCCACTTGTCGCAATCCCTCGTTAATGAGGGCAGGTTTCCACAGGGAGGGAGCTATGCAGTACATTGACATGGTTTTTGATTGTCGCAATCCCTCGTTAATGAGGGCAGGTTTCCACTTGATAATGTTTTTAATTTTGAAATTTTAGATGTTATCTATGGTCGCAATCCCTCGTTAATGAGGGCAGGTTTCCACATTATGGGAGAGTTTATTGATATCAACATTTGAAGAAGTAGTCGCAATCCCTCGTTAATGAGGGCAGGTTTCCACCAAAAAGTCTATAAATTTATTGACTCTCTAAAATAAGTCGCAATCCCTCGTTAATGAGGGCAGGTTTCCACTTATCTTATTTCAAGATGGGGGGATCTCATGAAATCTTCAAATGTCGCAATCCCTCGTTAATGAGGGCAGGTTTCCACACATATTATTTATGAGATATTTGAAAAGAAAATAATATGTGTCGCAATCCCTCGTTAATGAGGGCAGGTTTCCACATTGAAAAAACAAGGAGATTGAAAAATGAAAAATTGAAAATTGTCGCAATCCCTCGTTAATGAGGGCAGGTTTCCACCATAGGAGGTCGGCCATGGAGAAGGAAGAGTTTTTATG
>JBMFQU010000161.1:0-1260 GCA_049968435.1 Brevinematia bacterium | reverse complement strand
ACCCCTCGCCTTTTTGCATTGATAATTTATAACCACCATAAGGTAGAAACCTGCCCTCATTAACGAGGGATTGCGACCAAGAGATATTGGGATTTAATGCTTGGCACTCTTCGATTGTGGAAACCTGCCCTCATTAACGAGGGATTGCGACTAGCAATTGGTGGTTAAAGATATGAGATGTATAAAAGATGTGGAAACCTGCCCTCATTAACGAGGGATTGCGACTCTTCTTGTTTTAAATTTGATCATAGGATCCCTAATTTTGTGGAAACCTGCCCTCATTAACGAGGGATTGCGACCCTGAGATGAAAATGACCTCGCTTGGTATGGAAGTGGAAACCTGCCCTCATTAACGAGGGATTGCGACATATTTATACCACCAAAATAACCATTGTAGAGATCTAATTTATAGTGTGGAAACCTGCCCTCATTAACGAGGGATTGCGACGTTCGTAGTGTCCGAATTCTTTAACTGTTTGAAATCCACAGTGGAAACCTGCCCTCATTAACGAGGGATTGCGACTCATAGAAAGTTGCTCTCTTTTCGAATAGTTCATAAACAATGTGTGGAAACCTGCCCTCATTAACGAGGGATTGCGACTATTTCCTTCTTGACTATCAAAAAGCACCCTTCCTCGTGGAAACCTGCCCTCATTAACGAGGGATTGCGACTTGAAAACGAATAGTAATTCTAATATACAATATCATGTGGAAACCTGCCCTCATTAACGAGGGATTGCGACTTTTGTTAGATGATATTCTTTGTGGAATGGACATCCTGTGGAAACCTGCCCTCATTAACGAGGGATTGCGACTCTAAATCATGGTCAATTACCGGTTGCCCGTGTTTGTCTAGTGGAAACCTGCCCTCATTAACGAGGGATTGCGACTCTAAATATCTGATATTTACACCACCGAAATAGCCGTTATGTGGAAACCTGCCCTCATTAACGAGGGATTGCGACCAGAAAGACCGATGCAATAAGCAATAATTGAATCAAAGTGGAAACCTGCCCTCATTAACGAGGGATTGCGACAAATTCCACTTTTGTGAATATATACGGGCGAGATTATGCAGCCTGTGGAAACCTGCCCTCATTAACGAGGGATTGCGACAACAGGGTCGACAACAACTCCGCCGTGGCACTATGGCCAGTGGAAACCTGCCCTCATTAACGAGGGATTGCGACAATAAGCTAACACTGAGTCAAAATAGCTCCGTCTAATCATAGTGTGGAAACCTGCCCTCATTAACGAAGG
>JBMFQU010000160.1:882-1302 GCA_049968435.1 Brevinematia bacterium | reverse complement strand
GCGAGGTGAGCTTGAAAAGATTGAAAAAAACTTAGAAGCTTGTCGCAATCCCTCGTTAATGAGGGCAGGTTTCCACTTATGTTATTCTTAGAAAAGAAAGGGATTACATACATCGTCGCAATCCCTCGTTAATGAGGGCAGGTTTCCACAAAGCTTTTAGCAACTAGTTGGATTGACAAAAATTTAGTCAAGTCGCAATCCCTCGTTAATGAGGGCAGGTTTCCACTAAAAAAGCGCAGGAAAGTTGGAGACAAGCTTTCAAAATGGTCGCAATCCCTCGTTAATGAGGGCAGGTTTCCACAGAAATTATCTTTTTATGAATTGGAGAATTGTTTTATGTCGCAATCCCTCGTTAATGAGGGCAGGTTTCCACTTTTCTAAGATACTTAATAGTTCCTTATGAAGAGTCGCAATCCCTCG
>JBMFQU010000160.1:0-872 GCA_049968435.1 Brevinematia bacterium | reverse complement strand
CTCGTTAATGAGGGCAGGTTTCCACCAAAAGTGTTCTCTATCTACCCAAAAGTCTTCATCCATCAAGTCGCAATCCCTCGTTAATGAGGGCAGGTTTCCACCTGTAGAAGATCAGAGAGAGAAAAAAGATGAGAAAAGGTCGCAATCCCTCGTTAATGAGGGCAGGTTTCCACTATTTAAAAGTTGATAGTCGGCTTGATTTAAAATAAAAGAAATGTCGCAATCCCTCGTTAATGAGGGCAGGTTTCCACAAAAAGTAAGAAGGTTAGGGTAGAATATCATCGCTACTTGTCGCAATCCCTCGTTAATGAGGGCAGGTTTCCACCCTCAAGCTCTAGTCAAAAAAGTCAAAGATCTTCTAAAAAGTCGCAATCCCTCGTTAATGAGGGCAGGTTTCCACATGTTTTTGCCCCAGCGGGACAAATAGAAATTTGGATTGGGTCGCAATCCCTCGTTAATGAGGGCAGGTTTCCACAAACCTTTCCATGCAGTTGAAAAGTTAATGTCAGGGTCGCAATCCCTCGTTAATGAGGGCAGGTTTCCACCATCTTGGAAAAAAATCATAGAATGCATCAAGAAAGGTCGCAATCCCTCGTTAATGAGGGCAGGTTTCCACTTTTCTAAGATTGACTTAATAGTTCCTTATGAAGAGTCGCAATCCCTCGTTAATGAGGGCAGGTTTCCACAAAATGAAATCAGAATAAATGAAGAAGAACGTGCTAGAGTCGCAATCCCTCGTTAATGAGGGCAGGTTTCCACTTATCCTGACCTTATTGAACAAGTAAGTGAAGGTATTTGTCGCAATCCCTCGTTAATGAGGGCAGGTTTCCACCCTTCTCCTCAAAGGGCTTGTCATTCCTAATTTTTCTCTC
>JBMFQU010000159.1:0-1431 GCA_049968435.1 Brevinematia bacterium | reverse complement strand
CAATACTGGTGCGTTAAGTGGAAACCTGCCCTCATTAACGAGGGATTGCGACTTTACAACCGCTTTACTACTCATCGCAGCACCTGTGGAAACCTGCCCTCATTAACGAGGGATTGCGACTGTATACACCTATCTTTATCTTTCTATCTCCTTCTTCAGTGGAAACCTGCCCTCATTAACGAGGGATTGCGACTTTCTTTTGGTTTTGCTGAAGGACTTGGTCTCAACTCAAGTGGAAACCTGCCCTCATTAACGAGGGATTGCGACTCAGCGCCCTCTTCCCCCATCTCTACTTTTACCTCTCTTAAAAGTGGAAACCTGCCCTCATTAACGAGGGATTGCGACAAAAGATAAGAGAGATTATAGGTTCAGACATAGACAATGTAAGAGTGGAAACCTGCCCTCATTAACGAGGGATTGCGACACCCGGTGGAGAGTATTCAGGAGAACAAGAAACCTTTGTGGAAACCTGCCCTCATTAACGAGGGATTGCGACTCTAAAATGTTAGTTAATTTGTTTTCAAGATTTTTTTCTTCTTGTGGAAACCTGCCCTCATTAACGAGGGATTGCGACACCTCTTCTTTTGATAAAGTTGGATAGACAGCTCCAGTGGAAACCTGCCCTCATTAACGAGGGATTGCGACAAAAAAAGGGCCGGATCCCATCGGGACCCGGCCCCTCTCGTGGAAACCTGCCCTCATTAACGAGGGATTGCGACACTTCAAAGAGAGCCCCACCAAAGATAAAAGAAGGAGAGGGTGGAAACCTGCCCTCATTAACGAGGGATTGCGACAAATTGACCTTGACCTATTTTCCTCGCTTCTCCATCGTGGAAACCTGCCCTCATTAACGAGGGATTGCGACTCTCTTTCTTCATCTATAAGTTGCCATTCTCTTTCAAGTGGAAACCTGCCCTCATTAACGAGGGATTGCGACTTATCAGTTGGAACCCAGTCAGGAACATAAACTACAAGCTTACTTGTGGAAACCTGCCCTCATTAACGAGGGATTGCGACAAGACTTGTCTTACTTTAGTAATGGGTTTGGATACTTGTATCAGTGGAAACCTGCCCTCATTAACGAGGGATTGCGACTTGACACGAAATCCCAGCTCAACAGTAAATGACTCAGTAGTGGTGGAAACCTGCCCTCATTAACGAGGGATTGCGACATTTTTTCCCAAACTGGAATGATATGCACTTCAAAGTGGAAACCTGCCCTCATTAACGAGGGATTGCGACTCGTAGAAATTGGTACACCTAAAAGGGTAGACAACGTGGAAACCTGCCCTCATTAACGAGGGATTGCGACATTTATTTCAGGAGATTATAGTTCTGCAAGGACTAACTTACAGTGGAAACCTGCCCTCATTAACGAGGGATTGCGACAGGTCTTCATCTTCAATATGAATGACAAACTGCTTTTTATCA
>JBMFQU010000158.1:0-1584 GCA_049968435.1 Brevinematia bacterium | reverse complement strand
CTATGTAATTGAAGTTTTAAGAGAGAGGAAAAAAAGATTTAACTCACGAGAAGAGGAAAGGGTTTTTGCTCACTCTGATTCAGAATTCCGTAGGGCTTTTAAAAAAGCTTTAGAAAAAGCAAATCTTCCCAAAAGTATAAGGGTTCATGATTTACGGCATACTTTCGCAAGCTGGTTAGCTATGCAAGGGATTACTTTACTTGAAATTAAAGAACTTTTAGGCCATTCTCAATTAACAACTACTCTCCGTTATGCTCACTTGCTACCTTCAAACTTGAGAAAAGCCGTGAACTCTTTAGCTATTCAAAAGCAAAATCAAAAAGTAATTCATCTTCAAACCTGGTTGGAAAGCAAAAAGAAAATGGACCACTTTTAATTGTTTGTATATAAATATTGTTTTCAGTTTTAAACTAAAAATAGCTCTTTTCCTAAATTCATCGGGTTTTTCGGCTTGTTTCCCTTTTTAAAATATCTTTGGTTTCTGGCAAATTATAGGGTTTTGGACTGGACCACTTGGACCATTTTATCAATCGTTGTTTTCAAGAAGGGCAAGAAGAGTTTTTTCAAATTCTTCTCTTCTTTCTTTTAATATAATAAGATTTCTTCCAAGCTCTAGCAATGCTTTAATGATCTGCTCCTTCCCTTGATTACTCTTAGAAAGCTTTTCTAATTTCTCTTTCAATTCTTCAATTTCCTTAAGATTCTCTGTAAGTTCTCTCATTTCTTCTTGCAACAAAACAAGCTTTGCATCTTCTAATATTTGAAGTATATCAAGTAGAATTTTACGTTGACTTCTTAACTCCTGCAAAATGTCTTGATTAAGCTTAGCAAGGTTTAATTCCTGTAGCTTTAATTTTCCAAGTGCCAACCTTTTCAAAAATTTTGAAATGTCTTTAGCTTGTTTAGAACCAACTTGCTTGCTTAATCTCTCTACTTCCTCATCTGATAAATATATACCTACGGTCATTCCCATACCTACCTCCTTCTATAATATATAATAAACAATAAACATGTTTTTAGATAATTTCTGTATACCTTCTTAAGATTTTCTTAAGAAAAAATTTTCGTTATATCAATAATTTAAAACTATGTTCTTAAGAATTTCTAAAGCTCACCTTGTAAACTTTATTACATCTAATCTCCAAAGCCACACCGAGCCACAAGCAAAGCTTGTGGCGAGGTGTGTTTTTGGTTTATTCACCGGGCTTCACCTTGATTTTTTTGATAAAATGCTCCTTTAAGCAAAACTTTATGGTTCTAATTCCCATAGGTTTAGTAGTTTAGCATCACTAAAAATTAACTCAATTGTTTTTTTATAGAGGTTAGAAAACCAGTCTTTTGCTCTTGATGCTTTGTGGCTCTCCTTTATAATTTTTTCTATAATGAAAGGCTTTCACAACGGGCTTTTAATAGTTTCTAAAAGGGGAAAAAACATTCAATAAAGAGGAAAAGGGATATGTTTGGATTAGGAATACAAGAAGCCATAATGGATATTATAATTGGTATATTTATACTGGTTATTCCTTTAGCTATTTTTGTTTTATGGATATGGGCCTTAATTGATCTTCTGAAGAGCGAATTTAC
>JBMFQU010000157.1:0-1588 GCA_049968435.1 Brevinematia bacterium | reverse complement strand
ACTTCAAAGAGAGCCCCACCAAAGATAAAAGAAGGAGAGGGTGGAAACCTGCCCTCATTAACGAGGGATTGCGACAATTCTTCTTCTACATCTTTTGGAAACCTTTTTACTCGTGGAAACCTGCCCTCATTAACGAGGGATTGCGACTCATAATCCCGCCAGTCGTAAAAACAATCAGGCGCCTCTTCTGTGGAAACCTGCCCTCATTAACGAGGGATTGCGACATTTTTTCTTCCTCATTCCCCCACCTCCTGCCTTTTTTTTACAAGTGGAAACCTGCCCTCATTAACGAGGGATTGCGACTTGTTTCTTCTACCCTCTTGTCTCAACTCCCTCGCGATTCTTGTGTGGAAACCTGCCCTCATTAACGAGGGATTGCGACTAATAAGTGCCCCCACAGGGGCACTCATTAACCTTATATTGTGGAAACCTGCCCTCATTAACGAGGGATTGCGACATTCCATATATAACGGACTTCTTCTTCTGGGAGGAAGTCCCAGTGTGGAAACCTGCCCTCATTAACGAGGGATTGCGACAATCTCAAAACTCCTTAAAAGGTTCTTTAAATAACTCATAGGTGTGGAAACCTGCCCTCATTAACGAGGGATTGCGACTTTTAAATTTAATTTTAGGATCACGGATTTCGATTATATGTGGAAACCTGCCCTCATTAACGAGGGATTGCGACACGGAGCTTCTCTGAACTTTAGGTGGTTCACAACGCCCCTGCTTGTGGAAACCTGCCCTCATTAACGAGGGATTGCGACAATATTTATTCCGCATTAATAATTCAACTGGAACTTGAACCAAGGTGGAAACCTGCCCTCATTAACGAGGGATTGCGACAAATAAACCTCCCGATAAATATCCTTCACAATATCACCATAAATATGTGGAAACCTGCCCTCATTAACGAGGGATTGCGACTGGGAAATAACTTTTTTGATCATACTCCACCTCCTTTTGTGGAAACCTGCCCTCATTAACGAGGGATTGCGACAAGAAGATCTAGAAAATTTTACTGATCTATTCATCCAAACATTGTGGAAACCTGCCCTCATTAACGAGGGATTGCGACAAGCACGGTGTAATTGTTTAAAGAAATATAGATTCGACGGTGGAAACCTGCCCTCATTAACGAGGGATTGCGACTCACATGCAGAACTTCACATTCATTCAAGGTTCTCCTCTTTGTGGAAACCTGCCCTCATTAACGAGGGATTGCGACTTGTCTCCCACATCCATCTGGATACGGACCCTGTTCACAGGAATTTCTATGTAGAAACCTGCCCTCATTAACGAGGGATTGCGACCAAGGTATTCATTTAATGTGAACATAGTCCATCTCCTTGTGGAAACCTGCCCTCATTAACGAGGGATTGCGACAAGCTTTCCCAAAGAATCTCAAAGTCTTGCAATACTCTTGTGGAAACCTGCCCTCATTAACGAGGGATTGCGACAATTTGAACTCTTCAGTAGGTAGTGTAAATACTACAGGGTGGAAACCTGCCCTCATTAACGAGGGATTGCGACCAATATTGAATGCCACACAATGTGATAAGGATCATAAAAATGTGTGGAAACCTGC
>JBMFQU010000156.1:0-1646 GCA_049968435.1 Brevinematia bacterium | reverse complement strand
CACGAAGTAATTAAAAAAGATTATGAATGGATTAAAATCACTGTCGCAATCCCTCGTTAATGAGGGCAGGTTTCCACGAAGTAATTAAAAAAGATTATGAATGGATTAAAATCACTGTCGCAATCCCTCGTTAATGAGGGCAGGTTTCCACTAGAGATCTTATTGCTGCTTGTATTGGTCAAGGAGAGTCGCAATCCCTCGTTAATGAGGGCAGGTTTCCACATATGCGAGGTGAGCTTGAAAAGATTGAAAAAAACTTAGAAGCTTGTCGCAATCCCTCGTTAATGAGGGCAGGTTTCCACACTGGGTATGTTGGCGATTCAATGAGAGAAATATATGAGTCGCAATCCCTCGTTAATGAGGGCAGGTTTCCACAAATTTCAGCCAAAAGATGATATGTATCACATATGTGTCGCAATCCCTCGTTAATGAGGGCAGGTTTCCACTTGTTGGAACTCTGCTTTATGCCCTTTCCGATGATACTCTCGTCGCAATCCCTCGTTAATGAGGGCAGGTTTCCACCTGTGTGTTCTTGATAATTGAAGTATGGTTTTCTTGTCGCAATCCCTCGTTAATGAGGGCAGGTTTCCACATGTTTCTGAAAATATCTTCTTGATCAAGTTCTAAGAAAGTCGCAATCCCTCGTTAATGAGGGCAGGTTTCCACAAGTATAAAAGCATACTGAATAAAGCTTGGGAGATTGTCGCAATCCCTCGTTAATGAGGGCAGGTTTCCACATTGTGAGAAAAGAAGAAGAATAGGCGAAATCAAAAGTGTCGCAATCCCTCGTTAATGAGGGCAGGTTTCCACTTACGAAGAGTTTGGAACTACGAAAAAAAATTACTTAGCGTCGCAATCCCTCGTTAATGAGGGCAGGTTTCCACAAAATTTTTGCGAGGCATAAAAAAGTAGAAATTAGTTGTCGCAATCCCTCGTTAATGAGGGCAGGTTTCCACGAGCAAAAGAAGCTGGGATTAGGCTTACATTGCCTGAAAGTATGTCGCAATCCCTCGTTAATGAGGGCAGGTTTCCACTTGAGGCTTTGAGAAGGGCAGTTGATTTTTTAAACAAGTCGCAATCCCTCGTTAATGAGGGCAGGTTTCCACACTTGAAAAAAAATAAAGATTAAGATTAAGGAAGAGACCGGTCGCAATCCCTCGTTAATGAGGGCAGGTTTCCACATGTTTTATGCAAATTTGAAACATTGAATAAAATAAATTACTTGTCGCAATCCCTCGTTAATGAGGGCAGGTTTCCACAACCTGTATTTTTGTTTCTTGATGAGATAAATGCTGGTGTAACAGTCGCAATCCCTCGTTAATGAGGGCAGGTTTCCACAAATTTAAAGTGGGAGGTGTAACATGATGGAAGTGAGATGGTCGCAATCCCTCGTTAATGAGGGCAGGTTTCCACATATTTCTCCAATGGCAGTGAGAAAAAAGGATTGTTAGGGTCGCAATCCCTCGTTAATGAGGGCAGGTTTCCACATTTTATAGAAAAATTGAAAAAAGGTTGGGATTTCTCGTCGCAATCCCTCGTTAATGAGGGCAGGTTTCCACTATTGTTATTAAGATTGATGATTAATTCCGTGGGATCCCAGTCGCAATCCCTCGTTAATGAGGGCAGGTTTCCACTTATTAATGGAG
>JBMFQU010000155.1:0-1681 GCA_049968435.1 Brevinematia bacterium | reverse complement strand
CTACATGGAACTTAAGGGCGGGTGGGCGGGAAACAGAAAGAAGTTTCTAAAATTCCTAACTTCTATTAGGAGCAGGTGCCTTGTCTTTTTTCACTTCTAAAAGAGTCATAATTAAGACAAATCTTTCTTATTGGAATCAATTAATGCGAAGCCTTCGCTAATCTAGAAAGGCGGTTGGTGAAGATACTAAAAGAGTATTTTTAAACAACCTTTATTCTTGTTGAATTTTGATTCATATTTCGTAAAAAATCCTACAAAACAGTAAGGAGTTTGTTTATGGTAAAGATTGTTATAGTTGGTGGTGGTTATGGTGGTTTTAAATTAGCTAAGAGTTTGTTAAAAAAATCGAAGGGTTTAGGTGTAAAAGTTATTTTGATTGACAAGAGGGAATTTCAAGTTTTACTTACAGCTCTTCCCGCTGCTATACCTAATAGAAACGAAAAGATAGTTGTTTATTACGAAGAAACTCTTTCGAAGTATGAAAATTTTGAGTTTATTAAAGGTAGTGTTCTAGCTATTAAACCTAAAGATAACAAGGTAGTTTTATCAGATGGTAAGGAAATTGATTATGATCATCTTGTTCTTGGTGTTGGTGCAGAACCATATGATTTAGGGATACAAGGGGTTAAAGATAATTCCATAATGTTTTGGAATCATGAAGATCTTGAGAAATATGTTAGTAAACTTGATAATTTCCTATCTGAAGGTAAATCACCAAAAATAGTTATTGTTGGAGCGGGACCTGTTGGTATTGAGTTAGCATCAGAAACTTACAATTTCTTAAAGAGTAAAAATGTTAATCCGGATATAACTATTATAGAAGCGAAAGATAGGGTTATGCCTAGCTTACCACCGAAGTTTTCATCAGTTTTACATGATTATTTGAATAAAATAGGTGTAAAGGTTTTATTAAATTCATGTGCTAGTAAGGTTGATAATTCGTCTATACATTTTAAGGTAAATAGTAAAGATGAAAAATTTGAATTTGACATATTACTTTGGTGTACTGGTGTTAAAGCTTCTTCTTCAGTTATTGAAATTGAAAAAAATTCAGGTTTTAGTTTCGAAAAGAGTAAAAACTTTAGGATATTGGTTGACAAATATCTTAAAGTAAAAGGTTTCAGTAATATATGGGCTTTAGGTGATGTTGCTTTACCTGAAAGTAATAATTCTATGATGTTGGCTCAGTTTGCAGTACAGATGGCCGATTTTCTTTCTAAAAATATCATAAATTTAATCAAAGGTAAAAAACTTGAAGAACTAAAACTTACTTTTAAAGGTATAATTGTACAATTATCACACTCCAAAGCTTCTTTATATACAAATAATCCATTTGAAGTTGTTATACCACCTTCATTTTTAGGAATACTTGCTAGAAAATTTGTAGATTATAATTACCTATTGTCCATAGGTGGTAAACCGGAACCTTACTACAAATTGGTTAGTAAGTAAATATTTAAATAGAAAATGTTTTAAAAATACTTCTCTATGAGTTATAATAGTTAGTTTTTTTAGATATTTTTCATATGCACTAGGGTGTTTGAAAATTTTATACTACCTATTCAAACAATTAAAGTAAGAATACTAAAAACGATTTCTACTTTTCTATTAAGGATTGAGGGATTTATCTTTTATTAATTTACTTGCTTATTGGAAGCGACAAGGGCGAAGTCTCCTGTTG
>JBMFQU010000154.1:0-1708 GCA_049968435.1 Brevinematia bacterium | reverse complement strand
GGGTGGGAAACAAAAAGAAGTTTTCTAAAGTTCCTAACTTTCTATCGGAAGGGAAGGTAGCACTAAGAGTACGAAGTACTTCTGTTGAATCTTAAGGACAGTTGGGTGGAAGAATAAAAATTAATAATCTAAAAATATATCCGATCCTTACTTTAGAAGGAGGAGCCTTCTAGATTATTTTACAAGGAGGTTTTATGATAGGAAGAGTTACTCAAAACTCTATATCAAATGAATTCCTTTTTTATCTCAAGGATCGTATGGTTGAGATGAATAAAAGGCAGACAGATTTGACAAGTATGAGTAAAATTAGAATACCTGAAGATGATCCTGTTGGTACCACTTTTTCAATGAATTTTCAGAGTAGACTTAAAGAAATAGATACTTATATAAAAAATATAGAAGAAGGTGAAGCCAAGTTAAATCTTATGGATTCTAATCTTCAAAGTGCTACTGATATACTTCAAAGAATTAGAGAACTAACTATTCAGGCAGCAAATGGAACTTACACTAAAGATGATACTAAAAAAATGGCTATGGAGATAGATCAACTCATTAGAGAACTTGCTAATATTGCTAATTCTTACTATAAACAATCTTCTTTGTACGGTGGTTATGTAACGGATACTCCTTTTAAGATAGAATATGGTTTATCGGAAGATCTTGATTACGAAGTAGTTAAAAAAGTTGTATATATGGGTAATGATGGTGAAGTAAATAGACAGATTGATACAAATGATTTTATTATTTCCAATCTTAGTGGTGATAAACTTTTTGCTTCCGAAAATATGGTTATAAAGTCTTCCGAGCCAGGAACAGGTTTTGTTGCGGATAGGGATATGTCTTTTAGGATAGATGGAATGGAGGTTAAGGTTTATAAAGGTGACAATTTAGAAACTATTGTTGATAGAATAAATAATCTCAAGATACCAGTTAAAGCTTATATTGATAATTCAGCGGGTAATAATTTTTTAGTTTTGGAAAGTACTGTACCACATAGCATAAGTATTGAGGATATAGGAGATGGTGATGTTATGGAGAGGTTAGGTATTATAAAGAAAGGTACTAATCCTCCTTTAAACTATAATCCAGAGGCAAAAATTTATTCTATGAGTTTTTTTGATGTTTTGATAAAAATAAGAGATGATATGTTAGCAGGAAAACAGCAAAACTTAGGCGGTGAAGATATTGGACTTCTTGATAACGGATTAGATAATTTCCTTAGGTATAGAGCTGAGGTTGGTGCTAGAGTTGAAAGGTTAAAGACTGTGAATCTTAGATTGAATACAGATATTGTTTATTTTAAGGACATTTTAGCTAAAACTCAAGCAACAGATATACCTCAGACAGTAACAGAATTGAAATTACTTGAACTTACACATCAAGCAGGATTACAGATAGGTGCTAAACTTATGAATCTATCTTTACTTAACTTTCTAAGGTAGTTGCTATCTAATAAATAGACAAAATATTCTTACCTTCTACCAGAATAGTCAAAAGTTTTTTCTCTTCTAACGTAAGTATTAAAGTAAAGGTAATTTTTGTTTTTCTAATCTTCTAATCTCTCTAAATGGAAGTACCAATAGGAGGCGAAGCCTCCTGTAGATGCTTAAGGGTGGGTTGGACGGGGAGCAAAAAAGCTTTCTGAAAAATTTTAACTTCTATTAGGAGTAAATACCTTATATTTTTTCGCTTCTAAGAGAGTTATAAT
>JBMFQU010000153.1:0-1786 GCA_049968435.1 Brevinematia bacterium | reverse complement strand
GGTTTTCTAAAATTCTTAACTTCTATTAAGAGTAAGATTTTCTATTCTTTCTTACTTCTAAAGGAATAACATAATAAAAAGTTAGAACTTTCATAAAAACTAAAGGAAGGTATTAAAAGAAGGGTGTAAGTCCTACCTAAATGAAGGTACTACTAGGAAGTGAATCTGCTACAAGAGTCGGTCGATGAGAAACTTAAAAGAATTTCTAACATTAAAATTAATTTTATGAATTACTCTCCAAAGAAGAAGTTATTTATAAACTCTCTTATTTTTTCAAAAAGTTTAGGTTTGTTGTCTTCTGGGGTTGAGATGATATAATTACTTTTCTTTATTGGATAATATGCTAGTCCTACGGTTTTTGCCATGATAGGTGTTTTTACTATATCTGATAGTCCACCAACGTTTTCAACGAATCCTATTCTACAAGGCAAGTCGAGTACATTTTCTGTTAATTCTTCAATTCCTGGTAGTAATGCTGTTCCTCCTGTTAATACTACTCCTGCATTTGCTAACTCATACATTCCGCTGTTGGTTAGCATTTTTTTTGCTTCTAGTAGTATTTCTTCTACTCTTGCTTCGATTACTTTTGCTAGGTCAGTACGTTTTATAACCTTTGTTCTTTTGTTTATGAGTTGAATTTGAATTGTTTCTGTATCATTTACGGCAGCTGAGAATGTATGACCATACATTTTTTTTATTTTTTCACTTTGCTGGGGAGTTGTTTTGAATATTGCTGATATATCGTTTGTTATGTCTAATCCTCCGAGTGGCAATGATCCGTTAAACCATACATTACCATTATAATATCCTACTATTTCTGTGGTACCTCCTCCTATGTCAATTAAAATTGATCCTAGATCTTTTTCATCTTCACTTAATATGATTTCTCCTTCAGCCACTGATCCTAATATGAAATCAACTATTTCATAGTTTGCTTTTGAGACTGCCTTTATTAAGTTTTGTAATTGGGTTATGTTAGCTGTTATTATTCTTAGAAATACTTCTAACCTTGTCCCGTTCATTCCTATTGGATTTTTTATTCCTTCTTGGCTATCTACTGCATACTGCTGGGGTATTATGTGAATAACTTCTTTGTTTATAGGTACTACTCTTTCTGTTGCTGCTTCTATTGCTCTTTTTACTTCTAGTTCAGTTATTTCTCTATCTTTATTATTTACTGCTATGACTGATTTTGTGTTTATCCCCTCGCAATAAATTCCTGATAAACCAACAAAAACTTTGCTAACCTGTACTCCAGCCATTAATTCAGCTTCTTCTATTGCTTTATTTATAGAGGATGATGCTTCCTGAATATTTACAATAGTGCCTCTTTTTATACCTTCTGAGACAATATTTCCGACACCTAAAATTTCTAATTCCATTGATGATGTTATCCTTGCTATTACTGCACCAACTTTAGAACTTCCTACATCAATTGCTGTTATTATATCTGAATAATTCTCTTTGCTAACCATCCTGAAAAATTATATAACACCTCTTTAGGTATTTTAAAGATATAATTTTATATTATTCAAACTTTTTGTAAAACAATTTTTAACTATTAGGTATTGAGTGCTTTATTTTTTCTTAATTCTAAAGGAAGAACATGATAAGAAGGTTATAACTTTCATAAAGAACTAAGGAGTTGTACATAACAGGAGGGCGTTAACTTCCTGTTGAAGCTAAAGGGCGGGTGGGAAGCAAAAAGGAGTTTCTTAAAATTCTTAACTCAATTAGGAGTAAAAGCGATTTCATTATAAAAGACGATATCACCATGTTAGGTGCT
>JBMFQU010000152.1:0-1970 GCA_049968435.1 Brevinematia bacterium | reverse complement strand
GGGAACAAAAAGAGCTTTCTAAAATTCTTAACTTTTATTAAGAATAAACATTTTATCCTTCGTGCTAAAGGATGAATAATAAGAAGGTATAACTTTCATAACGTACTAAAAGTAATTTCTAAATCCTGAATGTTGCTTTGAAATTCTTTGTTTAGATATTAAAAAATTAATAATGATATGAATAAGCTCAAAATCCTTGTTTTTTCCCTTTTTGCCCTTTTAGTTATACAAACATTGGTTTTCATTTTTTTTGTTTGGTATAACAACGATAAAGGTTTTAGAAAGTTCATTGATAAAAATCTCATTGCCTATTTAAGAGGTGGAGAAATTACAACTAATCAAGTACCTACCCTAAATGATATTGTTTCTTATAGGATATATGGAGATTTAAAAAATGATGTTGTATATTCAGTTAAGTTTTTGAGTAATTATACTCTACTTTTGGGAAGTAAAGAAGTTAAAAATAATACTGATCTGTGGCTTATTGCTATTGATGATTCAGGTAGTGTTATAAAGGATCTAACCTTTGATGAGGGTGGAGAAGAAATTGGTTTGAGTTTAGATTGCTTCGGTGAAGATATTTACTTAAGTTCTGAGGTTAATTGGGGAAAAGCTAAAGGTGATGTTTGGTTTTTGAAATTAACTAACTTTGCTGTTGAGTGGGATGTAGCTATTGTAGGTAGTGATAATGAGTCTTATCCTGTTATTAAGTATTTGAGTGATGAAAGTATAGTTTGTGCTTTTAGTTCGAAAACGCCTTATTCTAATTCTGTCTCTCTTTCTTTGTTTCATATCAAGCAAGGAGATTTCAAGAATATAAAGAGTTTTGAATCACCTATAAGTCAAGTTCCTATTGCAATAGTTGAAGTTTCTAATGGCTATTGGATTATAGGAGAAACTAAGTCTTTTAGTTTTGGTGAGTCTGATATTTTTGTTGCTTCTTTTTCAAAAGATGATGAATTAAAATGGTTTAAGATATATGGTACTAAATTCTTTGAATCTCCTGTGCAAGCTATGGTTGTTGATGATGGAGTTTTAATTTCGGTATCTTCAAGGATATTTTCTTTGATGAAACTTGATTTTGATGGTAATGTTGTGTGGATTAAAAATTATAGTAAAGGTAGTATATCTCAATTCTTTGTAGATAATGATTACTTAATTGCTACTGGTACTATTTATGATCCTTACTCTTACAAGAATATGTTTGTTTTGAAGGAGGGAAAGGATGTTTTTTGGGAGGACTTTTTCTCTTTTAGTTATGATGAAGTCCCGAATGGTATTTTTTCTAAGTCAAATGTGGTATATCTAATTGGTAATTCTTATAGTGATGTGACCAAAAAAGATGTATGGTTTGTAAAACTTAAAAATCTTACAAATATTTATATGTCAAATTCAGTATCTAATTTTTACTTTGTTGATACTAATAAATTGATGGTTAAAGATATTCTTCCTAGCTTTACTAATTTTTTAGTTTCTTCAACGAATGAAAGTGTTTTTAGTATAATAAGTAAGTATTCTTTACCTAATAATTTGGCTAGTAGATTTGAAAGGGAATTGAAGGCTAAAAAACTTAAAGAGAAATCTAAAAAGAAGAAAACCAAAAAAAAGTAGTATTAAAGATTTAAATAGTTTTAAAACTTTCTAAAATAACTTAAGAAGTGTGCTTTAATCCTCTTACTGAACTTATGGCGAGTGGGTACTAAAAAGAATTTATAAATAAATTAAGGAATGTGCTTTCTAGTTTTCTAAATTAATTACTCTATATAGGAGGTAAAATCTTCTGTAGATCTATTAGGACGGGTGGGCGGAACACTAAAAGAAGTTTCTTAAAATTTTTTAAAATCAATTCTTAACTCTATCAGGAAGGATAAAAAATTTTCTTATAGAAGTTGTGGTCTACTTTGGATTGCTAAAGGGTAGTACATAATAGGAGGGCGTAGCCCTCCTGTAGATGCTTAAGGGCGGGTGGG
>JBMFQU010000151.1:0-2057 GCA_049968435.1 Brevinematia bacterium | reverse complement strand
CTAATAGGAGGACGAAGTCCTCCTGTATAGAACTAAAGGGTGGGTGGGGAACAAAAAGAGGTTTCTTAAATTCCTACTATAAAATTAAAACATGCTCTTTATCTGTGGTTTATGTGTATAATAATATAGTTTTTGGATGATGAAATTTGAATAGGGAAGGTGTTTTAGTATATTATATTCTACATTAATTCTTCTAACTGGAGGATTTATGAAGCTTTTCAATACCATTAGTGGTAAATTAGAGGAGTTTAAACCTATCGAAGAGAAGAAAGTTAGAATGTATTTTTGTGGACCTACAGTTTATGATTATCCTCATATTGGCAATTTAAGGACTTTTGTGATGTCTGATATACTTAGAAGGTATCTTGAGTTTAAAGGTTATGAAGTTGTCTTTGTTATGAATTTAACAGATGTAGATGATAAAACTATAAAAGGTGCTATGAAAGAAGGTGTTTCTCTTAGAGAGTATACCGATAAATATGCTAAGGCGTTTTTTGAAGATATTTCAGCAATTAGAATAAAGCCTGCAACATACTATCCCAGGGCAACTGATACAATTAAGGATATAGTTGAGTTTATAAAAGTTTTAATTGATAAAGGTCATGCTTATAAAACTGATGATGGTGTTTACTTTGATATTTCTTCTTTTAAAGATTATGGTAAGCTTTCTAAGTTAGATAGAAGACAGATAAAGGTTGGTGCAAGTGGTAGAGTTAAGTCTGATGAGTACAGCAAAGAAGATGTTGTTGACTTTGCTCTATGGAAAACTTGGAAAGAAGAAGATGGAAATGTGTATTGGGAAACAGAAATTGGTAAAGGAAGACCAGGGTGGCATATAGAGTGCTCTGTTATGAGTACAAAATACCTGGGAGAAACTTTTGATATACACGGTGGTGGAGTTGATTTGATATTCCCTCATCATGAAAATGAAATTGCTCAAAGCGAAGCAAAAACAGGTAAAGAGTTTGTTAGGTACTGGTTCCATGTTGAACATCTTATGGTAAATGGTAAAAAGATGTCAAAGTCTGAGGGTAATTTTTATACACTAAGAGATTTAATTAAAAAAGGATATTCTCCTAAAGCTATAAGGTTTGTTCTAATTTCAACACACTACAAAAAACCTCTTGACTTTACCGAAGAAAAAGTTAAGCAAGCTGAAAGTACAATAAAGGATTTGGAGGTTTTCATTGCTAAAATGAAGAAAGTAAAAGAAGTCAATATTAATGTTCCTGAAGATACACATTTCGCTAAACTTGTTGATGAGACAAGAGAAAAGTTTATTAACAGTATGGATGATAATTTAAATGTCCCTGAAGCTTTAGGGGTAGTTTTTAGTCTTGTTCTGGAGTTTGAAAATAGAGATCTTTCAAATATTTCTTCGTATGAGGCAAATAAATTGCTAAGTTTTTTGACTGAAGTTAAGGAAGTTTTAGATTTTTTTGATATGGATATTGATGAAGTTTCAGAAGAGATAAAAGAGTTGATTAATCTCAGAGAGAATTTTAGAAAAGAAAAGAATTTTAAAGAAGCAGATAGAATTAGAGATGAAATTATACTTAAAGGTTATCAAATTATTGATACTAAAATAGGTCCTATTGTGGTCAACAAAAAGTTATGATTTTAATTTTGGTACTGAAAGAAAATCTTGATAAGAAGATGTAATTTTATTAACGAACTTAAGGGTGGATAGGCTACTAAAAATAATTTCTTAAAATTTCTAACTTACTAACCTACTTACTTATTGGAACAATTAGGGTAAGTTTTATTTTTTTTCTAACTTTCCAATCTCTCTAATAGGAGGTATCAACAGGAGAACGAAGTCCTCCTGATAGAACTCAGGGAGGTATTCATAGGAGGGCGTTAGCCCTCTTACATAGAACTAAAGAGCGGGTGGGCGGGGAACTAAAAGAGGTTTTCTAAAATTCCTAACTTCTATTAGGAGTAAATTTTTATATTTCTTTACTTCTAGGGGTACCTAATAGGAATGTAGAATTTTCATAACGAATTAGAGGGAGATCTTGATAAGAGGGTGGAACCCTCTTAACGCACTATAGGGC
>JBMFQU010000150.1:0-2169 GCA_049968435.1 Brevinematia bacterium | reverse complement strand
GGGTGGGCGGGAAAGATACTAAAAGTATTTTTCACACATTCTTAAAAATATTTGATAGAGAGAAAGTAAAATTATATAATCTTATTAAGTAAGGGAGAATGATATGCCAAATGTAAAGAAATACAATGAAGGTGCAATAATATACTTCGATAAAGATATATCTGACGAAGTATTCCTCTTAAAAGGGGGGAAAGTTGGGATAAAATACATTTCAGAAGATACAGATGAAGAAGTAACAAAAGTAGTAAGACCTGGTGAAATTTTTGGACTAAAATCAGCCATAATAATGGCTCCAAGAGGAGAGACAGCTATGGCTATAGAACCTTCCGAAGTTGTTGTATTCTCCTCAAAAGAGTTTGAATCTTTCATTTCAACTAAACCTGATGTACTTTTCAAAACACTAAAAGCTCTAAGTAATCAATTAAGAAATATAGGAATAAGAGTAAATAACCTCTTAGCAAACAGTGTAACAATTATAAACCCGGACTTCGGAATGTTTAAAATAGGAGAATACTTTCTGGTAAACAAAAAGTATGATCAGGCAATACAAGTTTTTGAAAGATTTATAAGGTACTACCCCAATTCTGAACTTGCAAAAGAAGCTAAAAGAAGAATTGAGATAGCCAAAAAAGCACAAGAAACGGGAATATTATCCAAATTTGATATACTTGAAGAAAACACAACTATTAAAAACAATAATGGAATAACAGCAGATGAACTTGAAATAAACGGAACAGTATCAAGTCTAATGAAAGCATTGTATACAGCTGAAAACCATCTAAATAGAGGTAATTACGAAGAAACATTAAAAATAATTGAAAAACTTTTAGCAGTTGAAGAAATTTCTAGACTAGATATGCTAGAAAAAACACTACTAATAAAAGCAAAAACATTAACAAAGCTTAAAAGGTACGACGAAGCATTAGAAATTTATAAAGAAATGATTGAAAGATTTCCAAATTCTAAAAGTACAAAAATATACATGTTTCAAATGGCTTCTATTATGATAGAGAGGGGAGACAAAAACAATGCTATACTTATTTTAAGGAAAATATCAGCAATGCCCCCCTTTGATGAAATTTCACAAAAGGCAAAAGAAATTATAGCAAGGCTATGAAGCTTTTTTAACAAATTTTACTATCCTTACAAACTCCTCTAATACCAATGAAGCACCACCAACTAAAGCGCCATCAACATCTGGCATAGCCATAAGATCATCAACATTTGATGCTTTAACGCTACCACCGTATTGTATCACAATGTTGTTAGCAACTTCCCTTGAATAAAGCTCAGAAATCAACTTCCTTATATAGGATTGAACCTCTTGAGCATCCTCAGGTTTTGCAGTTTTACCTGTACCTATAGCCCAAACTGGTTCATAGGCAATAACAATGTTTTTAATTTCTTCATTACCTACTCCTTTAAGTCCCTCTACTACCTGTACTTTAACAACATCAAGAGTTTTACCTGCTTCTCTCTCTTCAAGTAATTCACCTACACAAAGTATAACTTTAAGTCCATGTTTCAAAGAGGCTTTAACTTTCTTATTGATAATCTCATCATTCTCCTTAATTATATGCCTCCTCTCACTATGACCTACTATAACATATTCACACCCAACATCTTTTAACATTACTGGTGAAATTTCACCCGTATAAGCACCGCTATCTTCATAAAAAACATCCTGAGCACCTAACTTAATGTTAGTTCCTTTTATAACTTGATATATAGGATACAACGCAGTAAAAGGTGGACAAATCAAAATATCCCTATCACTAACATCTTTCACATTCTCAACAAGACCTTTAGCAAGCTCAACTCCTTCAGAAACTGTCTTATTCATCTTCCAGTTACCAGCAATCAAGTATCTTCTCATATCAACCTCCAATTCAGATTATTTTAATTACAAATATGAAAATTCTTCAATTTAACAGAAAATTTATCAAAAACTACCCTTTCCCAACCTACCCTTAAGCACATGCCCTCTAGTTCTTTATGAAAGTTCCAACTTCCTAATTAGGCACTTCCTTTAAAAGTAAGGAAAAACATTTACTTCTAATAGAGTTAGAAATTTTAAGAAAGTTATTTTTGTTCCCCACCCAAACCACCCTTAAGTTCTAAGCAGGAGGGCTACGCCCTCCTATGAATACCTCCCCTGAATTCTACAGG
>JBMFQU010000149.1:0-2188 GCA_049968435.1 Brevinematia bacterium | reverse complement strand
TTGTTCCCACTCACCCGCCCTATAGTTCTTACAGGGGGCTTCGCCTCCTATTAGCACCTCCTTAAGCATTCCAAAGTAAGCTTCAACTAAGGAAGTTAAAAAGATTTGTATTAATAGTAATTCTCCTAGAAGTAAAAAGATAAAGTTTTCACTCCTAATTGAATTAGGAATTGTTTTAAAGAATTCTTTTAGTGCCCCACCCAAACCACCCTTAAGTTCTAAGCAGGAGGACTTACGCCCTCCTATAAATACCTCCCTAAGTTCTACAGGAAGACTTCGTCATACTATTGGTACCTGCTATCAGAGAGTTAGAAATTAAAATTTTTACTTCTACTAAGTAGAAATTAGGAATTTTAGAAACTTCTTTAGTCCCCCACCCAAACCTAATAGATCTAAAGTAGGCTCCACTTCCTCTTGGTACCTTCATTTACTATAGGATATAGGATCTTATTCCCAATCCATAATCTAGTAAAGACTTTGCCATTCTATTATGTACAACCCCTTAGTTGTCAAGAGAATTCCATCTTCCTACTTAAGCAATTTCCTTTAAAAGGGAGATAAAAATATACTCCTAAATAAGATTAGCGAATTATTTTAATAAACCCCTTTAGATTTAAGAATTTAGTTTTTAAGAAAATTTCATTATTATTTTGCTATTAAATTAAATTTCTCTAAAACGCTATAAACGGGATCTGGTTGTTTTAAAATACTTTTAAACAAAACAAATTCCTTAACTTCAAATTCTCCAAAACTTTCACTTTTATACTCTTCAACAAATTCTATAAATTTTTTTAAATCGTTAACAGGTTTCTTAAACCTTGACAAAGTTATATGTGGCGAAAATTCTCTTTCATCTTTAGGAATACCAACATCCAAAAGAAGTTTATTATCAATCAAATTAAATAAATCCAAAAGATTTTTACTCTCCTTAACTCCAACCCAAAAAACCTTAGGATAATAAACATTTGGAAAAACTCCTACACTATAAATAGAAATACTGAATGATTTGAACCTAATGCTACTTAGAGTATTTAAAATTAAATTAGTTTTATCAGTCTCACCTATAAATTTAATTGTTAGATGAATATTTTCGTAAGGAACAACTTTAGATCTAAATGCATCTAACTTTTCCAGTAAAAAGTTAAATTTCCTCTTCACTTCCTCGGGTATTTCAATACCAATAAACAACCTATCCATACTAAAAAGGTCTAAAAACATCTCTTATAGTTCTAGTATCTTCAATATCCTCAACAACTTTGTATTTTCTAAGTATTACAACAAACATAGCAACTAAAAGAGAATTCACTAATCCTTGATATAGCAAAATCATACCAATAGCACTAACAAAAGAGAATATGAAAATAGGAACTACTGTAAAAGAGGTTAGAAACACAATGATTATGTTATCCATCATTATAATCCAAGATCTCTGAATAGAGGTCTTTAAACTATCTTTCGGAAAGAAAACAATATAAAGTGATAAAACTACAAAAAACAAAGTAAAAATAACCAAGTACCAAAAAGTTATAACACTCAAAACAACACCAATGATATTAGTTAAGCTGAAAAATGTAGAATAAAAAATAATAGCAAAAACACCAACAAAATATAAAAATGCACTCAATAACATAGTAATCAAAGATCTGCCAATTGTAAGCTTAACACCTTCAAAAAATTCACTAAAAAACTTTTTATGACCACCTAATGAAAAATTTTTAACGACATAAAGGAGTCCTAACTGAACAGGGAAAAAAATACTTAACCCAAACAAAACAGACATAACCATCCAAAACAAATTAATTTCACTTTGAGTAGGAGTTACATCAAATGGTATTTTCATAAAAACAAAAAGCCCCATAGTAAAAAACAATGTAGGTAAATTAGCTAAAAAACCTAAAATACTAACAAGTATATTTTTTGAAAGGTTATCCCACCATAACCAAAAAAATTCCTTTAGAACTTTTACCCACATAAACAAACCTTACCTAATTCTAAAGAATAATAACAAACAAATTCCATCTTTAAATTTGAAATTAATACTTCTATTAGAGTATTCAGAAAGATAAAATTTACACCGCTTCCATCAGAAGATAGGATTTTATCTATCCTAATTGAATTAAGAATTTTAGAAACTTCTTTTTGTTCCCCACCCACCCTCCCTTAAGTTCAGCAGGAGGACTTCGTCCTC
>JBMFQU010000148.1:0-2363 GCA_049968435.1 Brevinematia bacterium | reverse complement strand
AGAAGTTTATTTTCGGGGGAATGTGGTTATATAGTATCAGATAACTACCTAATTTTAACCTTGGAAATACCAGAGAGTAAAGAAGAAATTAATTTAGTTTTTCCTTTAGAAAAAATTAGAAAGTATCCTTTTTATTTATCAATATTTTTATTTATTGGTCCAACTTTTGAAGTAGAGCATTTGAGTACTATTGATTTTACAGAGAAAGATATATGTGAAGCTCAAGGATACTACAGAGCTTTAGTTCAGCTAGCTAAAGAGAAACTATTATTAACTCCCTCTGAAGAGGAAAGTAAGACTACAATTAATTAGCAATCGTTTTTAAGATTCAATCTGATTTTTTTCCTTTGATTTTTTTAGAACTTTGTAACGAAGGCGAAGATCATAAATCGTCATTGCAAATACTACTATAAACCCAATTACAATGAAAGTTGCAATAGAAGCCACAAAAAGAAATCCTTCGAAGTCTTGTTTTATTGTGTTTATTGTACCTGCTATACCCTCCTTGGTTATTTCGTAAACACAACCCGCAATAAGAAAAAGAAAGAAAAAAAGAAAAACTAAAGCCACTAGAACAAGCCCAATCATCGGTGCCGTGTAGAAATTCCATTTTATATACTCTTGAGCACCTTCTTTATCAATAATCTCTGCTGGAATTTTTGCGAGTTTTTCTAATGCACTCTCGTCTATACTTTCTCTTATGATTTCTTTCAAAATCTGAGATTCTTTCATTTTCTGTTCCATTTTTGCTCTCCTATTCTTATTTATTAATTATAATTAGAAAGTCCATCAAGTCAAGAGTATTGGCATTTTAAAACTTTGCTAAAGAGTTTGATTTAATTAGTAGTGCAATTTGAAAAGTGGTTCTGCTTTTTTTTGTAATAAAAAAAGCCTATAAGGGAGAATGAGGTCAATGACTAGGAAGAAGACGGTGATGAGATTAGCTAAGGTATTAAGAAAAAAGGCAAAAAACTAGCAAACTTGATGCTTGCCAAAATCCTCCAGATACAAGATTTTCTGCTACTATACAAGGATCTGTAGCTGGAGAAACATACATAGTAGAATGTAAATATGATACTGCCCATAATGATGTGACTTGTTCAGCTTCAAGAAAAAGCTAAAGAGCTATTAACTCTTTGCTCTTATTGAACTAATAGCTCATTAATTTTCACGAAAAATACGGAACAAAACTAACCATAAGTACGTTTAATGTTTCAAAAGTTACTATTTACAGATGGAAGAATTTGTGAAAAAGAAAAGAACCTCTTGGGTTGAGTGATATCCAGAGATAGTAAGTTTTATTTTAGGGTACAAAAAACAAATCCTAATTTAGGTAGAAGATTAATTAAACTTCTTTGTGATAAGTTTTGCAAGGAAATAAATTACCTCTGTTATCTGTTTTAACAGTGCGAAGAGTAGTAAAATAGGAAGAAGAAGATCATAAATTTATAAAAAATGAAGAGAGCGAATAAACTGTAAAAAGGAAGAAAAAAATCACTATTTAGTTAGTTTTATTAACCAAGTACACTTATCTGAGAGGATAGATTCAGGGTCACGCATATTAACAAAAAAGAAACAATTACTTGAATCCAAAAAACACTTAACTTTTTTAAGAGCTCGATTTTTATCCTTTTCATTAAGTAAAAACACAAAAGCGTTAGGACTTATTTGTCTTTTCTTAACTTCAATACTTGTAGGAAAAATCTGATTCCTGGTACAAGAAACACCCCACTGTATTTCATCGCAAGTTGCACAAGGGTAAACATAAACATCAACTCTCCTCGCTCGGTAACCAACTACTAAAATTCCTTTAAATTTTTCTATAGGTATCCGATATACTTGTTCATGCCAATAAAACCAGTGTCTAGAATCTATAAAGTTAGCATCGTGACATGCATTTGGGTCGAGGTAAATATATTTATCAGGAGTTGCTATATAAAATCCCTCCCGTTGAGGTAAGTTCTCAGGTAATGTTTTTAATATGTCCTCAGGTTTTTCCTGTACCTCATCTAACGGCTTCCGTGGTAACTCCTCTGCTCTTAAATAGTCTCTAAAACCAAAATTAAAGAGTAAAAAGAATAAAAGGGGAAAAATTACAAAGCTTGTTATTCTTTTAACCATCCCTGCCACCTCCTCTTTGTGTTTTATTTATTTTCTATTAATTGTAGACCTTATTATTATATTCAATTTAGTCTTTTAGGCAAGGTTTTTTGGGTAGTTTAAAATTTTCATGGATTAAACCTCTCTTTCGTTTTTTTTGAAAACTTAATTAGAAAGTGTTGAATAGTTTGACATTCGGCAAAGAGATAAGTATGGAAGTTTAATTAAGTGAAGCTCAGGTATGTTTTTGTATTTCATTCATA
>JBMFQU010000147.1:0-2429 GCA_049968435.1 Brevinematia bacterium | reverse complement strand
CCCTCCTATGAATACCTCCCTTCAGTCTTAACATTAAATTTTTACCTTCCATTAGAAATATATTTATCTCTCTTGATAGAAGTTAAAATTTTTCAGAAATCTCTTTTCGTTCCCAACCTTCCCTTTAGTTCGTCAAGAGGATTTCACTCTCTTATCAAGATCTCCTTTCAGAATCAAAATGAAGATTTCACCTTCTATTAGAAATTTGCTTATCTCTTAATTTAGTTAAGAATAAATAGGTGCTACGCCCTTCTATTAACACTACCCTTTAGCCATCTAAAGTAGTCTACACCTTCTACAATAAAATTATTTACTATTCCTAATTGAGTTAAGAATCAAAGAGGCTACTTTTGATACCTCCTATCAGAAGAAAACCTCGAATGATCTTCTATATAAAAAATAAAAATTTTAGCCTTTCTAACAGATTAAACACTTTCTCATAAAAATTGATAAAAAAGCATATTCTTATTTAGTATTTCTTGACATGGAAATATTAAAGGAAATTTTCACAAATACTTCAAATTTAATAAAAGAACAGTTAAAGGTGCTATGGAAAGAGATAAAAGAATTTAAATTATACTCAATACAGATCCACGTAATAAAACAATTTACAATAATATTTTTAGCATCCTCTTTAGCTTTAACACTTCTATCAACTTTATTTAATTTAGTAATGGACCTAAATTGGTTTTTATCAAATTCCGGAGTACTTGAAAAGAAGTTTTATTACATTCTTCTTTCCTACCTTTTAAAAGGGCCTTATTTATATTCTTACCTTGCTCCACTTTGTGTTTTAGTAAGCATTGCTTACTTATTATCAAGCATGTCGAGAAATTTTGAACTGGTCGCTATAGTCAATACAGGCATGAGTCTAAAAAAGTTATTTTTTCCATTAATATTATTTTCATTTATTCTATCTATCATTTACTTTGTATTTTTAGATCAAGTAGCGACATATACAAGCAAAGAATCAAGAAAGATAGAAAGAGTTATGGTATGGGAAGAAACTAATTTCATCCAAAACAGCGAGTTATTTGACATAAATGAGCCGATAAAAGGTTCTGATAAGACAATAACCTTTACAAGGATAGGATATATTTCAAAAAGTGGAATAATGAGTAATGTTGTATTGAACAAATTTTTCAAAGAAGCAGGCGAAATGTCTTTTAAAAATAAAAAATTCGAAGGTGGACTCATTGAATATACGATAAAAGCAGAAAAAGGAGTATGGGACAATAACTTAAAAAACTGGATACTCTACAATGTAGAAATAATAAAATTTGATAAAAAGGCAGAAATAGTGGAAAAGAAAGTTTTAAATAAGTACATTCCTGAATTTAAGATTGACAAACCTGACTTCTTTTTTCCAAAGAAATACGATTTTAACTTTCTAACGATAAGTGAGATGAAAGAAGAGCTAGAAAAATCATTAGTAACCAAAACTACATTTGAAGGTGGTAACTACTACCAAAAACTTATGCAAATATATGTAAGATCCAGTTTATCATTCTCTTTAGCAATAGCAACAATGCTAGCCTTAGGCTTTGTAACTGTAATATCAAGGAACCTTAATTTCGTAAGCATGATATCCCAATCAGTAATAAGATATGTACTTTACTTTATAACATTTCTTAGCTTCGTATGGCTCGGTGAGAACAGGTTTCTACCACCCATAATAGCAGTATGGACACCAAATTTAATATTCTTAATATACGGTATATACCTAAACTCAAAGGTAAAAACTTAATTACTTCAAAATATTAGGATCAACTTTAGTACTATCAACCCCTTTTGATATAGCTTCGTTTGCAAGTTCTTTAGCCTTATTTTTCATACCATTATTGTATAACACTAAAGAAGCTTTATATAGATACTCTGGATTACCGCTAACATCATAAGCCATTAAGTAAGCATTAACAGCATATTTGTAATTTTCTTTTTCATACTTACTAGCAAGTTTCAAGTTATACTTCTCAAAAGATTCTTTGGTATACGAAACTTTTATATCATACTTTTCTTTTAATATTTTTTGAGCCTCCTGAGCAGCTTCACCAAACGGATAAAGATTAAATGTATGTTTATAACTTACTATAGCCTTTTTAGACTTACCAACCATATCAAAAGCTTTCGCAGCTTCCAACCAATCGTTTGCTAAATCTTTCCTTTGCTCAGGTGTTAGATTTAAGTAAAATCCGAAACCTAGATAGGAAATAAGCAAAAATCCCAAAACTACACTTAACTTTCTCATACCTACCTCCGTATAGATTATAATAAACAATAAACTATTTTCTTTCAAGAAAAAATATCATATTAAAAACATTTTTATTAATTACTATCCAAAACTATAGGAGAAAAACAAAATTACTTTCACTCTTTCCATCAGAAAGTAGAATTTTTAAGAAAGCTCTTTCTGCTTCCCGCCCACCCAC
>JBMFQU010000146.1:0-2480 GCA_049968435.1 Brevinematia bacterium | reverse complement strand
GCCTAAACCTATACCATAACCATCTCCATCACCACCTGCTGCTATTACAGTTAACCTAGGATTTGACATCTTTATACCTTGAGCAGTTGACAAAGAACGACCATGAAGACTATGATAGCCATATGCTTTTACAAAATGAGGTAAATTTGAAGAACAACCTATACCAGAAACTATAACAACCTCAGAAGGATCTAAATCAAGTTTAGCAAGAGCAGTTTGAAGACCTTTAAGAAGACCATAATCTCCACAACCTGGACACCAGGTGGGATTTAAATTAACCTGAAATTTCTTTATATCTACTACAGCCATAAATAACCTCCTATAAATATTTCTTTACTTCCTCTAAAAGATACAATGGCGTAAAAGGTTCTCCATCATACTTTAATATTTTATTCTCTATGTTAAATCCAGTTTCCATTCTAAGCAACTTTGAGTACTGAGACGTATAATTGTTTTCAATAATAACAACTTTCTTTTTACTTGAAAGAATATCAGCTATTTCCTTTTTAACAGGATAGATATATTCAACATGCAAATGATCAACTTTAATTCCTTGCTTTTTAAGCAATTCTCTAACTTCTCTTATCACTCCATATGTTGAACCCCAACCTACTAAAGTAATATCTGAGTTTTTATCACCTTCTACTAAAGGTAATTTAAATTCATCTAAAACGTATTTCATTTTCTTCATTCTCTTTTCCATCATTTTCTTTCTTTTATGTTCATCAGTGTAAATATCACTTATCAAAACACCTCTTTCGTCATGTTCATCTGTAGCTGCAACATAGTAAACACCTTTAGTTCCGGGTAGAACTCTAGGAGAAACACCTGTCTCAGTGTCTTTATACCTAAGATAATCCTCCCCACTTCCATCAACCTTATCAATTATTTGCCCTCTTTCTATTTTTATTTTAGAAGGATCTAATTCTTCATAAAGAACACCATAATAACCATTTGAAAGCAAGAAGTCAATCAAAACTATAACAGGCATTTGATATTTTTCAGCAAGATTAAGAGCTTCAGCTGCTATATAAAAAGCACTTACTGGATCCTTAGGTGCTAAAATTGCTTTAGGATAATCACCTTGAGATGCACCTAAAGCTTGAAAAAGATCTCCTTGTTCAGTCTTAGTTGGCAATCCTGTAGATGGACCTCCTCTCATTGAATTAACTACAACAACAGGTGTTTCTGTCATAGCAGCTGATCCAATAGCCTCAGTCATAAGAGCAAATCCTCCACCAGAAGTAGCACACATAGCTCTAGCACCAGCAAATCCAGCACCTATAGCTGCATTTATAACTGCGATCTCATCTTCTAATTGCTTAACTACTATACCATATTTTTTACCATTAGCAGCAAACCAATGCAATATAGAAGTAGCAGGTGTCATAGGATAAGCAGAATAAAACTTACAACCTCCAATAGTAGCACCAACAGCAATAGCATAATTACCAGTTATAACATAGTATTTTTTATCTTGTTTCTTAAGACCAAAATCATGAACCGTATTAACATAATTATATCCTGCATTTATTACACTTAAATTTGAATTAACAACATCATCTCCTTTCTTCTTAAAAGATTGAACAATTATATCATCTAAAAGATTTTTATCTAAGTTAGCTAACTTCACAAGAGCACCAAGAAGTAAAGTATTTTGCATTATTGGCTGTTTGGCTTGCTCAGGAGCTAAATTCTTCATAGATAAACCAATGTAATTAACCCCATCTACCTTGTCTGCTATCTTAACCTTATCTTCATTATAAATGATATAACCTCCAGGTAAAACATTGTTCTTATGTCTCTCATACTCAGATTGATTTAAAGGAATAAGAATGTTGGGATTATCACCATGAGTATAAACCTTTTCATTTGGAATTCTAACTTGCAACCAAACAAACCCTCCCCCTAATAAAACAGATTGATAACTATTATAAGCACAAAAACCTAAACCACTCCTAGAAGCTAATTTCGATAAAACATCTCCAATAGATGCAACACCATCACCAGCACTACCAGCAACTCTTATTACTACATTTCCCTCGTCCATAAAAACCTCCAATTCTAAATTAAAATATACTAATTTTGTCAAATATTACAAATATTTTTTAGTTTTAAAAAATTTTTTACTAACCACCCATCTTAATCTTCAACAGGAGATTATAACCCTACTTTTACATTTCTCCTTAGTTCGTTAGGAAGATTCTATATTCATATCAGGTACCCACTAGAAGTAAGAGAATATAAAAATTCACTCCTGATAGAAGGGCGGAATTTTAGAAACTTCTTTTTGTTTACCACACGCCCTATAGTGCGTTAAGAGGGTTTAACCCTCTTACCAAGATCTCTCTAATTCGTTAGTAAAATTCTACCCTATTCTACCCTCCTATTAGTCATCCTTTAGAAGGAAGGATGAAATGGTTATTACTAATAGAAGTTAGGAATTTTAGAAACCTCTTTTTGCTCCCCACCCGCCCACC
>JBMFQU010000145.1:0-2570 GCA_049968435.1 Brevinematia bacterium | reverse complement strand
GGAGTAGATGCCTTATCTTTTTTCACTTCTAAAAGAGTTATTATTAATACAAATCTTTCTTAACTTGCTTACTTGAAGCAGTGAAGGTGAAGCTTACTTTAGAATGATTAAGGAGGTACTAGGAGGCGTAGCCTCCTGTATAGAACATGGGGTGGTGGGCGGGGAACAAAAAAAGTTTCTTAAATTCCTGACTTAGTTGCTTACTGGAAGCATTAAAGATAAATAATTTGCTAATAACGATTAATGAATTGTTTGTATTTGAAATGATTTTTTTATTATATTATTGAGATAATTGGAGGGATTGTATGTTAACTCCTGAAGATATAAGAAAAGATTTTCCAATCTTCAATAGAAAGATAAGAGGAAAGGATCTTATTTACCTTGATAATGCTGCTACATCCCAGAAACCTTTTCAAGTTATATCTACTATAGAAAATTATTATAAGAACCATAATGCTAACATTCATAGAAGTGTTCATCTTTTGGGATATGAATCTACTATTGAATACGAAGAAGCCCATAAAAAAGTTGCCAACTTTATAAATGCCAGATATTGGGAAGAGATTATATTCGTTAGAAATGCTACAGAAGGTGTAAATCTGATAGCTTATTCGTATGGACTTAATAGGTTAAAAGAAGATGATGAGATAATAATTGGTATTTCGGAACATCATTCGAACTTTGTCCCTTGGCAGTTTGTTGCTTCAAAAACGGGTGCTAAACTTAAATTTATTGATATTGATGAAGACTATAGGTTATCAATTGAGCACTTTAAAAAATTACTGACAGAAAGAACTAGAATAGTTAGTGTAGGACATGTTTCTAATATTACAGGAGTTATAAATCCTATAAAAGAAATAGTTAGTATTTCTAAGAGTGTTGGCGCTATCACAATCATTGATGGAGCTCAGGGGTTGCCTCATTTAAGAGTTGATGTGCAGGATATAGGATGTGATTTTTATGTTGGTACTGGACATAAAATGTGTGGCCCCACTGGTATAGGTTTTGTCTACGGTAGGAAAGAGATTTTGTCTGAAATGGATCCTTTCCTTTACGGCGGTGATATGATAGACACTGTTACTATTGAAAAAAGTACCTGGAATGATTTACCTTGGAAGTTTGAAGCTGGTACTTCAAGTGTGGCTGATGGTATAGGTTTGGGAGCTGCTGTCGATTATCTTGAGGGAGTAGGAATGGATAATATAGAAAGAATTGAAAAGGAATTAACTCATTATGCCTTTGGAGTTCTATCTTCAATAAAAGGTATCATAATGTATGGGCCTAATCATACTAAAAATAGGGTTGGTGTTTTTTCATTTAAGCTAGAAGGTGTGCATCCACACGATATTGCTTATATTCTTGATAGGGAAGGTGTAGCTATTAGATCTGGACATCATTGTGCCCAACCTTATCTAAATAGAATAGGTGCTGAAGATGGTACTGCTAGAATTAGTACTTATATTTATAATACCAAAGCCGACATTGATAAAGCAGCTGAAGCTATAGAAAAAGTTAAGTTAGTATTCAAAGTGTAGGAAATTGAGTATTTAATTATACACTATATACCGATTATCTGTTAGAGCATATTCCAAAAATCTGATTGTTTTAGTTTAGTTTTTGCTAAAGTTTTTCAAAAAGTTGATTTTTAATTTGCCTTTTGTTAAGGGATATTTTATTATATAACTAGTTAGTTAATAGTATCAGTTTAAGGAGGTTAATGTGAAGTTAACGGTTATAGTGTCCGTTTATAAGGAACCTGAGTTGTTAGAGGATATTATATTGAAAGTTCTTGGTAGTAGTTACAAAGATGTTGAGATTTTGGTAGTTGTTGATGGTAGTACTAATGATCAGATAGAAGAAGTTTTATCCAGATATAGGAATAAAATTATTGTTATTTATAACCTAACAAGGTTAGGTAAAGTTTCTTCTCTAAATAAAGCTACGAAGATTGCTAGTGGTGATGTTTTACTATTTCTTGATAATGATGTTGAATTACCTGATGATCCTTACTTTTTGAATAAGTTAGTTGAGGAATTTAAGGATAATGATATAGTTGAAATGCCTAAGGAAGGTATTGTTAGTAATTTTTTCTCTAAGGTTGTAAATTATGATTATTTAGGTGGAGCTATTGCTAGTTTTTTTTCTTCTAAAATCTTAGGTAAGAATCTATTTTTGTGTGGTTCTGCGTTTGCGATTAAAAGGAGTACTTTTGAGGAGCTAGGAGGCTTTTCTAAGGTTGTTAATGAAGATTGGGATCTTATGTTAAAAGCTTTTAGTTTGAAGAAAAAGTTTTCCTACCCTATTGATCTTAAAGTGAAAACTTCTCTTCCAAGGAACTTAAAAGAATGGTTTGATCAGAGGAAAAGGTGGTCTTTGGGTTTTAAATTTTGGTGGATAGAGGTTTTTAAGAGTTTGAATTCTTATTTAAAGACTTTGCCCCTTCTTGCTTTAGTTGGTATTATTTTTGCTATTCCTGTGGTTTTAGGTTTTATTTTATGGCAGTTTGGTGCTTTTAGTAAGTTTTTGGGCTTTATCTTACTTATTTCTCAACATTTAGGGATGAATTTAGG
>JBMFQU010000144.1:0-2720 GCA_049968435.1 Brevinematia bacterium | reverse complement strand
GTACTAATAGGAGGACGAAGTCCTCCTGTTGAAGCTAAAGGGTGGGCGGGTGGGAAGCAAAAAGGAGTTTCCTAAATTCCTAAATCTATTAGAAGTAAATACACTATCTTTTTTCACTTCTAAAAGAGTTATTATTAATACAAATCTTTCTTAACTTGCTTAATGGAAGTAGTGAGGCGAAGGTTTCGCTAAGTAAGAGTTAGGAATTTGTAATTAGGAATTTGGGAATAGGTAACTATGTGATTAAGTAAAGGGAGATATTGATAAAAGGGTAGAAACCTCTTAACGCACTATAGGGTGGGGCGGGAAGCAAAAAGAGTTTTCTTAGCTTATATACTTCTATTATTATTAGAAATAATTAAATTCCTAATATTAGAAGCCATTCTATTGTATAAACTTTGTTTCTTACTTGTGGATATTGTAAAATTATTGAATCTATATGAAAGCCATTTTGAAATTTCTTTTGGTTTTTGTTTTGCTTTTGATCTTCTTATTAGTAATAATTTATTTATTTATCGACCCTAACTGGGTTATTTCTGAAGTTTTACCTTATCTTGAGAAGGAGTATTTTTTAAAAGTTGAATATAAGTTAGTAGGTAAAAATTTTTACTCTTTGTTTGGAGGTATTGAGTTTAGAGATGTTAGATTATATTCTGCTTTTGATGGTAAGAAACTACTTTCTTCTGAAAGTATTAAGATAAATTTTGATCTTCTTTCGTTGATTAGAGAACCAAGGATTAATTCTATATTATTTTATAAAGCTTTTGTTGATTTAGGTCAAATTGAGAAATTTGCTAAAAAGGAAGAAGTTAAGGAGAAGTTTTTTAACTTTAATTCAAATTCCTATACTAATGAATATCTTAGTATAAGTTTTATTCGCTTTGAAGACTCTTCTTTAAGCTATAAAGATTATAGTTTTAACTTCGATTTAAATTTATTTGTTTCTCCTCTTAGTGTGGAAGGTTTTCTGAAGGATACAAAAAGCAAATTTTACTTTGATGGTAGAAAGTTTTTTGTAGATTATTTAGATCTATCAAAATTCGCTAAAGGTATCGAAGTCAAAAATGTTTATGGGAATTTGTTTACTAATACTTTTGCCTTGTCTGGGAGTATTGGTGAGATTAGTTATTCAAATTTAGTTAGAGTTGAAGGTATAGATTTTAAAATTGACAGTAGTAATCTAAATTTAGTTTCAAAGCTTAGTAAAGTAATTTACTTTTTTGAGAATAGGCAGCTTGAAATAAGCAATGTTAATTTAGCTTTATCTCAATATAATAAAGGTATAAAAGGAGAAATAAAATTTCTAAAAGGGCTTTCATGTGATTTTATTTATCAAAACGGGCTTAAAGTTAATGTTTTCCTTAAGGATTTTTCTTATAGTTATCTACCCTCTTCTGCAATAAGCGTTATTAGTAATTTTATCAAAAATTTTAGTTTAGGTGGCAGTTTAGAACTAGTATTTGGTGAAAAATTTAGAATTAATGGTAGTTTAGAAGGTAGTTTTGATACTTTAATTGATTTACCTATGCTTAAGAGTTTTTATTTTAATGCTACTGTCGCTAACAATGATGGTAAAGGTACAATATATTTATCTTCTCCTAGAAGCAGCGTCAATGTGGTTGTTTACTTTGAAGTTTCAACGAATTTTAATTTAAAGGAAATTTCGGTTTATTCAAAAGTTTTGAATTTAGCTGATTTAGTAAATACTAACTTAACTCAGAAAGTTGAAGAGAAAGTTGATGAAAAGGGTTTAAAGCTATTTACTATTTCTAGAGAAGTACCAGTTTCTTTGAGGATTGATAAGTTTTACTTACCGGATAATAAACTTGTAGTTAGTGATATATATTTGTATGGTAATTTGAGTTTTGTTAATGAAGAATTTTATTTACCTATTAGGGTTGATAGTGTTAGTTTTTATGGGGCTAAGCTTTCTGGTGAAGGTGATTTTTCGTTTTCTAATGATTTTTTTGGGAAAATTAATTTCTATAAAGCTAACTTCAATTTTAGAGATTTTTATAAAAAACTTGATTTGATAAATATGGGTGGTGAGGTCTATGGTTATGGTTTTTTGGATAATTTAAAAATTTCTATAAGTAGTAATGTTTTAATAAGTGGGGTTTTGTCAGTTAGTAATGTTGAACTCGTTGGCTTAAGAATTCAGAATGAACTTGTGAAACTTATAAATTTGGATTTGGATCATATTTTTATTGATAGTGGAACATTTAGTTTTAATTTAGATGGTGGTGTTTATGTTTTAGGTAAAGTGAAGGGAGATTTGGTTTCTGATTTTGAAGTTAATATTTATGATAAAACTAAGTTTAAATTTAAATATCTGAAAGTTAGTAGAAGTATAGTTGAAAATATGCCGAAAATCTTTCTTATTAAAAATGAAATAAATGGAATTAAATATAATCTTGATGAAGGTTGGTTAAATTTTGAAGGTTTTGAGCTTACTTTTTAATTAAGAATTTTCAATCTACGTTGAAATATACCTTAAGCTAGTTTAGGAATTAGGGATTTAGAATTAGGAATTCGGGAATAGTTAAAAAGAAGTGCTAATAGGAAGATGAAGTCTTCCTGTAGAGCTTAGGGGAGGTGTTCATAGGAGGACGAAGTCCTCCTACATAGAACTAAAGGGAGTGGGGAACGAAAAGAGCTTTCTTAAACTTTTTAAAAATTAATTCTTAACTCTATCAGGAAGGATAAAAAATTTTCTTATA
>JBMFQU010000143.1:0-2832 GCA_049968435.1 Brevinematia bacterium | reverse complement strand
AGGGAAAAAAATAAAAGCAAAAGGTATTGTACGAAGCGGTCCAGGGGGTGAGCATAGTTCTTTCATTGATGCAGAAGAAGTAGAATTTATAAACGAAAATTATGTTCCATCGTGGGACAATCTTGACCAACATGAGAAAGAAAAAGAAGCAGATAGAATCTTATCAGAACTTGGCATTCCTCAAACATTTAATCCTACTAAAGTAAAAAACTTTAAGAAAAAACTAATTAGTCATCCTAATTCATGTTTGTATACTCCTCTTGCAAGAGAAAACTTTCTTATTGTTCTTGCAGCTTATAGACTAGCAACTGGAAGCAAAAAAATACCAACGGCTGCAATCCCTATCTGTCTTGAATGGCTTCTTACAGAAAACTACAAAAAAGAAAGAAAAATTTCAATGAACTACTCTGAAGCTATAGATCTCTTAGCATCATATTTCCTCATAATTCCCAAAACACAATTAACGATTAAAAATGCAAAACAAACACTATATGTAGTTGAAGCCTCTGAAAATGACTTTACTTTTACAACCTTCAAGATTTATAAAACCTTAGAAAGTACTCTTAAATATCTTTATAAAACTCTTGATCTCAAAAAAGACGAAGAGGATTTAAGGAATGACATAAAGTTTATATTTACTAATGAGCAGTTTGACTTAGAAGCAAACTACAATCAAACTTTAAAAATGAAAGCTTTTCCAGTTCGTTTAATTGAAAGTTTGCTTAATGAAAAGAAAATACTCGTTGTTACTGGAAAAGCAGGAACAGGGAAAACTACACTTATTAAAGACTTAGCAAAAAGACTTAAAGAAGAGAAAAATAAAGAAGTTTGTATCTGTGCTCTTTCTGGAAGAAGTTCAGATCAAGCAGGAGGAAGTACTATTAGCTATCTAGAAAAACATGGCATTCCAAGACTCACAGAATACATCATTGTAGATGAAGCTTTTACTTTAGATCTTTTTAAGTTTAACAGTATTATCAAGCTTCTTAATAATAACGGAAGCACTACAAAGCTTCTTCTTGTAGGGGATCCTGAACAAAATCCTCCTCCTCAAGGTTTTGAAATAATAAGAAATGTTGTATACCCACTTTTATGCAAACACGGTTGTGTTATAGAAGGAATTCAAACTTACAGATTTAAAAGTGAGATTAAGAAAGCTTCAGTACTTGTAATACCTGTTTCTTCTTTAAATAAAGAAACAATAAGTTCGTACCTAAGGAAAATACTTCCTGTCTTAGAGGAGAAAAAACTGAGTTGGTTTGTGACAAGTACTCTTCATTGGAAAGATGCAGGAACTGTTGAATTAAATAAAATTGTAAAGGAAGTATTAGGAAAAGAAAATCCTGAAGATTTTGAGGTAGGGGACAGAGTGATATTCAGAAAAAATTTAACGGTTAATGGAATAGTTGTTGAACGGACAGGTTATGAAGGGATTGTAGAAGAGGTTAGCGAGGATGGAAAAACTTTGATAGTCAAAGGGCTAAAATCTGGTGAAAGTCTAAGTGTAAAAAGAAGCGAAATTGTTTTAGGCTATGTTTTTGAAAGTTATAATGCACAAGGTAGAGAGGCAGATTGTATTATTTCTTTTATTCCATGTGTAAAAAACGTTGAAGAGCTAAAAAGAAAACTAAAAGTTGCTCTAACTAGAGCAAGACTAAAAACTTTCATGTTTGTACCAAAAAAACTCTATGAGGATAGCTTAAAAAAGCTCCTACTAAATATCGAAGAAATTGAACTCAAAGAGATAAAAAACTTTTATAATTTTAAAGAAGAAATCAGAAAAATTACAAAAATTACAAAAGATACAAAAATTACAAAATTATAAGGTCTATCTTAAGTGAAACTAAAAAAATCTAAAAAGGAGGGATAAAAATGGAAAAACAATTCCCAGAAAAAAGAGAGAAGAAGTATGGTTTTCTGTTTGAGAAAAGATTAGATACTGCTTATGATTATTTTAAAGACAAAGTTTTCAGAAGAGTTTTTCCCGAAATAGGAAAGATTAAAATTGGAAAAAGAGTACCTTATCAAAAAAATGGTGAAACAATTCTTCTTCCACAAAGAGAGGACAAATTTATTATCACAAAGACTATAAAAGGAAGTGATGGAAATTTTCTTCCTGATACTGAGCTTATGGAGACTATAGCCAAAAAGACCAATCAAGATCCAAACAAACTAACAAGGATTCCTATTCTTTTTCCGTTTAACACACCACGTTTAAACTTTCAGATTTGGTTTATTAGCTATCGTGATGGTGTGCTTTATTGCAGAGGAGATGGAAAGGTAGCTCAAAGATATGAAAAAGGAAAAATAGAAATCGTAGAATGTCCTTGTGAAAGACTTGATTTTGATGAAAAGAATCCAGAAAAGTGTAGACCTTACGGGAGATTAAACTGTTTAATCAGAGATGCAAAATACTTTGGAGGAGTTTGGGTATTTAGAACAAGATCTTTAAGGTCCATTGAGACAATCCTAAGAGAGCTTGAATATATGTATTACACAATGTTCAAAGGGGTTTTAAGTGGAGTTGTGTTTTTACTTGTTTTAAACAGAGAGCCAGTATTAGTTGAAGGAAAACTCCAGTACATTTACACTGCTAGCTTACTTTATGATCCTGATGAAGATTATCTTGAAGGGACTGTTTATGATAAGATAAGAAAGAGAATACAGGAAGAGAAAGAAACTGAAGATTTCAGTCGCAATCCCTCGTTAATGAGGGCAGGTTTCCACCTCTACAATCTGCTTCTTATCTTCTAAGTTGAGAACATCTATTAATTCCAAGTCGCAATCCCTCGTTAATGAGGGCAGGTTTCCACCCTTCTCCTCAAAGGGCTT
>JBMFQU010000142.1:1061-2876 GCA_049968435.1 Brevinematia bacterium | reverse complement strand
CTCCTATTAGAGAGTTAAAAAGTAAAATTTTAGTTCTCTTAATAGAAGTTAAGAAATTTTAGAAATTTCTTTTAGTTATACAAAGGAAACTTAACTTCCTTTTGATACTCTACTACGAGGGTAAGGTATAAAAGAATATAAAGAGTAAGGATTTCAATCTTCTTATTCCCGAATTACAAATTCAGCGAAAGCTTAACTTTCATTTATTTTAATAATCTTTAACTTTAAGAGATTTCAACACTTCTTAAAAATTTAGCATCTTCCTCAGGTATAGAAGGATTTATAAACATACCCGAACCAAGTTCAAAACCTGCAGATCTAGTAAGTCTAGGCACAATAGTAACATACCAATGGAAAAACTTATTCCTACCATAAGATATAGGTGATGTTCTGATTATATAGTTATAATCTGGGTTATTCAAACCTTTGTAAAGCTTAAATAAGAAATCTTTCAAATGTTTAGCTAAATCAGTTATTTCATCATCTGTTATATCTTCAAACCTAGAAAAGTGCCTTTTAGGTAATATCCATGAATGGAATGGTGAAGAAGCAGCAAATAAAACAATTGAAATAAAATGTTCACTATCAATAACTATCCTTTCATTTGATTTCAATTCTTCATTGATCATCTTACAAAAGACACAAACTCCATGATCACTGTAGTATTTAAAAGATTCTTCAAGTCTTTGCTTAACATCTCTAGGTATTATAGGTAAGGCAAGAAGCTGAGAATGGGGATGAACAAGTGAAGCACCTGCTTTGTATCCGTGATTCCTAAAAATAACTATGTACTCTATTTCTTTTTTATTAGAGATCTCCAAAACTCTTTGTTTATAAAACATTAAAACCTTTTTCACCTCTTCATATGACATAAGTGCAGGATTAGTATTATGCTTTGGAGATTCAATTATAACTTCATGAACGCCATACCCTGAAATTGTCCTAAATATACCATGTTCTTGCCACTCAAATTCTATTTCATCACTGAGGGCAGGAAATTTATTAAAAACAGATCTCAAAACCCATTTACCATTCTCTTCAATTCTAGAAACTTCTCTATGGTAAAACTTCTCTTCGTTACCTGGGCAAAATGGGCAATTTTCTTCGTACTCCTTATCTGATTCCAGCTTAGGGCTATTGTCAATAAACTCATGTGGTCTTTTAGCTCGCTCTTTGGCTATTATAACCCACTCCTTGTATACTATATTTTGCCTTAATTCTGACATAGCACTTTCACCTTATTTTTGTGTCTGTTGATCCTGCTTTTTAGCTTCTTCAAGCAATTCATTATACATAGCTTTTATTCTCTTCCTTTCTCTAAGTAAGAGCTCAAAGAAATCTGTCATCCTTGCTTGCTCTATGTTCTTCCTCCTTATAACTTCCTTAGCAAGTATTTGCCAAACACTTTCATCATCTATATCATCAACAGGCTCTATTAAGAATGGTGTATATTCTATATCAATACCCTGAATATAGGCTATAAAATCTCCTCCTAAAGCTTGAGGTGGCTTATATATAACTATAGAATCTAACCTGTAAAACGGTATTGGTTTAGGATAAAGAGGGTCTCTTTTCAAAACTTTCAACCTCTCATCATCAACAAAGTTAGGATTAAACCAAACTAACGTTTTCCAACCTTGGAAAAACAAATCTCCAAGAAAAAATTCATGAACATTAAAATCCCTATCCATAAGCCTAACAGCAATCTGATATGGGTAATTCCTCCCCGAAACCCTGACGGAAAGAGATTTTATCTCATTCACATTTATGACTACTCCATTACTTACATTTATAAATTTACCATTTTGATCGAAA
>JBMFQU010000142.1:0-1054 GCA_049968435.1 Brevinematia bacterium | reverse complement strand
TGACGGAAAGAGATTTTATCTCATTCACATTTATGACTACTCCATTACTTACATTTATAAATTTACCATTTTGATCGAAAGCTGGTATAGGGAAGTTAGGTTTTATAACCGCATAAGAGGGCATCGTACCTTGAGGAAACCTAACCCTAATACCCAAAACATTACCATATAACTTACTTTCAACTTTTTTAGGATAACTATTAACCATGTTCGCTATTGACATATTTTTTGCAGAACTACTTAACTCTACCTTCCAGTTTTCAATAAAGTACTCTTGGGCACTAACAAGAACCTTATAATTACCATTTTCATTAGTATCATAGGTTTCCTTAGGTTCAGGCATATTTTTAGAAAACAATTCATCCGACTTAGAAAAATCTATAAGCGTTTCTTTAACAACAGCATTCAAGTTAGCAATCAAAAAAACCGAAAAAACTAACATAGCTAGGAGTTTTCTCATATTTTCACCCCTCTGTGTTATTTATCGGTGTATTTTGGTTTATCATTAGTTTTTTTGATTTCATTATAGACTTAATTATCATATTTCCATTTTCTACAAATACTGTCTTCTAATGAAATCATTAATCATTTTCTAATAAGTTTAAGAAACCTCTTTAGTACTATTCTCACCCTCCCGCCCTTTAGCATCCACAGGAGGCTTCGCCTCCCAGTAGTACCTCTTAAGGATACATCTTCACTGCTTCCAATAAGTAAGCTAGAAAGATTTTTCTTAATAAGGACTATTTTAGAAGTGAAAAAGACAAGGTATTTACTCATAATTAAAAAATTGATTTTGGTGCTCCACTCCCTCCTAACCTATGGTTCAGTATGAGGACTTTGTCCTCTTATTGGTATCTCCTATCAGAGAGATTAGAAAGTAAAATTTTTAGTTCCCTTAATAGAAGTTAGGAATTTTAGAAAGCTTTTTTGTTTCCCACCCCACCCACCCTTAAGCATCTACAGGAGGGCTTTAGCCCTCCTATTATGTACCACCCTTTAATTCGTTAGAAAAATTCTACATTGATATAGTTACTTACTAGAAGTAAGAGAATAT
>JBMFQU010000141.1:0-3110 GCA_049968435.1 Brevinematia bacterium | reverse complement strand
TAAGTCCTATAACTATTGTTATTAACTAAAGAACCACCGAAAGAGATGAAAAATTGATTAATATAAGTATTATAAGAAGCACCTACATTTAACCTGGTTACTTGATAGTTATTATCTATTCTTGAATCCTCCTCAAGAGTACCATCACCGTTAGCGTCTAATTTTCTCACCTGAGCAGAAGGCAAAGAGTAATTAAAGTACTCAGCAAGAGATAATAAATAAGAATTACCAAACTTAATTTTTGGTAAAACAGTAATATCAAACCCAAAACTCCCTTCTGTTTTATGTTCTCTCGTATTGAGGTAGTTATTAATAGTTTTATCTATAACTACCGTAGAATTCAAAGCAGAAGGAAGGTATAATTTTATACCGGCATCAAGCGAAATTACTGATAAATCCACAATAGATCCTAAAGAAAATTTTAGTTGAGATATGCTTTCTTGATTAGTAGTAGCATTAACATTAGTACCAGAATCATCCTGGTTGCTAATAGATAATGAATAATCCGAAGCATAACCTACTCCTGCATACGGCTTTAAGAAAGAAATGCCCAAGATTTTGCCCACTCCTACAACTAAATCTACTTTATTCCTAAGATGATCAAGTATAGTAAATGTTTGTAAAGGAGTAACACCTGCAGGAATCTGAACAGCAGGAATTCCACTTGATATAAGTTGAATATAAGAAAGTTCATTGTAGGGAAAGTTAACTACAATTCCAAAATTAATTCTATCAAAAGGTGTATTAAGAGAATATTTCAAAACACCATAAGTATTTCCAAAAACACCAGCCCCTTGCTGAGGTTCTAAAATAACGAAATTAGAATCATAATTTACATAACCTGGTAAATAAACAAAGTTAAAAGGATCCTCAAACAGTTTAACAGTTCCTTCTATCTCAGATAAGTTAAACCAACTTAAACCGACTAACCTAGATTCAGAAGCAAAAGCAAAACTTGTAATTACTACTAAACATAATAAGATGTAAGCTATTCTTTTCATACCAATCCCCCTTCAGAAGGGATTGTAAAACATTCTTACAAAAAGAGTCAAGAAGTAAAAAATTTTCAAATCAAAATTTAACAACTTTTTCAACAACTTTCATCCAAAAGAAATTTTAAATTAAATTTTACTTCTTATTAAGATTTACTTTTTATAAGTATAGTACAAAACTTTATTCAAAGCGTTTATATAAGCTTTAGCACTGGCTACAATTATATCTGTATCACTACCATGCCCAGAAAATGACATATTTTCTGACTGTACCGATAGACTAACCTCTCCTATTGCATCCTTACCAGATGTAACAGCGTGTATACTAAAATCTTCCAGCTTTACGTTTTTAAGCCCTACAACTCTATCTATAGCCTTAAAAGTAGCGTCCACAGGACCATTGCCAGTTGAAGATTCAATATACTCTTTGTTACCTTTTTTTAAAACTACTGTAGCAGTAGGCACCATCCTATCTCCCGACATTATTTGCACACTAGACAAGGAGTACATATATCTATCTTCTAAACCTTCCTTAGAGAAAATAGTAACCAAATCTTCTTCATACACATTCTTCTTCTTATCAGCGATTTCGAGGAATCTTTTATACATCTCTTCAAATTCTTCTTCAGAGGAATAAGTTATACCTAACTCTTTAAACTTAGCTTTTAATGCATGTCTACCTGAATGTCTACCAAGTATTATCTCGGAGGAAGATCTACCAACATCTTCTGGTTTCATTATTTCATATGTCTGTCTATGCTTCAAAACTCCATCCTGATGTATACCTGATTCATGGGCAAATACATTTCTACCTACTATAGGCTTATTATAAGCCATTGGCATGCCTGTTATAGATATTAATAACTTACTAGTTTTATAGATCTCTTTAGTATTTATGTTAGTGTAGAAATGATAAATATCATTCCTGACATTTATATTCATAACAACTTCCTCAAGAGAAGCATTACCTGCTCTTTCTCCTATTCCATTAACACTTACTTCAACTTGATCCGCGCCAGCCAACAACGCACTTAGAGAATTAGCCACTGCTAACCCTAAATCATTATGACAATGAACACTTATTTTAGCCTTATCTCCTACAACATCTTTTATCTGTTTTACGATATTGTAAAATTCGAAAGGTGTTGTATAACCAACAGTATCAGGTATATTTATAGTTGTAGCTCCTGCTTCTACAACTGCTAAAAATATTTCTTTCAGAAAATTAATATCACTCCTTGTCGCATCTTCAGCTGAAAATTCAACATCATCAACAAGTGATTTCGCATATTTAACAGCATCAACTGCTAACTTTAAAACCTCATCTGGCTTTTTTCTAAGCTTATACTCCATATGTATAGGTGAAGTGGCAATAAAAGTATGGATTCTCTTTTTCTTTGCACTCTTCAAAGCCTCATAAGCAGATTTTATATCATTTTCAACAGCTCTAGCCAAAGCCGCTATCACAGGTCCCTCAACTTCATCTGCTATCATCTTAACTCCTTCAAATTGTATAGGAGAAGAAACTGGAAAACCCGCTTCTATTATATCAACACCTAGAGTAGCAAGTTGCTTAGCAAAAACTAATTTATCTTCAGAAGACATACTAGCACCAGGAGATTGCTCACCATCCCTTAAAGTAGTATCAAAAATGAATATTCTCCTTCTTTCCTTATTCTCTTCCATACTAAACCATCCTTAATTTTATAATTTAATAAATTTAAAATCTTATTTCAAGTTAAGAATAAAATTATTAACTATCCTTAATATAAGTTATGAATTTAAAGAAGTTCTTTCTGTTAGCACCTACTTTATCTGTCCAAGGCAGACTCCACTTTCATTGTTTTCAATGAGTAAGTAAATTAATATTAATCTTCTTTTAGGAATAAAAAAAGCATTCACCCCTAATAGAAGTTTAGAATTTTTTAAGAAACCTCTCTTTGTTCCCAGCCCACCCTCCCTTAAGCATCTTACAGGAAGACTTCGTCCTCCTAGTAATACCTCCCTCTAGTTCGTTAGAATGATTCAAACTTAATATTAGATACCTCATTTAGAAGTAAGAGAATATAAAAAATTTACTCCTAATAGAAGTTAGAAATTTTAGTAATCTCTTTTAGT
>JBMFQU010000140.1:0-3153 GCA_049968435.1 Brevinematia bacterium | reverse complement strand
CCTCCTATTGGTACCTCCTTTTAGAAAGATTAGAAAGCAAACTTTTTGATTTTATAAATCATTTTTAGTATTCCCTCCCTTCTAGATTAGCGAAGGCGGAGCTTTCCCTGCTTCCATTAAGTAAGTAATTTAATAAAGTTTAATCTTCATAGTTCCTCATTAGAAGGTAGAAAGATAAAGCATTACTCCTAATTGAGGAGAGAATTTATAAGAAACTTCTAGACAACCTAAATGACGATATTAACGAGCTTTTTAGGAACAACTATAATCTTCTTAGGACTAATACCGTTTAAGTTCTTTTGTATAATTTCATTCTCTAAAGCCAATTTCTTTAATTCTTCATCAGAAATATCAGCAGAAACTTCTACTCTCGCTTTAACTTTACCATTTATTTGTAAAACCACTTCAATAGTATCATAAGATAAAAATCTATTATCATAACTTGGCCAGCTACTTATAGCTACAAAACTACTCTCTCCTATCATTTCCCATAACTCTTCAGATAAATGAGGAGTAAAAGGATACATCAAAATTATTAATTTTCTAATACCTTCCCTAAAAATGCTCTTTTCTACATCTGTCTTTGGATCAAACAAATACAATTCATTAGTCAACTCCATAAGTGAAGCTATTGCTGTATTAAAACTAAAGTCTCTCTCAATATCATCTGTAACCTTTTTAATAGTTAAATTTACCTTAATCAATAGATCTTTTTCTTTCTTAGACAAAGAAGAAGGAATTAATTTCGAATAATCAATTCCTTTAGATTCTTTAATAATATCAATTTTAGATTCAACCAATCTCCACACTCTATTTACAAACCTATAAGCACCTTCAATACCTTCATCACTCCAATCAAGATCCTTTTCAGGAGGGGCTGCAAAAAGCATAAATAATCTAACAGCATCAGCACCATATTTCTTAATTATATCATCTGGATCAACGGTATTGTGTTTTGACTTTGACATCTTTACAGATTCACCTATTAACTCTTCAAGTTTTTTAACAATCTCTTCCTTAGGGAATCCTTCAAGTGATTCAAAAAGCAAAGAGATATTATTAGCTAAAGTCAAATGATATTCATCCATAACTTCTTTGATCTTTTTCGTAGAAGAAGATTTACATATTATACCTAATACTCTAGTAATACCTTCAGACAAATCCATTAGCGTATTTTCTCCTGATAAACCAAGGTAGGAAAGCATACTAGAAATACTTACCCATTTTTTACATACCATTCCTTGAGTTAGCAAATTTATAAACGGTTCATCACTATCCACTAATCCTAAATCTTTCATAAATTTATGAAAAAATCTGGCATAGAGTAGATGTAAAATTGCGTGTTCAACACCACCGATATACTGATCAACATCGAGCCAGTATCTACTTTCCTTCTTATCGAAAGGTTCTTTATCATTCTTAGGTGAAGTATATCTAGCATAATACCAACTAGAGTCAAAAAATGTATCCATAGTGTCAGTTTCTCTTCTAGCTTTTGCTCCACACTTAGGACAAGTTGTATTTAAAAACTCTTCATTTGTTTCAAGAGGATTACCCACACCTGTAAATCTTACATCCTTAGGGAGTATAATAGGAAGATCTTCATAAGGTACGGGAACATATCCACAATTTTCACACTTAACAAATGGTATAGGAGTACCCCAATACCTTTGCCTTGATATCAACCAATCTTTTATCCTATAATTATACTTCCTTTGACCTAGTTTATTTTCTTCAATATATTCTATTATTTTGATTAACGCTTCAGAACTTTTCATTCCGCTAAATATTGAAGAATTTACCATCACTCCCTCTTCAGTATAAGCTTCTTCCATTTCTTCAGGCTTTAACTCTTTTCCTTTAGGTTGAATAACAATCTTTATTGGAAGATTGTACTTCTTAGCAAATTTAAAATCTCTTTCATCATGTGCAGGAACACACATTATAGCACCAGTTCCGTACTCCATCAAAACAAAATTAGCAACCCAGAGAGGCACCTTATCCCCAGTTAAAGGATTAATAACATACTTTCCTGTAAAGACACCTTCTTTTTCATATTCCTCAGAAGTCCTAAGTTTATAATCCTCTTTTCTCATTTTTTTAACTTGATCCTCTATACTTCTGTTCTCTTTCATTATCTCATCAACTAAAGGATGTTCAGGAGAAATAGCCATATAGGTAACACCATATATAGTATCAGGTCTAGTTGTAAATATTGGGAAATCTCTACCATCCTCAAGTTTGAAATTAACAACTACACCAAAACTCTTGCCAATCCAGTTTTTTTGCATAACTATTACTTTTTCAGGCCAATTGCCAAGCTTGGAATGATCTTCAAGAAGCCTATCCGCATATTCTGTTATCTTTATAAACCACTGCTCTATGTTTCTAATCTCAACCTCGGTATCACATCTCCAACACTTACCATCAATAACTTGTTCATTTGCTAAAACAGTATTACAATGAGGGCACCAATTAACAGGTGATTTTCTTCTATAGACTATTCCTCTTTCATACATTTTCAAGAAAAACCACTGATTCCATTTATAATATTCAGGATCACAGGTCGTTATCTCTCTATCCCAGTCGTACATGAAACCAAGTCTTTTCAACTGAGACTTCATGACTGCAATATTATCATAAGTCCATCTCGCTGGATGAACACCTTTACTAATAGCAGCATTTTCAGCAGGTAATCCAAAAGCATCCCAACCTATAGGATGTAATACATTGTACCCTTGCATTTTTTTATATCTAGCTATAACATCACCTATCGTGTAATTTCTAACATGCCCCATGTGGATTCTACCAGATGGGTAAGGGAACATAACAAGAACATAATATTTTTGCTTACTTTCATCCATAAACGACTTAAATATACCAGCTTTTTCCCACATTTCTTGCCACTTTTTCTCAATTTTTTCAAAGTCATATCCCATATTTACCCCCCAGTAGCAATTAGCATTTTGATTAATTTTAATACAGATTGCTTTAAATTATCTATTTCTTTAGAAAGGGTGTTTAAAAAATACTTTCAGTGTCTCTCCCACCCACTCTTTAGCATCTAAAGGAGGCTTCGCCTCCTATTAGAGGAGGTTGAAAAGTTCTTAGAGAAATAAGAATTGTTTTTAACAAGCTTTTTAGTTTCACCCC
>JBMFQU010000139.1:0-3163 GCA_049968435.1 Brevinematia bacterium | reverse complement strand
CCCTGAGTTCCACAGGAAGACTTCGTTCTCCTATCAGCAAACTACTCCCGAATTCCTAACTCTAAATTCCTAATTTAGCGAAGGCTTCGCCTTCTCTGCTTCCAATAAGTTAGTAAACTAGGAAAGCTTCATCTTTATAGTCACCCATTTAAAAGGTAGAAATATAAAGCATTATTTCTAAAAGATTAGAAAAATTTTAGAAACTTGTTTTAGTGCCCCACCTAACCCACCCTTAAGTTCTACGCAAGGAGATCTACGCTCTCCTATGAATACCTCCTTTTACTTATTGGATATAGGATATTAATTAACCTCAATTTCCAATTCACCATACCTAAATAACTAATCTAGCGAAGATTTTATTTTTCAAATTTCTTAGTTTTATAAAAATCTAGAAAATATTTAGTTTTTATTGAAAAAATATTAAAATTCTTACAAAATATAGTAAAGAATGAGTTTAGAAGAATTAACCTCAAAAGGAATACCTGAGAAAATAGTGAATTTTTTATTTGATTATTTCAAAGGTGATATTGAAAAAGTTTATTTAGTTTTAAACTCAATAAAGAAAGACATTGTAATACTAAAAATGAAATTTTCTTTTTCAATATATTCTGGAATATCAATAATGTTTATTAACACAAAAACTAGTAAATGTGAATTTATAAAATGTTTCATCTCGACTTCGTATGAAATAACAAAAATCAATATAGAGCTACCTTGGAATGAAATAATTATGAAAATTTCGGAGCAGTACAAAAACTTCCAAGTAGACCCTGAACTTTCTAAAAAGGCAGAAAATATACTGTCTTCAGATGCTAAACTATCTGGTACACTTTCAAAACTTTTCTCTCAAGATAAAACAGAAATTGATATTAGGAGATTTTTATATACATATATTCCAACAATATTTGGTGATCAAAATGCAGTTGTAAGATTTAGTTATGAAAAGATTGATATTTTTCAATTCTATAAATTCATGAAAAACCTAGATGTAGAACTACCAGATAGTTTAAAATTTCTAGAAAGTGAAGAATTTTTTAATGAATACCCTATACTAGAGGTACCCCTAGAACCAATTCTATCACCACTTGATGGTGTAAGCATAAACAACCTAAACATAGGAGATAGAATATTTGTAAAAATCCCTGAAGATAGCGAAGCTTATAGATTGTTCCACAAAGGAACTCCCCCTACAGCAAGAATAACCTCAATATCGCCCCTTGATAACGAAAGATACCTTTTAAAACTTGAACTTGGCCCTGGGTTTCTAGGTAGTTTTATACTCAGAAATGATGTTAAACTAAAGAAATTAGAACCGGGAAATACATCCGCAAATATTCCTACATCTACTACACAAGAGAAAGCAACTCAAACAAATTACAGAGAATTTAACTACAAAGAGGAGGAACTTAATAATCTAAGTGAAGAAATTCAAAAAGAAAAAGATATATCAGCATTAGTGTGGTTTGTAATCTTTTCAATTATAAGTTTAGGAGTTGCAGGTATTCTTATATTATTACTCTTCCTTTAACTTAGTCCTTATAACCTCAGCTAACTTTTCATAATCCTTAGGTATAGGCTTCTGTCCTTTTGGTGGTATTATGTATTCATCGGTAATGCCACCTCTACTTTCTTTAGTAACACCTAACTCAGCAGAAGACAATCTACTAAAATCAGTAGCTTCAAAACTTGGTTTAGAATAGTCAGTTGAAGGCACACTCTCAAAATCCATTTTCTCAAAAGAATCACTAAAATTCCCACCTTTAAATTCAGATTTAGATTCAAACTCTGAATGTTCAAGATCTGATCTAAGAACATTCTCTTCAGAAAAATTGATACCTTTTTCTATATCACTTTCTTCAAAAATTTCATTGTTAGATAGATCAATATTCTCAGAAGATTTAAAACCTTTTGAGTATATATCATTGAGAGTTATATCACTTTCTTCACTTTCACCTTCTTTAAAATCAATTCTATTTATGTTAGAGGACTCTTCAAAAATTTCAGGTGCAAATCTTTTTAGGAGCTGTTCAACTCCAAAAATAGTACCCCCAAGTACTGCACCACTTAGCAAAGACCTCAAAAACACTTCAAATACAAATCCCCCCGAAACAATACCTACAACAAAACCAATAACAAACCCAACTATGAAACCGATCATCAGTGATTTTGGGATATTATTCAAATTTAGTTCCATATAATAATTATAAAAACAACAATATAATAATTCTATTTCATTAACTTTTAATATTTTTCATTATGTTTATTTCATCAAAATTTTTATTTTGATGTAACCTAGTTAGCTCGGATCTTGTTGTCTCAAGTATAGCTATAAAAGAAGCAACAACATGAATAGTAGATTTTGAAGCAACAAATTCAGAAAAAGTAAAAACAGGTTTAAGCATAAGCAACCTTTTTATCTCTTCTATCTTCTCATTAACATTTATTTCACTTCTCTTTAAGCTAAATCTTAAATCTCTGCGGATGTTTATAAAATACTTCACAGCATACTTAACAACATCATCCAAACTATACTGTCTATGGTCACGCATGCTCCTCTTAATACTTTTAGATAAAAATCTTCCTCTCCTTTGGTGCATTTGCTTTAACTTATTTCTTAAGTCTCTAAATAAATTCAAAATTTCTAGCTGATTAATCAAATTCTGAGTCTCTATTTCCATTTCTTCATCTATATTCAAAGAAGAATTTGAAATAGCCATAGCCTTTAAATAAAGTAAAATAGAACCTACCCTCAAAAACTCCGCATAAGTTTTTAGATCTGGCTTATTCAGTTTTGAATATTCCATAAATTGATCAACAATTTTAGCAAGAGATATTCTAGTAATATCTAGTTTATTCTTTAGTATCAAAGACAAAAGCAAATCAATAGGACCCTCAAATTCATCTATCTTGACTTTTAAATCTATCTCCACTATATATCCACTACCTTGCATACACTAAAATGATATTTATAAACTATTTACCTTTCAAATTATACAAAGAATTTTTGAAAAATTTTCTAGTACATTCAAACTTACCATTTTAGACTAGCAAAGGCTACGCCTTCACTGCTTCCATTAAGGAAGTTGTAAAGATCTTTCTTAATAGTTAATATTTTAGAAGTAAGAAAGGTAAAGCATTTACTCCTAATAGAAGTTAGAAATTT
>JBMFQU010000138.1:0-3216 GCA_049968435.1 Brevinematia bacterium | reverse complement strand
TACTACTAAAAAAGATACGAAAGTTATTTCTAAAAGTGAAGTTGATAATATAGTATTTGAAGTTGTAGCACCTAAACTTAGTAAGGTTGTTAAAGATGATAATTTAGGAGGAGATAGTTTAGGGGGTAAGTCGGTAGTAGAAGACAAAGGTGGGTTATTGATCGGTGGATCTTCCACAGATAAGTTTGGAGAGGTAGGAAAAGTAGATAGGGAAGATAAAGGTTCTGAAACAAAGCAAATTAAAGGTGAAGTTAAGGGTTTTTCTGATGTTTCTGGTAAAGAAAATTATTTAGGTAGTAAGGAAGTTTTGTCTTTGCCTACTGCTAAAATTGATGCTGGGGAAGTCTCTGGTAATATAGTTTGGATTAAAGGTTCTACTAGAAAAGTTATAGAATGGTATTCTCCTGATATTCCTCCTTATCTTCTAAGAAAAGCTGTTGAGGTGGTAGTTACTTTCTATATAGAGCCTTCAGGTTTTGTTTCAAGAGTTGAAATTGCTAAAACATCTGGAGAACAACTTGTTGATGAAGTGATATATAAAACGATGAAAAGAATAAGATTTAGTCCAGCACAAAGTTCCACCGTTGCTAATGTTACTTTACAGATCATACCTCAATAGAGATTTGACGAAGTAGTTCATCTATTGATTTACTCAGATTTTCAAATTTGACATTGTAGAAATTAGTTAATTTCGTTATCTCTTCTAGGGAGGTGGTTATTTTTGAGAGATTATCTTTTATAGTTATCAATGACTTTAAGGTTTCGTCCAATGTATTGAGGGCAGTTGAAATTTTTTCAAATAGTTTAGATAGGTAATCTAATAATTTTTCTAAATCAGATTTGATTTTGATTTTTTCTTCGGTTTTTTCTAAGCTAGCTTTCATTTGATTAATTATTTCATTAACTTTCATTAAGTATTCTACTATTGATGAAGTATTATTTTTCACTTTGTCAACTTTTGATAGAAGTTTGTATATATCTTCTGTAAAGTTTTCATTTTTTTCGTTTAGCGAAGATAAATTTGAGATTTTTTCTATAGATAAGGTTTTTAAATTGATTATTTTACTTTCTGTTTCTTCAATTTTGTTCTTTATTTCTCTAAAAGATTCCCCTAATGTATCTACATTTTTGTTTTTAGATATTATTTGCCCTTCTACACTTATGCTAATGATTGTATTAGTTGTTTCTAGAAGTTCATTTAGTTTTTCTATCAAATTTTCTGTATTAATTTGCTGTTCTTTTGTGTATTTATTTATTTCTTTTGTTATTAATGTTATTTGTGTGAGATTGTAAGATAAATTTTGGTAATTATTCCCAAGATCTTCGTAATGCGGTAAGGTTTTTGAAATATTCCCTTCGAATTTTGAAAAATTTTCTTGAATTTTTGATTCAAGTTGAATTGATTCACTGATTTTTGAAGATATTTTTGATATGTTATCTGCTGCATTCCTTAATAGGAATTTCATTTCGGAGATAGATTCAGAAGCTTCATTTAGAAGGCCGCTAAAATACTTAAAGTAGCTATAGAATTTTTGATTATCTTGTTGTAAAAAGAAGATAAATTTGTTTTGTTGTTTTATTATTTGTTTGTTTTCACTTAGAACATCAGATATGTTATTAACGAAGTTTTTGGTTTCATAAAAGTACTTTTTTATTTCTTGGGCTAGTTTGCTTTCTTCAGATAACTTTGATATTATGTAATAAAAAGTCAAATATAGGACTGCTGAATTTGTTATAGTAATCGTTATTGAGGTTGGTATGTAATTGAGTTTTAGCGTGTATTCTAGTAAAAATAAAGTATTCTGTAGGATTGTTAATATAGAGATTAATATTTTTTGAATATTTCTTGAAGTATATTTTATTGATAAATAAATTGATGATAAAGCTGATATTATTGCTGATGAGATCAAGACGGATTCTGTTGTATGAGTGAGACAAGAAATTCCAGTTAGGATTATGAAGAAAATAATCCATAAATCAAATTTACTTATTTCTTTTTCTTCTGATGAAAGATTGTAAGTTGAGGTTACTAAAGTTATTAAAATCCATGAAGAGAAAAATATATTCAAGAGCTGTATTTCATAAAAATTAGATAAGAATAATACTATGGATATTGGTAGATTTACTAAAGATAGTATTAGATTAGATGTTAGTTGATAAGGTATTTTTAAATTTTTTGTTCTTAATTGAAGTATCATTATAATTATTATTGTTAGGTTTATTAATGATGAAGTTATATTGAAGAGGGGGATAATTGTTTCAAAAGGTTTTGAAGCGAATATGTTCATAGCTCAAGAATAAATAAGATATGTTTTATTTTTCAATGTTTTTTAGGACTATTGATTTTATCTCTTCTGTAGCTTTATCTAGGTCATCGTTTACCACTACATAGTCGTAGAGATCTTTGAATAACATTTCGTATGTTGCTTTTTCAAATCTCTTTTTTAGTTCTTCATCAAACTCTTTTTTGTTTTCCCTTTTTAGGAGTCTATTTTTTAGTTCTTCAATGGATGGTGGCATTATAAAAATAGATATGGCATCTGGGTATCTTTTTTTTATTTTCATAAATCCTTTGACATCGACATCAACAATTACATTTTTGCCTTCGTTTATTTTGTTTTCTACCTCCCATACGGGTGTACCGTAGAGATTACCATGAACCATTGCCCATTCTAATAATTCTTTTCTTTTAAACATGTTTAGAACTTCCTCTACAGAAACAAAGTAGTAATCAACACCATTTTTTTCACCTTCTCTTGGTTTTCTTGTAGTTACTGAGATAGAAAAATGTAAATTAGGTATCTCTTTGATTATCCTTTTTAGGATAGTTGTTTTTCCTCCTCCTGAAGGTGCCGATATTATAAATATTTTGCCTTTTTTCTGTTCTTTTTCCATGATATTATTCTATATTCTGTAGATGTTCCCTTATTTTTTCAGCGGTTGATTTTATTTCAACGATGTTTTTTGATATTTCGTAATTAAGCGATTTTGATGAGATTGTGTTTGCTTCTCTTATTATCTCTTGTATTACGAATTCACCTTTTTTACCTATTGATTCTTCGTTTTCTAAAGTTTCCTTTAGATTGGTTATGTGCATTTTTAGTCTTGTTATTTCTTCATTTATATCTATTTTCATAAGGAAAGCTATTACAGAATGATCAAGTTCTGGTCTATTTGGAAATTCCTGTAAGTATTTTGTTATTTTTTCTTTTACTT
>JBMFQU010000137.1:0-3239 GCA_049968435.1 Brevinematia bacterium | reverse complement strand
CAGGAAGATGAGAAAGACAGAAGCTACCGGCAAGTAGGTGAAAAGTACGAAATTTATTGGGTGGATAAAACTCAACTTTTTGATGACATTTGATTTCAAGAACGAATTTTAACTTTTTTCCTCTTTTAATAGTTTTATCATTGCTAAAAGTTTATAAAACAAATCGATTTTGTTTAAACATTCAGTTATGTCGTCATATCCATTTTCTTTTTTTACAACAAGCTTATAACCGGTATATACATCTTCTAATTTGTATTCTTTCTTAGTTAATTCATTCAGTCTTTCTACTAATGTTTTTAAAGATTCTTCGGTTATTTTCATTTTTCCACCTCCTCTTTTTATTTTGTTGTCTTTTTAAGGAGTTTTGTTATAGATGTTTCATTTTTATTAGACTTAATGTTTTTTTTATTTAAAACCTGTCTTTTCAGTTGAATAGTTTTCTCGTTTAGCTTCTAGCTAAAAAGACTGATTGTAAGGATTTTGTAATAAACTTCTTTATTCTTCCTCAGCAGAAGCAAAAGACTTTTTTCTGCAAGTTTTTCAACCCGATTTTGTTACATTGTTTAGGTTTTGTATAACTTTTACTTACTTTTTTATTTATTTGTACCTTAAAGGAACGGAAGGGGGTAAGCAGCCCCCACACCCGCTTTTAGGGTAGGGGTATTGCACGCCCGCTCTTCCGTTCTTATTCACTAACATTATACTCAATCTTTTCGAAATCTGCAAACTCCTTGTATTTATAATTTGCAAATTTTTTACAAGGTTCTTTCTTCTTTAGTACACTGTAGATAATTCTTACTATTTTGTGTGCTATTATTATAAGTGCTTCTTTATGGCTTTTGCCTTTTTTCCTTAGCTCCCAGTAAGTCTCGTAATAAGGTCCTCCTTTTCTTATAAGACTAAAGGCAATCATGTAAAGTATCCCACGTACATAGCCAATCCCTGCCCTCGATATTCCACTTGATTTCTGAATAGTCTCATCATTTTTTTGATTCCGTGGGTTCATACCAAAATAAGCCCAAAGACTGTCTCTGTTTTTAAACCTTTCAATATTCCCTATCTCCGCATAAAGTACTACTGAACTAAGAGGACCTATTCCTGGTATCGTTCTTAGAAGTAGAACCTCTTCTATGCTATTTCCTATATTTATCAAATGATCTTCCATCCAACTAAGGAATGCTTCAAGCTTTTCAAGTTCTTCCAATGCAAGTTTTAAAAGCTTTACGCTCTTCTCGGATGGAATATATTCGCTTTTGTTTATAAGTTTCGCATATTCCAAAAGTTTTTGAGCAAGTTTTGTTTTGCCTTTCCCTCTCTTTATCTGTTCTCCAAGAAATTCAACAAGTTCATTGTAGCTAAAGCTTGCAATTTCATGCAACCCTGAGAACTTCTTTAATATCATTCTACCTATCTTTGACTTTAGAGGACTGCCACCAAATACTTCGTCAATCAAGGGGAATACTACAAGTGCCTGAGAAAAGGCGTGTCCCTCTACCTCCTGCTTTACTTTCCTTAGCTTAGCCCAATGTCTTACGGTGGATTTAAGATCATTGGGAAAGTAGGACACTTTGTAGGAATTTAAACATTTTTCTATACCGTAGAGAGCAAGAACTTCTGCATCGTATTTGTCAGTTTTCTTACTACTAACGGAAAGGTTTTCCGCAAATTTTGATATAAACCATGGGTTTTCAATCCTTACTTCGTAGTCAAACTTTTCAAAAATATGTTTGGGAAACAGATAGTAAGACTCACCTACGCTATCCATAACAACTAAAGTCTCCTGTGGTGGGAAAGCTTTAATTAGATTGTTTTCTATAAGAGTAGTAAGTCCAAGGATGTGTATCTTTTGATTTAGTAGTGTTTTCTTAGAAAGGTCTTTCACACATATTTGACAAGTTTTTGAGTCAATCTTTACTCCGAAGACAAAGTTTTTCATCTTTTACCCTCCAAAGGGAGGAGATAATAGTAACTTTTCTATATCATAACAGTAGGGATTTTTCAGGAACATAACGTATCCTCTTCTTATATGGTTTTAATTAGATTGTAAAATTCAATAGTAGGTGTTCTTTGTAAAAAGGATAGGTAGAATACAAGTTTCTTTCTGTGAAAGAAAAAGCCCACCTTTTCAAAAGAGGAGGTTACAACATTATCTCTCCTACACTCTTTCTTTTTAATTTTCTTGCAAGTTCTTCTAAATTGATGTTTTTATTTCCATCATATAAAACTTCAAGTACATCTTCTAAATTATCTTTTCCCGAAGCAATATCAAAGTCAGCAGTAAGAATTAAATAAGACTTTTTATCAATTTCTACTTTTTCAAACATCTTCAATAACTCTGAAAGATTTTCTTTCAGATCTTCTAAATTTTCTTCTTTAAAAAAGTATACAATTGTTGAAATCATATTATCATCACCTCCCACTAATGATTTTTGTTTGTTTTCATTTTTTTTTAGGCCTTGTTTATTAAGGAGTAGTTGACTTGAGGCAAGATTTTAACAATGGTTAATTGTGATATCTGTCTATCTTTCATAATGTAAAGACCCTAGGGGATCGACAGAAAAACTTCTCTTGACAAATTAAAGACTTAGTGGTAAAGATAATTTTTAATAAAGAGCTCTTTAAAAATTGAAAAAGGTTGTTATTATTTATTTTGAATGGGTTGCTAGCCTACCTATAAGGGGTAGAAACAAGTCATGACAGACGATAGAAAAGCGAATAGGGTCATGGTTGCTAGCCTACCTATAAGGGGTAGAAACCTTGCAAAGCTTGATCTAAAATTTGATCTAAAGTTTGGTTGCTAGCCTACCTATGAGGGGTAGAAACTGTCGTATCTATGCTAGTGCTGCAGACGGAAAGAGAAAAGTTGTCAGTCTACCTATAAGGGATGGAAAGTGGCGTTTAAATAATCAGTTTAAGATTCAATGAAGCCACGACCAAAACACATAAAACAGACATCTTCGTCATCTTCCAATCCGCTCCCACCGCATACAGGACAAACTGTACTATTTTCTATTTCTTCTTCAAACCAAGATTCGTCTTCAGACCAGAATTCATCTTCCATACTATCCCCCTCCTTTTAAAGTAATTTACTCTTCATTTTTCTCTTTCTTCTTATTTTCTTCTTTCTTAGTTTCCGCCAAAGCATGTCTATACTGTTCCTTTAATTGATCAATTGAACGCCCTTTAATTTCCTCAGCCACCTTTTGCAAAAATACCGTTCTTTCTGCACTTCCTGGATG
>JBMFQU010000136.1:0-3362 GCA_049968435.1 Brevinematia bacterium | reverse complement strand
CTTCGTAATAACACCCCTGTTCTTTATCAAAGTTATAACTCCACATTACCTATTCCCAAATCCCTATTCACAAATTCCTATCTAGTGAAGTTTTTGATAAACTAATTGTACTTTATATAAAATTCAGTAGTATGAAAAAATTAAAAACACTACAGATAGCAATAATTTTTCTGATACTTTTAAGCACATTAGCATCAGCACAAAATGTTCCTTTACCTAGGTTTACGATAGGCGTAGATCAAGCAAGGACTCCTCAAGAAGTTTCAGTATCCCTACAAATTCTACTATTATTAACAATACTATCACTAGCACCTTCAATACTCATAATGATGACTTCTTTCATAAGAGTATATATTGTTTTAGCTTTCATTCCGAGAGCATTAACTACCCAGAATATACCACCAAACCAAGTACTGATAGGCCTAGCTTTGTTCATAACATTATATATAATGTGGCCAATCTTTACAAAATCATACAATGAAGGGGTGAAACCATACATTGATGGTAAAATGTCAATAGAAAAAGCATTTGACGCTACAATGAAACCTATAAGGGAATTTATGTTTAAACAAACAAATGAGAAATACATATACCAATTTATAAAATTGGCAAACTTACCAAGGCCAAACACGAGAGACGATGTTCCAACTCACGTACTGATACCTGCTTTCATAGTAAATGAACTCACAGTATCATTTTACATGGGAGCAATATTACTTATACCATTTTTGATAATAGATATAGTAGTTTCAAGCATACTAATATCAATGGGAATGTTCTTTCTTCCACCAGTAGTAATATCTTTTCCAATAAAAATACTCTTTTTCTTCTTAATAGACGGATGGGCGCTAACAATAAATAAAGTCGTTTTAAGTTTCTTCTAAAGACTAAACTAAATCAAAATAATTATATGGATTTAAAAGAAGAAGCAATAAAAGAGATTGTGGAAGTTTCAAAATTAATGTATTCTAAAGACTATATAACTGCAAAAGAAGGCAACTTAAGTTATAGGATAGAAGATGAAATACTAATTACCCCATCTGGTACACCAAAATTTATGTTAAAAGAAGAAGATATTGTATCTGTTAAAATTGAAGATTTAAAAAAAGGAATAAAAGGTAAAAGTTCTTCTGAAGTTTTTACACACCTTGAATGCTACTTATCTGATGAATCAACTCAGTGTATACTACATGCACATCCTAAAAATACAATAGTACTTAATTTAATTGGTTACAAATTTGAGGAAAAACTTCTTCACGAAGCAGAAATATTTTTAGGAGAAATATTCACAACAGAATACGCAACCCCTGGAACAGAAGAAGGAGCAAAGGTTGTAAAAGGAGTAAAAAACGATATAATCATATTAGATAAACACGGAGTTATAATAAAAAGCAAAACTAATCTATGGGATGCGTTCTTTAAGCTTGAAATACTTGAAAAATATTCAGAAATAGTATATAAATTACTAACATTAATCAGTTAAAGTACCTAACTAATGAATAGACAACGATATTTATTCCCATTCTGATAGCTTGTTCTCTTATCTCTTCAGGATCGTGATGTACTTCAAAATTATCCCAGCCATCACCAATGTCGGTATCATAAGAATAAAATAACCTAAGTTCGCCATTTATAAATATTCCCCACCCTTCAGGAGGGCCACCTTCATGTTCGTGTACTTTCGGAAGGCCATTAGGAAAATGATAAAATGAATGATAAATAGGATGAGAGAAGGGGACTAAAACTAAATCATTATCAGGAAAAACTTTCTTTATTTCTTTTCTAAAACTCTCATCCATACCGTAATCATCATTTACAAAGATAAATCCACCATAACCTATAACATAGTCTCTAATATTCCTTATCTCGGTTTCATTAAAATTTATTGGTACATGCCCACTTATATAAAGCATATCACAGTCAAAGATCTCTTTTGAAGAAAGATCAACAAGCTTAGGTTCAGGATTAACTTTAATAGAAGTTCTCTTAGCAATCTCACTTAATAAATTTCTAACAGAATCTATATTGTTATACCAATCACCCCCTCTATATTTAACAATTCCTATTGTAAAAGAATAACTTATTTGTGAAATTAGTAAAAAAACAAAAACAACAAGCAGTCGTTTTTTCATATTTAAAACCTAAGCTCTCCGGAAATTGAGACTCTAAAAGGTGAAAAAACATTAGTAGTTGAATTAAAAACCAAAAACATAGGTTGAACCTTTATTAATATATTATTCTCCTCAAAGCCAATCAAAGGACCAACTTCAGAATTAATCCCTAACTGAGTAACACTACCATAAAGATTGTATATTTTTATCAATCCTTCTACACCAGATATAATGTTTTTCAAAAACTTAATATAAATAAGCCCTCTAACATCAAGATCAGAAATATAATCAGGTTTAGCAAGCCCTCTATAAAACTTAGGCTTCAAGAGAATAGTAATAATCTGTTCAACAGCCCAAGAACTATCAACTGAAGAAATGTTAATCTTTTCTTCACCTAGCAAATAAATTTTGTCAATAGATATAATAAAGTTGGTTAGTGGAATATCATCCACACCTAAAACAGCATAAGCATTAACAGATTTAAAAAATGTCTTAAATTCAAGGCCAAACCTCAATCTATTATCCGAAATGCCAGATAAAAGAGATAAAGACACATCTCTATATCTACCTGTAATCTTGAAATCGGAAGACCCCCATGCGTCATTTCCTAATGAATTCCTATAAATGTATAAATTAATGAGAAGAGAATCGCTAAAAAAACTAAAATCAAAGTTAATTCCAGTACCATCTATCCAGTGCCATCCTTTAAAAGAAAAATCTACTGATGGGTTGTAGAAATACGATTGGTATGAAGAAACTAAACCTACATAATCCTTAACACCATACCAATAATATACCTTAAATAAGTCCAAAACATTAACAAAGAATTCTAGTTTATTTAGATAAATAAAAGAATTAGTTAAACTTCCATCGGTGTAAGGAGACAAAACAATACCTCCACCATACTTATTACCACCATAAACTTCTAAAAAGACATCTGAGAAAAACTGCGTACTATTGGTATAAATATGAGAATAAGATCTTAAACTACTTATCACCGTTACCTCTGCAAAGGAAGTAAAAGAAAAGACAAAAACAAAAATAATTATCAAAAACTTTTTCATAATACCTCCAAAAAATATTATAATTAGAATTATCGTAAGTTTTAAAATTTGAGAAATACTTTTTTAGTTCCCCGCCCACCAAATAATTCTGATAAGAAGGTTTCACCCTCCTAGTAATACCTCCTTTTAGAAATATTATAAAATACATTCTTTAATTGTACCTTATAAATTCTTTTTAGCAATTCAT
>JBMFQU010000135.1:0-3376 GCA_049968435.1 Brevinematia bacterium | reverse complement strand
GTGGGCGGGGAACTAAAAGAAGTTTTCAAATACTTCTCTTATTTGATTGAAAAAAGTAGATACAGAAAGTTATTATTCTTGCATGAAAAAATTAATCTTTATATTAACTTTAGTTTTACTTTCAAATCTATCCTGGAGTTATGAATTCATTTGGAAAATGGACACTAACGAAGTTATGAGGGTAAAGAGTTTCGTAAAGCAGAACATTTACACAAATAATGCTTTCATGAAGTATGTAGAGATCATCAACAAAGCATCTCTTGACATAAAAAGCATATCACAATCAGAAAACAAAAAATACTACGGGATAGAAGGTATATTTTATGTTTTTTCAAAAGATTATTCAGAAGAAACAGAGTTTAAATTAGAAGAACAGAATTACAGTAAATACATTATGGACGAAAACGGTAAGATGGTAATCTCAAAAGAGTATTTAATGCCAATCACTAGAGATGTGCCAATTTTTATAAAAACTAACCTAAACATAGGCGATGAATGGTTATCTAAAGGTAAAGAAGTACACAAACTTGGATTTACAGAAGTTTTTGACATAGTTGAAGTGGATTTTACAACCTATTACAAGTTTTCAGGTATAACAAATATAAATGGCAAAAATATAGGAATAATTGATATAAAATATGGATTTTCAAAAGTTTTTCCTAAAGCAAGAATAGTTGATTACTTGTCTGGAACATCAGAAATAAAGTACTACTGGAACCTAGATGAAGGAAAACCCTACTCCATGGAAGAAAATTATTTTTTTAACGCAATATACAAAAACGGTCTATCAGTAATATACTCTGGCACATCAGTAGGAGAACTTGAAGTTGTAAAGAAATGGAACAAAGAAGAAAAAGAAAAAGTAATATCACAATTAGCAGAGACAATATCAAACCAAAAGGGTATTGAATTAAAAACAGAAGAAAATCAAATAAACATATCCATACCAGATATTCTATTTGACTTCAATAGTAGCAAAGTAAAAGAAGAATTTTTTAAAATCTTATCGAGCATAGCGAACAAAATTAAAAATTATAAACAATTTGATATAATAGTTGAAGGCCATACTGACGATATAGGTAGTGATGAATACAATATGAAACTTTCAGAAAGTAGAGCAAAAGAAGTTGCTAAAATATTTATTGAAAACGGTATAAACCCTGAAAGAGTTTCTTACATAGGTTTTGGTAAAACAAAACCTAAAGTACCTAATATAAGTAGCGATAATAGAGCCAAAAACAGAAGAGTAGAAATAAAATTTATATGGGGGAAGTAAATGAACGATGAAAAAAGTAAAATAGTATCAAGGTTAAGTAGAATTAGAGGTCAAATTGATGGAATAATAAGAATGATAGAAGATGGAGATGATTGTCAGGTCATATTTCAACAAATAAAAGCAGCTTACAAAGCCCTAAAAAGCGCAGGAAAAGAACTAATACTAAACGATGTAAATAAATGTATAACAGCTAGCGATCAAAAAAGATTAATGAAACTACTTGAAAAGATAATGGAAGAGCAAGAATAATATGGTAATAGTTTTTGAAGGAATAGATGGAACTGGGAAGTCAACAGTCGCAAGAAGAATTTTTGAGGAGTTTAATAGTTTGTTTCCTGGTAAGTTTTTCTTAGCTTCAGAACCAAGTAAGACAGAACTAGGCATAGAATTAAAAAATATATTAACTTCCGGAAGATTTGACTTAAACATATTTGAACAGACACTATTATTTACTGCTGATAGATCATATACAATAAGAAAATTCGTTATACCCTACTCTTTGGAAGGTAAAGTAATACTAATGGATAGATCTTTCGTATCAACTTATACCTATCAGATTATGAACCTTGAGGATGAGAGTTATATAAATTTATTAACGAACTTAACAGAAAGATCTATTGAAAATTTTTTTGTAGATATTCTCTTTTACTTTGATTGTCCTTCTGAGATTTCACTTCAAAGAATAGGAGAAAAGGATGGTATTGAAAAGAAAGGTAGCGATTTTATAGAAAAAGTTAGAAACAATTACAAAAAATTCATTAAATTAGGGCACAAATCAATAAAGAGAATTATAGAAATTGATTCAACCAAACCACTAGAGGAAGTATATTCCAAAGTAAAGTTAAAAATTATGGAAGAGGTAGGATTTATTGTTTAACCCTATAAGTCTCTGATGCTCAATTTTAATACACTTATCCTGTACGAAAAATATGCCATTACTCTCGGCTAGGTTTTTAGCATCATCGTTTACTATACCAAGCTGTAGCCATATACACTTAGGCTTTAGTTTAATGGCTTCTTCAACTATAGGTAAAACTTCCGAAGATTTTCTAAAAATATCAACAATATCAACCTTAAAAGGTATTTCAGAAAGGGATCTATAAGCCTTTTCACCTAATATCTCATCGTGCCCTGGATTAACAGGTACTATCTTATAACCTCTTGATTTAAGGTATCTTGCAACACTATTACTTGGTCTATCTTCTTTAGGAGATAAGCCCACAACAGCAATAACTTTAACTTCAGAAAGTAATTTTTTTATTTTATTATCTTCTATATTATTATTAATCTTAATGAAAAGTTTACCATTATCTCCTAAATTACCTACATCACAAACATCAGCCATAAAAACCTCCAAAACGTTTTATACAAATTTAAAAATAAAATTAGCAAAAATCAAAAATAAAATTATACCATTCCAGAACAATTAAAACTAATATTAATTATATAACTAAACAATATAACCTCAAAAAAACCAATAAAAAATATCTTACAAAACCCCTTAGAGTATAGAAACTTTTAAATGCTTACTCAAAAGCAAATTCAGTGCTTGCCAGTTTTCACTTTTGATTAGAATCCCATCAAGTAAATCACCGGGGTGTATGCGACTACCCCGTTCTTAGAAACACCCTGTCAGACTCCACCTGACACCCCTCTACAAGAGGGGAACACCCCGTCCGCCTTCGGAGTCCACCCCTCTATGAGAGGGGAATTGAAGCCTACTCTTTAATCTTGTCCAAAGTAATCACATAATGCGTGCTATGACAAACTTTTTCTATTAGTTAAAATTACTTGGTGTATTATAAAGAACCTTTCCAAAGGATGAATTAGTATGTGCCCCATTTGTATATACTCCACCACCAGTACCATAAGCCCTGTTATTTGTTATCCAACCACTGTTTGTAAAGTAATCAGAATTATTTAAATACAACCCTCCTCCATACTGAGCCCTATTACTATACACACTACCACTTATCGTGTTATTTGGTGAAAACCCAAAATACAATCCTCCCCCATTATAAGCAATATTACCATACACACTACCACTTATCGCGTTATTTGATGAAGACTCTAAATACAACCCTCCTCCATACTGAGCAC
>JBMFQU010000134.1:0-3376 GCA_049968435.1 Brevinematia bacterium | reverse complement strand
GATTTTTACTTATTTCATCTATATCTAAGATGTTTTCTTCTAGTTTCTTTATTAATTCTTCTATATCTTCCTTAGTTTCCTCTCCTTCTCTTTGTCTTTGCTTTTTTACTTCATTTATTGCTGTTTTTGTATATTTTTCAACTTCTCTAATTATTTCTTCTGGAGGATCTAATGGTGGAATTATTGATAAGACATTTGGCATTTTTATAACGTCAACTATTTCTATATCTGGTAAGAGTCCCAGTTTATTACTTATTTTTTTCATTGACATGAAGTAATTTTTAGCAAGTTCTTCGTCTATTGTTACTTGGTTTATCTGCTTTCTTAAATGTAGTTCAATAAATAATTCTATTTTACCCCTTCTGAAATTTTCTTTTAGGTAGCTTCTCAGTTTTGGTTCAATTTTTTGGATTATTGGTGGTAGCGTTGTTTTTATTTCTAAGAATCTAGAATTTAGAGATCTTAATGATATAATTAATCTGCCAAAGTCTAATTCTTTTGATATATATGAAAAACCTGTCATTCCATTCATATGTTTAATAATCGGAAAAGATTCTTGATAAGAGATTATAGATTTAATATCTTTTTGAATTCAATTTGAAAGAATATTCTTTTTGAAAGTTAGAATTATTTTTTATATACTTTGATAGGGTTGAATGTTTTATGAAAGTTCTTTCAAAACACTTTGGTGAGATAGAGATAGAGGAAGACCACATAGTGACATTTGAAAGAGGGTTAATTGGTCTTGAAGAATATAAAAGGTTTGTTTTTATTGAGTTTGAGAAAGATTCTTTTGTGTACTGGATGCAGTCAATAGAAAATCCGGATTTGTGTTTTTTAGTTGCTAATCCTTATGTTTTTAAGCCTGATTATGTTTTAGATGTATATGAAGATGATTTAAAGTATATTGACATGGATAAAGAAGAGGATTTGATGGTATTTGTGATACTTAATGTTAGGTTAGAAGACCAGAAGATAACTGCAAATCTTCTAGGCCCTATAATAGTTAACACTAGAAATAACAAAGGAGTTCAAGCTGTTTCTAAAGTAAATGAATATCCAACAGATTATGATGTTACTTCTAAAGTAGGTATAAGATAGAGGTTGGAAATGCTTGTTTTATCAAGGAAGGAAGAACAAAGTATAATAATAGGCGATAATATTGAGATAAAAATTCTTGCTATAAAGGGTGATACAGTTAAGATAGGGATAACTGCTCCGCCTGAATTAAAAATATATCGTAAAGAGGTTCTTCAGGAGATACAAAGAGCCAATATTGAGGCATTAAATAGTTCTAAAACCTTAAAGGATATAATACTTGGCAAGGTTTTTAGCCAGGATAAAGAGGGAAAGAAGTAAAGAAGTAGATTTGCCGGGGTGGCGGAATTGGTAGACGCGTGGGATCCAGGATCCCATGCCCTTGTGGCGTACGGGTTCAAGTCCCGTTCCCGGCATATACATGAATAATATAATTGATGTTTCTTTAATATCATCTATTTATGGTATGACGCTTATTTCGTTTATAGCCTCTATAGCAAATAATTATTTATACTCTTCTCAGAAAAGAGATTTCTTAATACTTTTTACGATAACAGTTGTTTTAATATTTTTTCTATCTACCTTAAACCTTATCTTTTTCTTCTTAAATCTAAAATTTCACCTATGGATTTCTGATCTATCTATCGTTGTTGTTTTATTGCTGGTAATTAGAATACTTGAACTATCTTTCAATGAGAGCCTCTTTGTTTCAAAGTTGCTTTTAAGTATTTCGGGTGCTTCTATAGTTATTTCTAGTTTTCTAAAATTTTATACTGGTTTTATATACTATATAATTAATTCCTTTATTGTTTTATCTTTTGTTTTTGTTGCTTTTAGCATTTTGAGGGGTATGATAAAAAATGATCAAAATTATTTAAACTCAGTAATATTTTTTGATTATAAAGCTTCTTTGGTTGGTATTTTGATGATAATAATTTTGTTTTCATTTAAGGTATTATTTAGTAAAGAGTTATATAATTTTGTTTTCTATAACTTTTTATTTTTTGTCATATTGTTATCTTTGTTTTTTGCTAGGTTAAAATTTGCTTTTGTACTTAGAGACAAACTTGCTGAAGAGAACCAAAAATTTGAGACGTTGTATAGGACGATGGTTGATGAGATGCTTGTAGGTAAAGATATAATTGATAAGCTTTTACCTAAAAAGAAGAATGTAAAAGGACTAAACTTTGAAATATATTTCAAACCAGCAATTTTGGTTGGTGGGGATTTTATTGATGTTTTTAAAGTTTCTGAGAATAAATACGTTGCTTATCTGGCTGATATCTCTGGACATGGAGTATCTGCAGGTATAATTGTTTCTATGCTGAAAGCTCTTGTTTTAAAAGAATTTAACTCCTCTGTTTCAATTTCATCTGCTATAAAAGTAATAAATGACGATTTTAATTCTCTTGTAAAGGAAACAGGTAGATATGCTACTATGTTTATCGCTTTGATAAACAAAGAAAAAAAATTCTTTGAGTATGTTAGTTGTGGTCATATTGATTGTTTGTATTGGAATTCAAAAATAAATGAGTTTTTCTACCTTTCTTCTACTGCTCCTATACTTGGACTTCTAAATAAAATAGATGTTTATTCTTCAAAAATAGAATTTGATGATAATGATTTTTTAATTCTAATAAGTGATGGTATTTTTTCTATTGGTGACGGTGAACATAGTTATTTCTCTCAGGATGATTTCATAGGAATAGTTAAGAAGTATATTAATCCTCAAATTGAACCCAATGAGTTTGTTTTTAGAGTGGTACAAGATCTAGAGGAAGTTTATGCTAAGGGACATGTTTTAGATGATATTTCAATACTTGTTATTAAACTATAATAATAAGTAACTTCTATTTATACTAAAGGTATCTGAAAAATCTAATTATTATGATTTGGAATTTATTAGCTCGAGAATAGTTAATATACAATATCCTATATCCAATAGAAAGGCAGGTGGAGTACTGAAAGGAGTTTCTTAAAAATTTTATTCATCTGTTAGAAGAGGTGAAAATTTTTCACTTCTAACAATACTAGTAGAGGTGATTTTTGTTTTTCCTAACTCGAGGTATAAAAGGAGACGAAGCCTTCTTGGAAGCTTAAGGGGTGGATGGGAAGCAGAAAGAAATTTTCTAAAATTCCTAACTTCTATCAGGAGTGAATTTTTTATATTCTCTTACTTCTAAATGAGGTTTGTAATATTAAGTTTGAATCATTCTAACGAACTAGAGGAGGTATTACTAGGAGGAGGACTAAGTCTTCCTGTAGAAATCAGGGGAGGTATTCATAGGAGGGCGTTAGCCCTCCTACATGGAACTAAAGGGCGGGTGGGCGGAAAGCA
>JBMFQU010000133.1:0-3379 GCA_049968435.1 Brevinematia bacterium | reverse complement strand
CTTATTGCTTCCTATAAGCAAGTAAATTAATAAATATTCATCTTCCTTTAGAATTAGAGAAGATAAAGCATTCAATCCCTAATAGAAGGTTAGAAATCGTTTTTAGCATTCTTACTTTGATTTAGAATAGGTAATATAGAACTTTCGAATAATCTTATTAATAATTGATAGAGAATTTACATAACTTACAAAATGTTATTGGTATGAAAAGAAGACATTTGATTGCTATAAATGATATGGAAGCAGATGTAATTGAGAGAATAATAGGTTTAGGAGAGGATTATAGATATAAACTTATTAATGACAGAAGATCAATTGAGAAAGTATTGGAAGAAAAAGTTGTAGTAAATTTATTTTTTGAACCTTCAACAAGGACGAGAATGAGTTTTGAAATAGCATCTAGTCTTCTGGGAGCAAAAGTTATTAATTTTTCAGAAAATGTAAGTTCAATTCAAAAGGGTGAAAGTAGATTAGATACTCTAAAAACTATAGAAGCTATGAAAGTAGATTTTATAGTTATTAGGTCAAGTATTTCAGGATTGCCCTACCTAATTACTAGAGATATAAGAGATGTTAGCATAATTAATGCTGGAGATGGGGCACATGAACATCCTTCTCAGGCATTGCTTGATGCACTAACTATGAAAATATTCTTTGGAGATATAAGAAAAATAAGATTAGTAATCATTGGGGATATACTTTTTAGTAGAGTTGCCAGGTCTAACATAAGATTGTTTAAAAAACTGGGGAATGATAATGTAATGGTTTTTGGTCCTACAACTTTATTACCTAAAGGGATTGAAAGATGGGTTAAAGTTGCTAAAAGCTGGGATGAAGTTGTTAGTTTTGCTGATGTTTTGATGTTATTAAGAATTCAAACCGAAAGACAAAATTCTGCTTATGTTCCTTCCACTAGAGAGTATAAAAAGTTTTGGGGAGTTACAGAAGAAAAGATTGCAAAATTTAAAGATAGAATTTTTATAATGCATCCTGGTCCAGTAAATAGAGAAGTGGAATTATCATCTAAGGTTATATATTGCAATAACTCCCTGATCCTGGATCAAGTGACCAGTGGAGTTGCTGTTAGAATGGCAATTCTAGATTACCTAAATTCAACGAAAATAAACTGAGATATTCCTATAATATCCTCAAAAACAATACCATAATTTATTCCAATATTTATATACTTTAATTTTACGCTAAATGAAGGTATAAATCCTTTGGAGGTAGAATATATTCCTCCACTTTTTATTCCAATTTGAAAGGAGTTATAGTTAAAGATAGTTGAATCAATAAAAGCAAAAATTGTTTGGGTATCTAATCCTAAAATTGTTCCTCCTTCAAGAAGGAAGGTATTTTTGTATATTTCCCAATTAAACTCAAAACAAAAATTTAATGCTTCTTCGATGTTTCCAAAAAGAATGAAATAGTTTATTGAGTTTGCTTTTATACCTATTCCTACCATACCTCCTAATTTAATTTTGTAATTAAAGTAGTAATAATCGTATTTTAAATCAATTAATACAGGTAATAAATAGCTTTCGTTAATAAAAATGTTATATCCTAATCCTAAATATAAGTCATAGAGGGATATGGTTGATATGAGGTTTTTATTTTCATCAATGAGCTCAATGTTATCAAAGTTCCTATGATTTAGAAGTAGTAAGAAATTATTAACGTCTCCTTCTACTGTAAGTACTTGAGTATCAAATGGTTTAATAGCATATCCTATTAAAAAACTTTTATTAATGTCATTTAAAAGAAAAAACTTATAGTTCTCTTCAAATGCAAAATTATACTTCTTTAACATTAATAAGTTTGACAATATTATCAAAGTTAATATATAGAACTTTTTCACAAATAAATATTTAAAGATTTTGTATTTATTTTTAAAAATTATTTTTGCAAAGATTTTTTTACAGTGATAACACTAAGTGAGGAAGCAACTTTGGAAGCAAGTTCTAAGAATATTTTGGTAGTTTCAGATTCAGGTAATTCTTCTACTATAGGAATACCTTTATCACTTAGTTCTGCAAGTTTAGGATCTATAGGTAATTCAGCTAGAATTGGTAAATTTTTATCTTCAATCATTTTATTCAATTCAGCTCTCGGGAATATATAATTCTTCTCACCACAATGTTGGCATATGTAGTAAGACATATTTATAACTATACCTAAGTTAGAAATACCCATTTTTTCAAATAAATTTACACCTTTTACTGTATCAATAATAGCGACTAGTTGAGGAGTTGATACAGATACAATACCAGAAATAGGCACATTTTGAGATAGAGTTATGTGTATATCTCCTGTACCAGGAGGTAGATCTAAAACTAAATAATCAATATTATCCCAATTTACATCTTCAAAAAGTTGCTTAACGGCAGTTGATTGTATAGGACCTCTCCAGATTATTGGTGAAGAGTTATCAACTAATAGTCCAACTGATAAAACTTTCATACCATAAACTTCAGGTGGTACAATTTTCGAATTCCTTATTTTAGGTTGACCTACTAGACCTAACATTAACGGTATGTTTGGCCCATGTAAATCTAAATCAAGTAATCCAACATTAGCTCCATACTTAGCAAGAGATAAAGCTAAGTTAACCGAAACGGTACTTTTACCTACTCCTCCTTTACAGCTATATACTGCAATTATGTTTTTGACATCTTTTATGTTATCAAGGTTAATCATTCTTGAACTAGGAAGATAAGAAGAATTTGCAGTAGAGTTCCTTACAGAACTAGTTAATTGTACTTTTATTTTATATTTTTCTCCAAATGCTTCATTTAGAGCTTTTTCTACATCACCTTTTATATTATTTTTTAATGGGCATGCTGGTGTTGTAAGTTCTACATTGCACTTTATCTCGTTATCGGTTATTTCAATGTTTTTTTCACTAATCATTCCCATTTTTACGATACTTATCCCTAATTCAGGATCAGTAACTTTATCTAAAACTTTTAAAACCTCTTCTTTTTCCATACTATACCTCTAAATTAAATAATGATAATTGAAAACCTTCTCATTTTCAAGTTTTACTAGAATCGTTTAAAAAACACAATTATTATGATTAGTATTCGAAATTATGAATTTTATTTTTTTCTGAGTTTCTAATTCCTCTGATAGGAGGTGAAACCTCCTTTAGATCTATTAGGGTGGGCGGGAGACAAAAAGAAATTTCTTAAAAGTTTCTAAACTTCTATTAGGAGTAGATGCTTTACTTTTCTTACTTCTAAAATATTAACTATTAAGAAAGATCTTTATAACTTCCTTGAATGGAAGCAGTGAAGGCGTAGCATACTTTGGATGGCTAAAGGGAGGTATCATAAGGAGGGTAAAATCCTCCTGTTGAATCTTAAGGGTGGGTTGGGCG
>JBMFQU010000132.1:0-3387 GCA_049968435.1 Brevinematia bacterium | reverse complement strand
CAGGAAGATGAGAAAGACAGAAGCTACCGGCAAGTAGGTGAGAAGTATGAAGTTTATTGGGTGGATAAAACTCAACTTTTTGATGATATTTGATTTTAAGAATAAATTTTAACTTTTTTCCTCTTTTAATAGTTTTATCATTGCTAAGAGTTGGTAAAACAAATCGGTTTTGTTTAAACATTCAGTTATGTCGTCATATCCATTTTCTTTTCTTACAACAAGCTTATAACCGGTATATACATCTTCTAACTTGTATTCTTTCTTAGTTAATTCATTCAGTCTTTCTACTAAAAGGAACGGAAGAGGGCAAAGAGTAGAACACCCGCTTTTAGGGGGTAGCTTGACAAACGCCCGTTCTTCCGTCCTTACTCGCTAACATTATACTCAATCTTTTCGAAATCTGCAAACTCCTTGTATTTATAATTTGCAAATTTTTTACAAGGTTCTTTCTTCTTTAGTACACTGTAGATAATTCTTACTATTTTGTGTGCTATTATTATAAGTGCTTCTTTATGGCTTTTGCCTTTTTTCCTTAGCTCCCAGTAAGTCTCGTAATAAGGTCCTCCTTTTCTTATAAGACTAAAGGCAATCATGTAAAGTATCCCACGTACATAGCCAATCCCTGCCCTCGATATTCCACTTGATTTCTGAATAGTCTCATCATTTTTTTGATTCCGTGGGTTCATACCAAAATAAGCCCAAAGACTGTCTCTGTTTTTAAACCTTTCAATATTTCCTATCTCCGCATAAAGTACTACTGAACTAAGAGGACCTATCCCTGGTATCGTTCTTAAAAGTAGAACCTCTTCTATGCTACTTCCTATATTTATTAAATGATCTTCCATCCAACTAAGGAATGCTTCAAACTTCTCAAGTTCTTCTAGTGCGAGTTTTAAAAGCTTCACACTTTTTTTAGATGGAGTATATCCGCTTTTGTTTATAAGTTTTGCGTATTCTAAAAGTTTTTGAGCAAATTTTGTTTTGCCTTTTCCTCCCTTTATATGTTCTTCAAAAAATTCAACAAGTTCATCGTAGCTAAAACTTGCAATCTCATGCCATCCTGAAAATTTCTTTAGTACCATTCTACCTATCTTTGACTTTAGAGGATTACCACCAAACACTTCGCCAATCAAGGGAAATACTACAAGTGCCTGAGAAAAGGTGTGTCCCTCTATTCCCTGCTTTACTTTCCTTAGCTTAGTCCAGTGTCTTACGGTGGATTTAAGGTCATTGGGAAAGTAGGACACTTTGTAGGAATTTAAACATTTTTCTATACCGTAGAGAGCAAGGACTTCTGCATCATATTTGTCAGTTTTCTTACTACTAACGGAAAGGTTTTCCGCAAATCTTGATATAAACCATGGGTTCTCAATCCTTACTTCATAATCAAACTTTTCAAAAACATGTTTAGGAAACAGGTAGTAAGACTTACCTACGCTATCCATAACAACTAAAGTCTCCTGTGGTGGGAAGGCTTTAATTAGATTGTTTTCTATAAGAGTAGTAAGTTCAAGGATGTGTATCTTCTGATTTAGTAGTGTTTTCTTAGAAAGGTCTTTTACACATATTTGACAAGTTTTTGAGTCAATCTTTACTCCGAAGATAAAGTTTTTCATCTTTTATCCTCCAAAGGAAGGAGATAATAGTAACTTTTCTATATCATGACAATAGAGATTTTTCAGGAACATAATGTATCCTCTTCTTATATGGTTTTAATTAGATTGTAGAATTCAATAGTAGTTGTTCTTTGTGAAAAGAATAGGTGGAGGATAAGTTTCTTTCTGTGAAGGAAAAAGCCCACTTTTTCAAAAGAGGAAGTTACAATATTATTTTTCCTACACTTTTTCTTCTCAATTTTCTTGCAAGTTCTTTTAAATTAATGTTTTTATTTTCATCGAATGAAAGATTAAGTACATCCTCTAAATTGTCTCTTCCTGAGGCAAAGTCAAGATCAGCGGCAAGAATTAGATAAGACTTTTTATCAATTTCTACTTCTTCAAATATATCCAACAACTCAGAAAAATTTTCTTTCAGATCTTCTAAATCTTCTTCTTTAAAAAAGTATACAATTGTTGAAATCATATTATCATCACCTCCCACTAATGATTTTTTATTTGTTTTCATTTTTTTTAGACCTTGTTTATTAGGGAGTAGTTGACTTAAAGCAAGGTTTTAACAAAGGTTAATTGTAATGTCTGTCTATCTCTCATAATGTAAGGACCTAGGGGATCGACAGAAAAACTTCTCTTGACAAATCAAAGACTTAGTGGTAAAGATAATTTTTAATAAAGAGCTCTTTGAAAATTGAAAAAGGTTGTTATTATTTATTTTGGATGGGTTGCTAGCCTACCTATAAGGGGTAGAAACTCGAAAAGATATTGTGTATCAGCGTTAAAAAATCCTCTGTTGCTAGCCTACCTATGAGGGGTAGAAACTCCTTAAGCAACTCAACCCTTTTATATGCTTTGCTTTGTTGCTAGCCTACCTATAAGGGATAGAAACTTGTCTTCTTCAGACGTTCCAGAGTTTCAGAATGTAGTTGCTAGCCTACCTATAAGGGGTAGAAACTAGCTTTTATGTATTGTTATGGTATAGGCACGAAAACTAAACTTATTTGTCCAGCCAAAGTTCTTTGAGAGATTTCTTTGATGAGTTTGTTTATTTTGTTTTGTAGTGTTTTTATTTCTTTTTTGAGTTCATTTTTCCTTGCAGCATCTGCGTTTCTTGACTCTTCCATCTTTTTTTTTAATACTTCTTCTAATTCAGTTAGTTCTTGAATTAAAATAGTAAGAGATTTCTTTCCTTTATTTCCTTGTTCTATTATCTCTTCTGCTTTTTCACCTTCTACTTCTTCTGTTGGTAATTCTTCAATTTCTTCCCTACTTTCAAAATAAGTTTCTAAGAAAGATTTCAACTCTTCAGGTATTTCTTCCTCATTCACTTCACTATTCCAGCGTAAATCTTTATACTTCTCTTTTATGCTTCCAAAAAAGTTTTCCCACTCGCTTTCATATTGTAATCTTATTTGTTGGATTTTTTCTTTTTCTTCGTCTTTGTATTTCCTTAAAAACAAAACACTTGTTTTTGTTCCTGTGTGTGGTTTGAAGGTGTTAACGTGTAATCCTACCACCGCTAAAACCCTTGCTTCATTAATAATAAACCTGCGGATGTATTCAGCGTTTGTGTTGTTTAATAATCCCTGAGGTAGAACAATAGCCATTCTTCCCCCAGGTTTTATAAATTGAAGAGAACGCTCTAAAAAGAGAATGTGCCTATCCATTTGATCTACAAATCTTCCATTCTTCTCAGCCAACTTATAAAGTTTTAAAACATTTCTTTCTTTAACCGTTCCAGCAAATGGTGGATTAGTCATCAAAACATCAAAAT
>JBMFQU010000131.1:0-3532 GCA_049968435.1 Brevinematia bacterium | reverse complement strand
AGTTTCTTAAAATTCTTACCTCAATTAGGAGTAAAAGCGATTTCATTATAAAAGACGATATCACCATGTTAGGTGCTAAAAGGAGGTACCAATAGGAGGCGAAGCCTCCTGTAGCACTAAAGGGTGGGTGGGGTACTAAAAGAGGTTTCTAAAATTCCTAACTTCTATTAGGAGCAGGTGCCTTATCTTTTTTACTTCTAAAAGAGTCATAATTAAGACAAATCTTTCTTAACTTGCTTAATGGAAGCAGAGAAGGCATAGCCTTCGCTAATCTAGAAGGGTGGGTTGGGTGGGGCACTAAAAGAGTTTTTCTAAAATTCCTAATTCAGTTAAGGATGAGTGCTTTATTTTTTACTTTTAAGTAAGATTAATATTAATTTACTTACTCGTTGAAAACAATGAAGGTGAAGCCTGCTTTGGACGGCTGAAGGGAGGTATTCATAGGAGGACTTCGTCCTCCTGTATAGAACTAAAAGGGTGGGTGGGAATAATAAAACTATTTTCAATATTCTTTATTAAATTGTTGATAAAGAGTTTTTTTAGGTTTAAAATAAAGGAGAGAAGGAGGTTATTATGGCTAAGGACAAAAAGTATGTTTACTTCTTTGGTGAGGGTAAGGCAGAAGGTAATGGTAAGATGAAAGATGTTTTAGGAGGTAAAGGAGCTGGACTTGCTGAGATGACTAATATAGGTTTGCCAGTACCGCCAGGTTTTACTATTTCTGCTGAAGTTTGTGATTATTACTATAAGCATGATGAAACTTATCCCGAAGGGCTAAGGGAAGAAATAGAAGAAAATTTAAAAAGATTGGAGAAGGTTTCTGGTAAAAAATTTGGAGATCCTCATGATCCTCTCTTGGTTTCTGTTAGATCAGGAGCTGCTGTTTCAATGCCAGGTATGATGGACACTATTTTGAATTTAGGTTTAAACGATGAAAGTGTTAAAGGTTTAGCTGAATCTACTAATAATCCAAGGTTTGCTTATGATGCTTATAGAAGATTTATACAGATGTTTGGTGATGTTGTTTTAGGTATAAGTAAAAATGAGTTTGAAGAGATATTAGAGAAAAAGAAAAAACAGAAAGGGGTACATTGGGATAGTGAGTTGACGGCTGATGATCTAAAAGAAATAGTTGAAAAATTTAAGGAAGTTTATAAAAAACACGGTCTTGAATTTCCACAAGATCCTAGGAAACAACTTGATATGGCCATTGAGGCAGTTTTTAAATCATGGATGAATGAAAGAGCAATAAAGTACAGAGAAATAAATGAAATAAGGGGACTTTTGGGAACTGCTGTTAATGTAGTTCAAATGGTTTTTGGTAATATGGGTGAGGACTCTGGTACTGGTGTAGGTTTTACGAGGAATCCAAATAATGGCGAAAAAGAGTTTTATGCTGAATTTTTGCCTAATGCTCAAGGTGAGGATGTTGTTGCTGGTATTAGAACACCTATGAAAATAGATGAACTTAAAAGGAGACTTCCCGAAGTGTATGATCAGTTGTTAAGGGTTGCTGAATTACTTGAAAAACATTATAAAGATGTACAAGATATTGAGTTTACGGTTGAGAGGGGTAAATTGTATTTATTACAGACAAGATCTGCTAAAAGAACAGGTATTGCTGCAGTTAGGATTGCTGTTGATCTTGTTAATGAAGGGATTATAACCCAAAAAGAAGCAATCATGAGAGTACTACCTTCGCACATAGATCAATTACTCCATCCGATGATAGATCCTTCTGAAAAGTATGAAGATAAAATTATTGCAAAGGGACTTCCTGCTTCGCCTGGTGCTGCTACTGGACAAGTTGTTTTCTCTGCAAAGGATGCTGAAGATTGGGCTAAGAAAGGAAAAGATGTAATATTGCTTAGGCCTGAAACTTCCCCTGAAGATGTAGGTGGAATGCATGCCTCTAAAGGTATTTTGACTGCTAGAGGTGGTTTGACTTCTCATGCTGCGGTTGTTGCAAGAGGTATGGGGAAACCTTGTATAGTTGGATGTGAAGATCTAATAGTCGATGAAAAGAGTAAGATAGCAAAAACTAAGGATGGTAAATATTCTATTAAAGAGGGTGATTGGATAACAATAGATGGTAAAACAGGATATGTAATTTTAGGTCAGCTAAAGCTTATAAAAGGTGAAATTTCTGGTTATTTTGCTAAATTTATGGAATGGGTTGATAAGTATAGAAAAATTGGAGTTAGAGCTAATGCTGAAACACCTGAGGATGCTAAAAAAGCCAGAGAATTTGGAGCTGAAGGGATAGGGCTTGCTAGAACTGAGCATATGTTTTTTGGTCCTGAGAAGGAAAGAATATTATACTTTAGGAGTATGATAATTTCAGATACTTATGAAGATAGATTAAAAGCTTTAAATAAGCTTAAGGAATATCAAAGAAAAGATTTTGAAGAATTGTTAGACATAATGGAAGGTTTACCAGTGACGATAAGATTGCTTGATCCGCCATTGCATGAATTTTTGCCACATGAAGAGGGACAAATGAAGGAAGTTGCTAAAGAACTTGGTATCACAGTAGAAAAAATAAAGACAAGGTATGAACAGCTTAAAGAGTTTAATCCAATGTTAGGTTTTAGAGGTTGTAGGCTTGCTATAGTTTATCCTGAGATATACGAAATGCAGGTAATGGCAATGTTTGAAGCAGCTTGTAATTTGAAGAAAAAAGGGAAAAATGTAATACTTGAAGTTATGATACCTATAGTTAGTGAACTTAAAGAGTTTGTATGGATAAAAAGGAGATTGGAAAAAGTTGCTAGTGATGTTATGGAAAAGGAAGGTATTAAAGTTGAGTATAAATTCGGTACAATGATAGAAGTACCTAGGGCAGCTTTAACTGCAGATGAAATAGCAAAAGAAGCTGATTTCTTCTCTTTCGGTACTAATGATTTAACTCAGATGACATTTGCTTTTTCAAGAGATGATATTGGTAAATTCATCGATGCTTATAAATCAAATAACATTCTTGAGGATGATCCATTTAAAACGCTTGATATTAAGGGTGTTGGTGAACTTATAAAAATAGGAATCCAGAAAGGTAGATCAGTTAAATCTAACTTAAAGATAGGTATATGTGGTGAGCATGGTGGAGATCCTAATTCTATACATTTTTGTTATAGTGTTGGTATGGATTATGTTAGTGCATCCCCATTTAGAGTACCTGTGGCTAGACTTGCAGCGGCTCAAGCTAGTGTTAGTAGCGAAAAAGTTATCAACGAATAAAAATAAGTAATTAGGGGGTTTTGCCCTCCTATGCATTACTAAAATAGTTTATTAATAAAGAAATTTTCAGAAACTTTGAGGGTAAGTGTAGATTTATTAATTTGTGTAAAGTATTCTTTTGTTCTTCCTATTGTGAATAGAAAAGCAGTTTATTTGAAAATTTTATATTACCTATTCTAAACAATTAAAGTGAGAATACTAAAAACAATTCCTAAACTTCTATTAGATTGATTGTTTATCTTTTCTTAATTCTAAAGGAAGATGAAAATTTATTAATCTACTTGCTTATTGGAAG
>JBMFQU010000130.1:0-3625 GCA_049968435.1 Brevinematia bacterium | reverse complement strand
TGGTATCTGAATAAATTTGCTCGAGAGATTTTAGGTTCAGCTTCTTTCAAGGAGATGCGGACAAAAAGAACTCTTTTAGCCATGTCTGTAATTGAGTACGCAACTAAAATTCAAACATCCTTAGGTATTTGGACAGGGATGAACATTGAAGTCGTCAGTAAAAAGGATGACCAGATTGAATTTTTCAGCTTACCCTATGAAATTATTCAACTTCTTTCTGACCGTCGCATTGCAAGTCTCTTAAACCAGATTGGAGAACTTGAGATTTTGAACCAAGTTCTTGATCAAGATTTTTCTGGACTTATGGAGACAGGTTATTACCTTTTACGACTTGGATTTAACTCTTCTAGTAAACAGACTAAACTGAAAAAAGACAAACCTGCTAATCAGAAGCTTCGCTCGGAGAAAAATCGCCGAAATCCTCCTGAAATAGCAGAACGGATCTTTGAACGACACCAAAACCCAGCTAAAACGGCAGAACAGATCTTTAAACTTTGCGCACTTATAGAAGAAAAGAGAAAATAGAAAAAAGTAAGAATAAAAAAAATGGAAATAGAAAAAAACCAAAAAAGGAGGTAATAAAAAGATGGAACAGGGTATGAACCCATCTATTTCGCAAAAAGTTAGCCTAGAACAACGAATGGAAAATTTGAGAAATCAATTGCAAGAAGGAAATTTAGATTTTAAAAGTTTCGAACAGGTTTACCAAGATCTGCAAGAGCTTCAGCGTGATTTCCTGAGATTACTTGAATGGGCTGTAGAAGATCAGAGAGAGAAAAAAGATGAGAAAGGATTTAAAACACTCTATCAGAAGGTTGCTGGCTGGGAAGCTTCGGAGTTGATAGAGAAGTTAAAGAAAGAAGGTCTTCGTCTTAGAAAAAGTGATCTTAAAAAAGCATTTAATCAACAAGGTTATCGTATCTTAGAGCTTGTCCGGGCAGGAAAGCGTGATGCTGTCTTTTATACAATTTTGCGTATTTTTGTCTCGGCAAGGAAAAAGTTTCCATCTGAGCTTGTAGAAGTCTTTAAACCAGTTTACTCAGACGAACTCTTTAAGATCTTTCTGTTTTCATTTTTGAGCAGTGTTTTGATAGATGAAGAGGAAGAAACTAATAAGAAAAAATGTAATAAATAAGAAGGAGGGAGAAAGCTATGAGCAACGAAATCCAAAAAGAGCAAAAAGAACTAGAAGAAAAAATTCTTAATAACACAAAGAGTCAAGTACAAAATATTAAAAACATAACGATCACAATCATTTTTGAGGGTTCAGCGCTTAATCGGGATGAGAAGATTGGGGGTAATATTCTTTCCATCAAGAAGCTCAATATAAATGGTGAGATTCGTTCCTTTATTGGCAAGACAGCTATACGGCATTATTTATTCCAGACACTAAATCGTGGTTATAACTGGATTCCTGCTAAGGTTACAGAACACAATCAAGTTGTTCAATTGGATCTTACACGAGACGATATTCTTTCAAATCCTGAACTTGATATTTTTGGCTATATGTTTACGGCTGGGGACCAAGGTATTACTCGAAAATCTCCTTTAGGTATTACTAAAGCAATATCTTTATCTTCTTATGAGTCTGATTTGGTATTCTATGCAAACCATGACTTAGTATCACGTGGCAAGCAAGAAGGTCTTGATGTGAATCCCAGTCCCATAAATAAAGAAGAACATTGTTCACTCTATAAAATCAGCTTTACTATTGATGCCAAAATAGTAGGTAATGACACATGTCTAGTTGAAGATTGTAAGTACGAAGATGGCAAACTCAGTCTTTTTATTGCCAAAAAAGAAAAGAAGAATAAAGAGAAAAAAGACAAAGAAAATGAAAACAAAGAGAATGAAAACAAAGAAAAAGAAAATTCTCGCACGAAAGAATCGGGTATATCAGAAAGCAAAACTCCTTGGCTTTTTGATTTCAAAAAAGAAAAGAAAAAAGAAGAAGAAACAGAAGAGAGAATAGAAGAAGAAAGAGAAGAGGAAATAGAGGAAATAAAGGAAACAGAAAATGAAATAGAAGAAAAAGAAGAAGTCGAGGTAGAAGAAACTCAAGAAGAAAATGAAGAAGAAAAAAGCAAAGCAAAACAAGCTCAAGAAAAGTACAAAGTAAGGGAGATTCCTTGTACAAAAGAGCCGGGTGTGTCAGAAGATGGAGAAGAGATTTATTCTGTCAAAGAAAATGGGAATGAAATAGGTAAGATTTATGTAAAAGCACTTAAACAAAAAGGACCTTACAAAGTCAGGTTTGAGCTTAAAGAAGAAAAAAGAAAACAAAGAATCCTAGAAGTAATTAATGCCATCAAAAATGGTCTTTATGCTCAATCAAGCGGAGAGGCAAATACAATTATTCCACTTTTCTTCATTGCTGGGGCAGTAAGAGTGCCTTCACCTATTTTCCATCCCTATATTGATATCCGCAAGGAAGACGGTCAGTGGAAGATTATTGGTGTAAATGATGCACTAATGAATGCCTGGCTAGAAAAAGATGAAGAAAAACCTATTGTTTACATTCAAGATTGTGAACGCTTGAAAGTAAATGACAGCCTGAAGAGTAAGGTACTAACAAACTGGGATGAGTTCCTACAGAAAGCTGGTCTGAAAGATTAGGAAGAAGTTAGAAAGAAGAATAGAAAAACTAAGCGGTCATAGTGAGGAAACAATGAGTGACAATCAGGTTTATATATTGAGACTTAGAATTTATCAACCGCAGGCACATTATCGTGTGTTTTTTACTTATCGAAGGCGGCATACTTATCCAATCCCACCTTACTCAACAGTAATTGGCTTTTTGTGTAATGTGCTTGGTTATGATGGGATGCCTTCTGAGCATAGTGAACTAAGAAAACTCAAAATCTCCATTGCTGGTTGCTTTGAAAGCAAAACCACGGAATACATCTGGTTTCGAAGTCTAGCTAAATCTGATCATATAAAACGTTTCGGAGCTATAGAAAGTCGTGATATCAGTGGTCATGTAGAACACATTGGAGGTCAGATTCCTATTCTTATTGATGTTCTAAACAATGTCCACCTTGTGATTCATTTTGCGCACGAGGATTATTCGTTTCTTAAGCATATTCGTTCTTCGCTAGAGAATCCTATACATCGGCTTGAGGTTTTACATCTTGGACGGGCTGAGGATTGGATTGTTATTGAGGAGCTATCTGAAATACTTGATTTATCTAGTTTAGAGGTTTGTAGAGTAGATGGTAACTTTAAGCATTTTTTCTGGATTCCAGAACGTCTCTATCTGCCTGAAGGAATGAACAAGGGTTCAGACTTTGAATGCTATGAAGGAATTTATTATCGACTTCCAACTTTTTGGACGGTTGAGAACTATACAAAAACTTATAATCGTCATGGTAGACGAATTTTTGAATACATCACTGTTAAACTAAGCGACGGACTTTTTAAAGAGAAAACCTTTTTGTATGATAGAGGGTGCAAATTACCAATATTTTTAGCAAATTTTGAGGGGGGACTATGAGCAATCCTTCACCTGTTTGGGCTAAAAGTATTAAGGCAGGAGGTACTCCATTACGCCTTCATGAACACATTAAGGATGCTTTGCGTGTTTTTGACAAAATTAAACATAGGGTCTGTGACCATTTGCATGATC
>JBMFQU010000129.1:0-3845 GCA_049968435.1 Brevinematia bacterium | reverse complement strand
AGGAGGCGAAGCCTCCTGTATATAACTATAGGGCAGGTGGGCGGGGAACAAAAAGAGCTTTTTAAAATTCCCAGCTTCTATTAGGGGAGAATGTTCTATTTTTTACTCATAAAGGAATAGGAGTATTAGTTTGCTTACATTTAAACTATTGAAAATAAGAATTTTCTCATACATCATTATTTTATGAAAATATTAGTGGTAGAAGATAATCCTTTGAATTTAAAATTGTTCTACGATACATTAGCAATGAGGGGTTATGAAGTTATAACTGCAAGAAATGGCAGTGAAGCACTCGAAATTTTGAAAACTAATATCCCTGATCTCATAATCCTTGATCTATACATGCCAGGTATGAGTGGTTTTAGATTAGCTAATATGATATCAAAAGATCACACTTTTTCTTCAATACCTATAATAGTTGTTAGTGCTAGTTCTTCAGTATACGATGTAAAGGAAATGGCTGCCTACAATGTTAAGGCATATCTTGTAAAACCTGTTTCTCCGACAAAACTTCTTGACACAGTTAAAAAGGTTATTCTTGCGAAAGAGGAAGACTCTATTAAAGAAGATCACCATCTCAAAAGTAAAGTACCTGAAGCTAAAAGTAGTGAAGATAATGAAGAACTTAGCGCAAGTGACGGTAATAAAGAAAATCAAAAGAAAATACTTGAAACTGGAATTAAAGTTTCTGTTGAAGACCTTATAGAGGGAATGGTTCTCGGAGCACCAGTTATTAGAGATAAGGTTATTATATACAAAGAGGGCACTAAAGTTGATGAAGTAGTAATAAAGAAAATTAATGCTTTAGGCATAAGGGAAGTTTATATTACTGAGAAAAGTTTTTCGGAGTTTAAAGATCTACTAGAAATAAAATCAATCGAAGACACCAATGACATATTTGGTGAATCTTAAAATTTGTCAATATGTATAACTCTAAATTTTTAAGCAGTATAGTAGATGTTTTAGTGATAAACGAAAGATTATCTGATATCTTTCAAAGAGTATTCCTAATCTTTGAATCTGAGCTTGGAACTAAGAATTTCGTACTTTCAGGAGAAACAAAGATAGTTTTTGCCACTGGGAGAAAGATTAAAGATGTTCTAACAAACTTTAACTATGAATCTGATTTACACATAAGTGAAACTTTTTGTGCTATGAATTTAGGTAATTATAAGTTGTACTTTGATTTTAATGTGCTTATTCCAAGAGAATATTTAAACATTATCTTTTCTATCTTAAAGAATTTTTTGTCAAACTACTCAAAGTTTGAATATATATATAAAAGGTTTAAATATTTGAAATCTCTGATTTTTGCAATAGAACCTATAATATATGAAACTTCTTTGAAATATTCCTTCTCTCAATCTTTGGTATCTCTTACTACTTTTACTTCAATAAACAAGGCAGCTGTGCTAAGTTTTGAGAATAAAAAGATTAACATTATCGCATCAATTGATCTTGATAAAGAACTTTTAAAGATGTTTAATTCAGAAATTATTAGAAGCGCTAAATTAAAAAAGGATTTTTACTTAATTAAAGATTTAGGCAAAGGTCAAAAGCAGATCGTATCAATAGTTCCTTTGGTAGATCTAGGAGAAGTTAGAGGATTTATATTTTCTATCTTTGATCCAGAAAAGAAAGAATTGGATGAAACAGATAAGGAGATATTAAAAATCATTTCTTTTGTTATGACACATCGTTTGAAACTACATGAGACCAACTTAAACCTTATTAAAGCAAAGAAAAGAGCAGAAGAGTTATCTCGTCTAAAATCAGAGTGTGTTGCTAATGTTTCTCATGAGCTTAGAACACCTCTTAACGCAATTTTAGGATTTGTTGAACTCTTAAAAATGGGTAATTTTTCAAAGGAAGAGGAGATGAAGTACTTAGATTATATTCTTTCATCGGGGATAAATTTGCTTTCTATGATAAATAATATACTTGATTTGTCAAAAATTGAAGCTGGTGCAATTAAACCAATTTTTAGCGAAATAGATATTGACGAACTACTGGATGATGTAAGAAAGCATTCTGAGATTTTGGCAATGAACAAAGGTATAGAATTCTACCTATATAAATCTAAGAATTTACCAAATAAAATATCTTCAGATTATACTATGGTTAAGTCAATAATCACTAATCTCATTTCAAATGCTATAAAATTTACTGATAATGGATGGGTTAAAGTTTGGACTTACTTAAAAGACAAGCATCTAATTTTTAGAATAGAAGATACAGGAATAGGTATGAAAAAAGAAGATCTAAATAAAATTTTTGAAACATTTACCCAGCTTGAAGGTGTTAGAAACAAAAAACATCCAGGTACAGGGATAGGTCTTTCGTTATCAAAAAAGTTTGCGGATATGCTAGGTGCTAAAATAATCCCCAAAACTAAAGGTGTAGGTAAGGGAACCATATTTTATTTTGCTCTACCTATTAGATAGTTTTCCTCTTGGTTTTTGAGTCTTCTTATCTTTCTTAGTGATTACTTTATTAACTATGTACTCAGGCCTTCCTTTTACTTCATCAAATATGTTCCCGATATATCTACCTATTATTCCTAAAGTTAATAGTTGAACCCCGCCTAAGAAGATTATAGTTATCATTGTTGAAGCCCATCCTGATATGACTTGAGAGGAGTTTATTACTTTAATTACTACTACGTAGGCTGCTAGTACTAAACCTACGAGAGTAGTTATAAATCCTATTGTTGTTGCTAACTTTAAAGGTTTATCAGAGAAATAAAGTATGCCAGTTAAAGCAAATTTTATCATCTTCTTAAGAGGATATTTCGTTTTACCTGCTAGTCTAGGATTTCTATCATAATAAATTGGTATTTGCTTAAAACCCATCCAGCTTATTAGTCCTCTTATGTATTTATCTCTTTCTTTAAGTTTCTTAAATTCTTCAATGACCTTTTTATCTATCAATCTAAAATCTCCAGTATCTAAAGGAAATTTTACATCAGAAAGAGCATTAAGTAATCTATAGAATAGTTTTGCTGTGAATTTTTTAAAAAATCCTTCACCTTTTCTCTCTTTCCTAACGCCATATACTACATTAGCTCCTTGTTCTCTATGTAATCTTACCATCTCTGGTATTAGAGTAGGGGGGTCTTGTAAATCAGCATCTATTATTATTGCTACATCACCGCTACAATTTTTTATACCTGCAGAAACAGCAGCTTGGTGACCAAAGTTCCTAGAAAATGAAATCACCTTAACACGATCATCTTTTTCAACTATATTCCTTAGTATTTCCAAAGTTTTATCTTTGCTTCCGTCATCTACAAAAATGATTTCATAGTTATACCTATTTTTAACTAAAACTTCCTTGACTTCTTTATATGTCTCTTCTATAACTTCTTCTTCGTTATAGCAAGGAATTATTATTGAAATTTTCATTAACTCATTTTAAAAACTTCTAGAATGTTAGTTCAACTTTCCTAATTTTGTCTAAGAAATAAAGAAGATGTTAGGCTTTTCTAATCTACTGGCTCATTGGAATTGGAAGCAGTGAAGTCGTAAATTTCACTAAATTAGAAATTTGGCAATAGTGGACTTATAAAAAATTCTACATTTTTATTGAAGTGTTATCAGAAAAATTAGGTTTTATATTTTGCTTATTGTAGTTTAAATTAGTTAGAATTAAAAACAGTTAGGAGGATTGTATGTTTTGCCCAAATTGTGGTGTTGAGGTTTCAGATAAAGCAATAACTTGCCCAAACTGTGGTTATTTGCTTACTAAAAATCTTAGTTCATATAGTAGAACTATCGTCTTAATTTTATGTATATTCCTAGGACTTTTTGGAGTGCATAGGTTTTATGTTGGAAAAGTTGGTACAG
>JBMFQU010000128.1:0-4080 GCA_049968435.1 Brevinematia bacterium | reverse complement strand
AAGCTATACAACATAAAGGATTTGCTTTGGTTGATGATATATCTCCTTGCGTAACTTACAATAAGAAAAATACTTATCAGTGGTTTAAAGAAAGGATTTATAAACTCGAAGATATAGGACATGATCCTTATGATATCAACCAAGCTATCGCAAGAGCAATAGAGTGGGAGGATAAAATACCTATAGGTATATTCTACATAAATCCTGATAAACCATCACATGATCAGATTGATCCTGTAATAAGAGAAGGGGGAATTTATTCAAAACCTTTAGAGTTGAGTGATACAGATAAAATCGAAATTCTAAAATCATTCCTCTAATGTTATTACTATTACTGAATTTTAGATTTTAAACTACTTTTTGAAAAACTTGTTGAAAAACTTGACATTTGAGATAAAGATTATTATAATACTTAACGATGACTGGACATTCACAGGGGAGGTGGGGGTGAACCTGCCTGAGAACCTTGCTAGTCTGCAAGGGACCCTTTGAACCTGATCCAGGTAATGCTGGCGTAGGGAGGTTTTTATGACACAGATGGATTCTGCTAGGGAAGGTATTATTACCGAGGCAATGAAAATTGCCGCCTATAAGGAGAATGTTTCTCCTGAATTTGTTAGACAAGAGGTTGCTAGAGGTAGAGCTGTTATCCCTGCTAATATTAATCATTTGAAGCTAAATCTTTCGCCTATCGTTATTGGTAAGTATTTTAAAACAAAGATAAACGCTAACATAGGTACATCAGCAGTAGATTCTAATGTTGAGGAAGAGGTTGAGAAGATAAATTATGTTAAAAAGTATGGCGCTGATACTGTTATGGACTTATCAACAAGCGGAGATTTGGATGCTATTAGAACTAGATTGATAGCTGAGTCTACAATACCTCTTGGAACTGTACCTATATATCAGATATTGAAGGAAAGAAAAAATGTTAGTGATATAACAGAAGATGATTTTCTAAGTATGATTGAACTACAAGGTCAGCAAGGCGTTGATTATATGACTTTGCATGCTGGAGTTTTAAGAGAGTTTTTACCTCTTGTTAAAAATAGAATTACTGGTATAGTTAGTAGAGGTGGTTCTATAATTGCTGAGTGGATGACTATTAAAGGTAAACAAAATCCTTTTATACACTAATTTTGATAAAGTTTTAGATATTTGCAAGAAGTATGATATTACCATAAGTTTAGGTGATGGTTTGAGGCCTGGATGTATAGAGGATGCAACTGATGCTGCACAGCTTGCCGAACTTAAGGTTTTAGGAGAACTTACTAAGAAAGCTTGGGAGAAAGGTGTACAGGTTATGATAGAAGGTCCTGGACATATTCCTTTGCATCAAGTGGAATTTAATATTAAGATTCAGCAAGAATGGTGTAATGAAGCACCTTTTTATGTACTAGGCCCTCTTGTTATAGATGTTGCTCCAGGGTATGATCATATAGCATCTGCTATTGGTGCTGCTTTAGCTGGATGGTATGGCGCTGCATTGCTTTGTTATATAACTCCAAAGGAACACTTAGGACTACCTAACCTTGAAGATGTTAAACAAGGTATAATTGCTTATAGGATAGCTGCTCATGCTGCTGATATTGCTAAAGGTATTCCAGGTGCTAAAGAATGGGATCTCGAACTTTCTAAAGCTAGGTTTAAGTTTGATTGGATTAGACAGTTTGAACTTGCCATTGATCCTGAAACTGCTAGAAAGTACCACGATGAAACTTTACCAGAAGACCCTTACAAGAGAGCAAAGTTTTGTTCAATGTGTGGCCCTGGTTTTTGCTCAATGAGAATAACTCAAGATATGCTTAAAGATCTTGAAAAAGTGAATATAGATTCTTAAATATAGGTTTGTGTACTATAAATTGGCTAAATAAGGTTTTATAATTTGTAAAACAAATTTTATTGTTTGAGATTTTTTCTTGAAAGTTTGTAAATTAGATTACTAAACTAAATCTATGTTAATTGAATTAACTAGGATAGATGGTTCGAAGATACATTTAAATCCTTTTCAGATAGAGATGGTTGAAAAAAAGGTTAATACTGTTATTAAAATGATGAATGAGGTTATGTATATAGTTGTTGAAACGCCTCAAGAAATTCAAGAAAAGGTAAAACTTGCTTTTAGGTCTTTCTTAGATGATATTAAGGGAGAGTAGAGTATGGGTAAAAGAATATTTGATATATTTATTGTAGTAGGGGTAGGTATATCTATTACATCGATGTTTATTGCTATACTTTTGCATGGTGTGCCTTTGTCTACTTATGCTGATCTTGCAGCTTTCTTGATAGCGATTATTTCTCCGTTTGGTGCTGCTTTCGTTTCTGTACCGTTTGAGTATGTTAGGAATCTCCCTAAAATCTTTAACATTTTATTTACTACTGAGCAGATAGATTATGCGGAAATAATAGAAACTCTTGTCACTTTTGCCGAAAAAGCTAGGAGAGAAGGTCTTTTATCTTTGGAAAATGATGTTCAAGATATTCAAGATCCATTCTTGAGGAAAGCGATACAGTTAATAATAGATGGTACTGATCCTGAATTGGTTAAGCATATAATGATAACTGATATTGAACAAATGGAACTTAGACACCTTTTTAACAAAAAGTTCTTCGATGAGTGGGGATATTATGGACCTGCTTTAGGAATGGCTGGAGCACTTGTGGGATTGATTGCTGCCCTTAGCCATGCTGAAGATAGAGCATCTGTTACACACGGTGTTGCTATTGCCTTTATTGCAACTCTTTACGCAGTTTTCATGTCTAATGCTATAGTTTTACCTATGGCTGCTAGATTAGATTTGAAAAATCAGAAAGATATACTTGTTAAAACTATAATGTTAGAAGGAGTTTTATCAATTCAAGCAGGTGATAACCCAACTTTAACGAGAGAAAAATTGACTGCTTTCTTGCCACCTAAACTTAGGGAAGAAATATTGTCTAAAAGAGAAGGAGGGTAAGGTATGGCTAAGAAAAAAGAACTTGGCCATAAAAGAGAGATGCCTTTGTGGATATTTACTTTTGCTGATATGAATAACTTGCTTCTTGCACTTTTTGTTGTTTTAATGTCTGCTGCCACCATTGAGGGACTTGAAGCAAGGATGATCCTTTCCTCTTTCTCCGGAAATATAGGTTTTCTTACGGGAGGTAGAAGTCTCTCTCAGGGACAATTTACTGAATTAGGATCTTCCGTGGAATCATTACCCTCTAGAGAAACAGGAATTGCTTTATCAAAAGTTCAACAAGAGGCGAAAGAACTATTTAAGCCCGAAATAAAAAGTAGAAAAGTGAAGATAACATTTACAGAAGAGGGAATAAAAATAAGTTTAATTAATGATTTTTTCTTTGAGAGTGGTAGTGCTTATATAAGAGAGGATTTATTACCTACAATACAGAAGGTTGCTCAACTTATTTCATCTCTTAAAGACATAAAGGTAGATGTTATAGGACATACCGATAAAACACCTTTACAAAATCCATTAGTGAAAGAAAAGTATCCTTCAAATTGGGAACTTTCAACAGCTAGGGCTTCTTCGGTAGTTAGAGCATTGGTTGATTTTGGTGTTAATCCAGAGATTATGACAGCTAGTGGGAGGGCAGAGTTTGAACCTGTTGAATCAAATGATACTCCTGAGGGAAGAGCATTCAATAGAAGAACTGATATTTACATAAAGATTGTTAAAAAGACAGTTTTACCTTCTGTAAGAGATTAAGTCTATTTACTTACCACCAAGAAAGATTCTTTGTTTATCCTTCTAGCTTTCTCTAAAGCTTTTGTTGCTTCTTCGTAAGATTTAAATTCCCCGGCTCTTACTCTGTATATCTTTTTCCCGTTTAATGTTACCTCTTGAATGAACGAATTTAGTCCAGCTTCTTTTAACTTTTTAGCAATACTTTCTGCCAATTCCTTCTTTTCATTTGAAGAAATTTGAATGTAGTACTTGATATTTTGAGATTTGGAATTTGCTTTAGTAACTTCTTTACTTTTATTTGTGCTTTCTTTGTATGATGTTACTGTTTTTTTATTAGTTTTGTTTGTTTCTTTTGATTGTACTATTTTTGTAGAAGTTTCAATATTTTGCT
>JBMFQU010000127.1:0-4089 GCA_049968435.1 Brevinematia bacterium | reverse complement strand
CTCTTATCAACATCTCCCTCTAACTCTTTAGGAAAATTCTACATTCATATTAGTTACCTTATAGAAGCAAGAGAATATAAAAAATTCATTCCTGATAGAATTTAAGATTTTTAAGAAACTTATTTTTGTTCCCCGCACACACTTTATATAGAATTAAAAGTTACTTTTTAGAAAGTTTGATAAACTAAAGGGATAAAACTTTTATTACATAATTAGAAAACAAAAAGATGTATAATAAATAATCATTTTGTATGCCTAGAGAAACGATATTAATAGTTGATGATGAGGAAAAAATAAGAGAAGGACTAAAAACTATATTTGAACTTGAAGGTTTTAATGTAATAACTTCACAAGATGGAAATGATGCTATAAAGAAAATAAACTCTGAAAAAGTAGATGTAGTAATACTAGATCTTAAAATGCCAAACCTGAACGGGTATGAGTTTTTAAGTATTGTATCAAAAACAGACCCTTTCTTACCTATCATAATCTTAACAGCACATGGTTCACTAGAAGATGCAGTAAAATTAACAAAACAAGGAGCATTCGACTATTTTATAAAACCGCCTAACATAGATAAATTAATCACCTCAATAAACAAAGCACTTGATTATAGGAAAAATTTACTTGAGAAAGCTAAAGAAAAAGTAATAACACCTAAGGATGCCCTTGATGCAATAATAGGTGAAAGCGATGAAATAAAAGAAATAAAAGAATTAATAAGAAGAGTAGCAAGCACAGACGCAACAGTATTGATAACAGGAGAATCAGGTACAGGTAAAGAACTCATAGCAAATGCAATTCACGCATTAAGCCCTAGAAGAAATGGACCTTTTGTTAAAGTAAATTGCGGAAGTATACCTGAAACATTACTTGAGGCAGAGCTTTTTGGACATGAAAAAGGAGCATTCACAGGTGCAATAAACAGAAGAAAAGGAAGATTCGAATTAGCAGACGGAGGAACTATATTTCTCGATGAGATAGGAGAAATATCACCCAAACTTCAGGTAGCACTACTAAGAGTATTACAAGAAAAAGAATTCCAAAGAGTAGGAGGAGAAGAAAACATAAAAGTTGATGTAAGAATAATTACCGCAACAAACAAAAACCTAGAAGAAGAAGTAAAGAAAGGCAATTTCAGAGAGGATTTATACTATAGAATAAATATAATAACAATTCACATACCACCGCTAAGACAGAGAGTATCAGATATACCAATACTATGTAATTATTTTCTAAAAAGATATTCGGAAATACACAACAAAAAAATAAACGGTATTTCAGATGAACTTATAAAAGTATTAATAGAATACAGGTGGCCAGGTAATGTAAGAGAATTACAGAATTTCATAGAAAGTGCAATAATAATGTGCAATAAAGAAATACTTTCAATAGAATGCATTCCTCCACATTACAAATCAAAGTTATTCTCCTCAAAAATAGAATACTATACTTTACAACAGAACCAGAAAGAAGATAATATACCTATAATACCAATAAAGGTAGGACAAAAACTTGAAGAAATTGAAAAAAAAGTTATAGAAGAAACATTAAAATTCACAAATTACAATAAGTCAAAAGCAGCAAGAATACTCGGAGTGACAAGGAAAACCTTACTCATGAAACTTAAAAAGTATAACTTAGAAAGTATAAATTAGACATAAGGAATAATAGCTTTTAAGATACCAGCTATCTCTTTACAAATTTTAAATTCAATTCCATTCTTTTCGACAAAATCTTGGGCTTCAGAAGTAAGAGGCGCAGAAGAAACTATAAAAACTTTATCACAGTTATTCTCTACCGATTTTTGTTTTATATCAACTATTGGTATTTTACCAATCTCATTAATTCCCCACCTTCTTATAGCAACATAATACTTTTGAGGATCCTTGGGCTTAGAACATATATAGTCATAACCATCAAATTCAAGATAAATTTCTTCTGACAATTTTTTGATCACATTAAAACCTAAAGCATTAACTAATTCGTCAGATATAGTCTCGAAAGTTTTCGAATCAAGACGATTTACAAACATATCACAAATATCTTCCTGCTCATCAGTGCTTAAACCTTCACCAGCATTCTTCATAAATTTATCTAAATCTTTATTAAAAACATTTATCTGCTCTTGAACATCTTTAATTATCTGAATCACATCTATTTTATCCTTTAAAGATTTTCTTACATAGAAAACTTCAAATAATTCATTAACTCTTAACATAGAGCTAATCCAATTTTCACAATAATTCTCTATTTCTTTCATAGGTCTAATATCATAAGACTTACCCTCTTTTTTCAAAGTAAGATTTTTAATAGCTTCATCTATAAATGGAGCAATAGAGTTTATTGTAGCATCGCTTATTTCAAATTCTTTAAGTGTAGCCAGCATCTCCTTTGCACGATCATACCTAGAGAAAAACAAATAAGTCATAAATATACCAAATCCTATCTCCCTAACAAGACTATGAAATTCTTTTGAATTAGCAAATGTAAGAAACTGATCCCAATACTTCATAGTTTCATTAAAACTTTTCATACTTAAGTACGAAAAAACAATAAGCCTATAAATTAAAACCATAATCTTATCAGGAATATTAGAATCGGTTATAAGATCACTAACCAAATCAAGCACTCTACGATAGCCTCCAAGTTTAGCTAAGGTAAAAGCAAGGAAAACCCTAGCCTTAACACTTTTAGATAGGGAGTATGCTTTTTCTAAAATTTCAATAGCATCAGCATATCTATTAAGTTCAATCTTAACAAAACCATAGTCAGATAAAAAGTTACCATCTTTAGAAAAAAACGGAAAAGCTCTTTGTCCAAAAGTATCAGCAAGTTGAAAATTCTCTTGCTCAAACAAAATTTTAAACAAAGCATAATTTATATCTTTATCAGTAGGTAGAAAGTAAGAAGCATAGTAAAGATAGAAGAAAGCTTCTTTTATTTGATTCTCTTTGTAATACAGAAGTCCCACTTCTTTCAAAACTTCACCTTTTGTAGTAATAGGTGGGAAAACATCTTTCTTAATAAGATTTAAGTAATAACCTATAGCTTCTAAATTATTACCCAAAAACTTATTAACTTCAGCCAGTTCATAAATAACTCTTACATCATCTTTTCTTTTGTTAAAAAGTCTCAACAACCTTTTTAAAGCTTCCTCATATTCGCCTCTCTCCTTTAGTTGAGTTATAGTTTTGTAAGGATCCTTAAAGAGAGATTCAGAAACATAGTAACCAACAAAAACAAATATTACAGCAAACGAAACAACAATCAATAACTCCATAACATTAATAATTTTCGTAAAAAATTAAGGTAAAATACAAAATATAATAAGAGTGCGGGCAGGAAAGGGGAGACCTGCCCGGGGAAGGAGGTGTGGAATTTCTAATTATTCCACTAATAATTTACGAAGAAATTTTAAATAAATCAAGGTTAAAAAATAAATTTAAAGTAAACTAATAGTCTTCATTATACCCATATAAAATAGTTCTAATATAATAAATAGCCAAAGTACAGATAAATCAAAGAAACCTAACCTTGAAGGAAGATGATCTTTAATAAAACTAAGAGGCGGTTCAGTAATAACATAAACTATCTTAAAAAAAATAGAAGAGATAAGAGAAGGGTTTATCATAACTAACCAAGAAAAAATAACTCTAATAAACAAAATAAACTCATACAACCTTATAATATTAGCTAATATCAAAAACAAAATCTGAAAAATAGAAAAAACTTCAAACATAGTTAAGTAATTATCAATGTAAAAGTAACTATATTTCAATTATTTAGATATTTTAAATATTGAATTTTTGAAACTTCTTTTAGTTTTTCACCTACCCTCCTTTAGTTCTATGCAGTAGGCTTCGCCTTCTCTGCTTCCAGTAAGAAAGTTAAGAAAGATTTGTATTAATAATAACTCTTTTAGAAGTGAAAAAAGACAAGGCATCTACTCTTAATAGAATTTAGGAATTTTAGAAATTTCTTTTTGTTCCCCACCCACCCTCCCTTAAGTTCAGCAGGAGGACTTCGTCCTCCTATTGGTACCTCCATTTAGTCATCTAAACTAGCCTACGTTTCTGTAAGAAAGTT
>JBMFQU010000126.1:0-4228 GCA_049968435.1 Brevinematia bacterium | reverse complement strand
AAAGCACAGTAAAATAAAACTTAACTTTGTTAGTTCAGTTAGAAAGTAAAATTTTCACTTATCCTAATAGAAGTTAAAAATTTTAAGAAATCTCTTTTAGTAGCCCACCCAACCCTCCCTTCAGTGCAACAGGATGCTTCGCCTCCTATTAGGACCTCCTTTTAGTAAGTTATGAAAGTTCTAACTTCCTATTTTATCAGGTGATTTTTTAGGTAAGAAAAGATAAAAACCTTTACTCCTAATAGAAGTTAGGAATTTTTAGAAAACTTCTTTTAGTTTCTTACTCTTAGTTACTTAGAACAGGTAATTTAAAATTTCTAGGCAGACTTTATAATTCTCTTGAACATAAAATTGAAAGTTATTTAAAATAAGATTATGAATGAGAGAAATAATGTAGTTGGAATAGTAATGGGCACAGAAGAATCAAAACCCTATGAATTTTGGTTTCAAGTAATGGATAACCAAATAATTTCTGTTGGGGATGTAGTAAAGGTAGAAAATAAGATTAATGATAAAGAAGTAATATTTTATGGCATCGTATCAGATGTTGTAAAAGGATTTGAAGGTATAAACTTTCATAGTTGGAATACAGAAGTAGTTAATGGTAAAATACCTTACCAAAGGTACCACAAAGCATTCGTTAGAATAACAGTAATAAAACCAGAGGACTTAATAATACCACCTGAACCAGGAAGTAAAGTAATAAAAATTTCAGAAGAAACAGAAATAAAAGTAGCAACAAAAATGGACAATAAACCAAAGTTAATACCAGCAGGTATAATGAATAATGGACTACCAGCGTACATAAACTGGGAATTCCTAAACGGAGAAAAAGGAGCACATGTATCAATTTCAGGTATCTCAGGTATAGCAACAAAGACTTCTTATTCGTTATTCTTAATCCATTCTATGCTATACTGCAAATCTTTAGATAATAGTGAAAAAAGAAATATAAAAGTCATAATATTCAATGTAAAAGGTGAAGATTTACTTCACATAGACAAAAATAACGGTAAATTTAAAGCAAGTGATAAAGAACAGTTTGAATTATTAAAAATTCCACCACATCCGTTTGGAAAAGAAGACATCCAATTCTTTACTCCACCTTCAGAAAAAAATCCAGATGAACCATTATCAGAAGAAAGGAAAAACAACATAAATATATTCAGTTGGTCACTGAAAGATTTTTTAAAATTCAAATTGATAAACTATATGTTTGAAGAAGATGAAAAAGTAGATGACAATTTCTATAATATACTCTCTCACATATCAGAAGTATTAGCAGAAGCAGCAGCAGCAGAAAAGGCACCAGAAGGTAGTATACAAATAGGAAACCACAAGATAAAAATAAACTCCCTTTTTGATAAATCGCTATCAATTGATACAGATGAAGAAATATCAGAAAAATTAGAAAAAGAAGGAATTGCTTTAAATCAATTATTTATCTTGGTAAGGAACTTAGATAAATCAAACGAAATAAGAAACAAACTTTTCCCAAGAGAAATAAGCGAACAAACTATAAGTAAGTTTATAAGAAAATTTTCAGCATCAGCCAGAGATATAGGATTTATGATAGGAAATGAATCAAGAAGGATAGAATGGGAAAATACAAGAGTCACAGTTATAAACATCTCAGATAAATTTTTAACCTCTAGAGCACAAAGGTTTGTTGTAGGTAGTTTACTTTCTGAAATATATTATGGTGAAAAATCACCTAAAAGCAAGGGATACACTTTGTTCATAATGCTAGATGAATTAAACAAATATGCACCAGCAACAGGTTCAAGCCCTATAAAAAGTATATTACTCGACATAGCAGAGAGAGGAAGAAGTTTAGGAATAATCTTAATAGGAGCACAACAAATGGCTAGTGAGGTAGAACCTAGAATAATATCTAATTCAAGTATAAAAGTAATAGGGAGAATGGATTCAGGCGAAATTGAGAACAAAAATTACAAATATCTACCAATAGAAATGAAAGAAAAAGCAAAAAGAATAACAAGTGGCACAATGATACTTTATCAACCTGACTTAGAAGTACCAATAACTATAACATTCCCAAAACCACCTTATGCAACAAGAAAAGAAGAGGTAACAACTTCTGACGAAGAAATAAAAAGATACAACAACATTGAATAGCACTCATGACACCAACAAAGAAAGATATAAGAAAAGAAAATATAAAGAAAAGGAATAGCATACCAGTTATAGAACAAATAAGAAACTCTCAAAAAATACTTGGTGCTTTATCTGAAACTGATTTTTGGAAAAATTCAAAAACCGTAATGATCTATCTATCGATAGGGTCAGAAGTTTTCACTTTAGCCCTTATAACCTTGTCAATTTTAGAAGGTAAAACAATCTTACTACCTAAAGTTTCAGGTAGAGACATTATTCCAGTAAAGGTGGGAAGAAAATTCAAACTTGTAAGCGGATTTAAAGGAATTTTAGAACCTAACCTAAGCGAAACTTTCAGTGGGGAAATAGACATAGTGATAGTTCCGCTTGTTGCTTTTGATGAAAAAGGTTATAGAATAGGGTACGGTGGAGGATTTTACGACAGGTTTCTAAAAAGCAATAAAGTAAAACTAAAAGTAGGACTTGCATACGAAATACAAAAAGTAAAAAATTTACAACCCGACGATTTTGACGAAAAACTAGATATAGTTATCACAGAAAATAATATATACTACTTCTAAAATAACTCTATCTAAAAAGTTTTACACAATTTTTTGAATGTAGAAATAAAAATATCTATTTCTCTTTCTTCTATGATAAGTGGAGGCAAAAGTCTTAAAGTATTTTCGCCTGATCTTAAGACAAGTATTTTTTCTTCTAAAAACTTAACTATAATATCATAAACTTTCACTATGTCATCAAGATCAATGCCTATCATAAAACCTCTACCTCTAACTTCTTTTATAAAAGAGTATTTTGATTGAATATATAGCAGTTCCTTAAAAAGTATATTACTTAAGTAATTTACCCTTTTAAGCGTTTCTTCTCTAGTAAGTATTTCTAAAACTTTATACGCTACTGAAGAAACTAGTTGATTTCCTCCCATTGTAGACGCATGCATACCTACTTCACAGACATCTACATAATCTCTTCTTAAAATGGTTGCTCCTGCTGGTAGTCCTCCACCAAGTGCTTTTGAAAGTGTTATAACATCTGGCTCTATATCGTAATGCATATACCCAAAGTATTTACCTGTCCTTCCTATACCTGTCTGAACTTCATCAAAAACTATTAACGCATTATACCTTTTACTAAGCTCCTTTACTTTAGAAACAAATTCATAACTCAAAGGTCTAACACCACCTTCACCCTGTATACTTTCTAGAAAAATAGCACAAACATTTTCATTAAACTTTTCTTCTAAATCTTCAATATTATCATATTCAACATATTGAAATCCCTCTGGAAGAGGTTCTAAGTTTTTTTGATATTTCCTTTGACCAGTAGCAGTAATCGTAGCCAGAGTTCTACCATGAAAAGAACCTTCCAAAGAAAGTATTTTATACTTATCTTTCGATATTTTTTTACCAAAAAATCTAGCTATCTTTATAGCAGCTTCATTTGCCTCTGCCCCACTATTTGAAAAGAAAACTCCACCGTCAAAAGTAATTTCAACAAGTTTTTTAGCAAGTTTAACCCTCTCCTCAGAGTAATACAAATTTGAAGTAGTCATTAACTTTTTAGCCTGATTTTTCAAAACTCTTAATATTTCCCAGTTAGAATGACCAAAGTTTATAACCCCTATTCCAGATGTAAAATCAAGATATTTATTACCATCATAACCATAAAGATAGGCTCCCTTACCTTTGTAAAAACCTATTCCAAACCTACTATAAAAAGGAAGTATATACTCTTTATCCAGAGAAACAATTTCTTCAAAATCCATAAGTGAATTTTAAATATAACAGGGATGGTTTGAAAAATTATTTTTCTTAAATTCTCAAATTTTAGCTATTTACCCGCCACCCGCCCACCTTGTTCTACAGGAGGACTTCGTCCTCCTATTAATATCTCCATTTAGCCGTCCAAAGTAATCTTAACCTCTATTGCTTCCAATGAGTAAGTAAATTAGTATTCATCTTCCTTTAGGAGTAAAAAGATAAAACCTTCCCTAATAGAGTTAGGAATTGTTTTAAGATACTTCTTTTTGATCCCCGCCCCCTCCCTTAAGTTCTACGCAGGAGGGCTACCCCCTCCTATGAATACCTCC
>JBMFQU010000125.1:0-4421 GCA_049968435.1 Brevinematia bacterium | reverse complement strand
AAAGGTGCAGCAGAAGCTTTAATTCAAATCTCTGAAAGACTCAAAAAAATTAGCACTGAGGTTAAAGGAGTAGCTGAAGAGATAAAAACCTTTACTTCTCAATTTAAGATTTAAGAACTGGAGAAAAAATAAAAACTATCTTTTGTTTAAACCAAATAATTCTACTGAGAAATAACTTTCTTTTTCCTTAAAGGTAGGGTTTTCTAGTAATTTCTTGCAAGATACGGAATCTAAATAAGAATAAATGATTAAGAAAATGGAACATATTAACAATTTCTAATTGTAAAAAAAGAAAGAAAAATATGATTTACTTTTTTGCAATTCTTTTTTTGCTTTTTGTATTAAGTGTTTATCTTACTTATATAAAGTTTTCTTTGTTTGAGAAAGACCTTTCTAGAAAGGAAAAAATTGCAAAAGTACTGGAGTCAGGTATAGAATTATGGGGAGGAGTTCTGGCTCTAGTACTTGCTTTTTATTTTCTTTTTGTGAGTCCAAATGAACTAAAATTTTGGCAAGTTTTTTGGCTTTATTTTATTTTTCTTTTCTTTCAAGGATTAAATTTTGTTTATGATTTTTTAGCGTTAAAAAAATCTAATCGAAAAAAAGAACAAAATTAAAATTAAAAAAGAGTAACCAGTAAATTATGCTTGACTTTAGTGTCAAAGATCTTAGTATTTCGAGAAAAAATAGAATTAATTGCAAAATGGCTTAATAATTCTTCTAAATTTACATTAGAAGAATATTCAGAATGCAAGAAATAAGTGTAATAATAAAACCAACTCTTGCTTGCAATGTTTCTTGCAAACACTGTGCAGTAGAGCACAGACCTTTTGTTAATAGTTGTCCAGATTTTTATATAAAAGCTCTAAGAGAAATTTTTGATTTTCGAAAGAGATACCTTGATTTTGATACAAAGGCTGTAGAAATTATCTGGCGTGGTGGGGAACCAATGTTACTTGGTCCGTCTTTTTATGAAAATGTAAGTTATTTGCTTGAGAAAACTTTTCCTGAAGTAAAGTTCTATCATGGCATGCAAACTAATCTTTTACTTTACAATTCTAATTGGAAAAATGTTTTTTCAGGGATTTTTGAGTGGAGGGTTGGAACTTCTTATGATTTTTTTTCAACTATTCGTCCTTATAGTGTTGAAAAGTTTCTAAGTATTTTAAAGAGGTTTCAAGATGATTCAGGTCTTCCAGGTTATGTAATTTGTGTTCTTTCAAACGAAAACTATTTGAGAGTTTTGGATATATGTTACCTTGCCAACAATGAAAGTTTTGATTTAAAACTTAATTATTTGTACCAAGTTGGTTCTGCAAGAAGGTTATCTTTTTTTTCTCCTAAAAAATATAAAAAAGCTTTAGTTGAAGTTGTAAGAAACAGAAATCAGTTTAGCAAAATAAAAATAGACCCTATTGATTTTTTTGTAGAGTTTTTTGAAGGAAAACGAAAAAAACTTCCATGTCCTTGTACCTCTGATTGTGGAAAGACTATTTTTGCTGTCTATCCTGATGGGAGTATTTATAATTGTGCTGAACTAGCAGATATAAATTACTTTTGTTATGGGAATGTAAACAATGGAATTGATCCAGATATTTATTTTAGCCTTCAGATGCAAAAGATAGTCAACTCAGAGGAGTGTTTAGGTTGTGAAATTGATTGTGGTGGGGGGTGTATTAAGCAGAGGATTCTTTTTGGCAAGAGTATAACAAAACCTACTCCTTTTTGTAAAGTGTGGAAAGCACTTTTTAAGGAAACTAAAAAACTAATATGTAAAAGAAATAAAGGAGGATCTAATGAGTTCTGAGATAATTCAGAAATTATCAACTCAAGCAACACTTTCTTATGTTTTTGATTTTCCTATTAAAGATTTCGATTCATTAAGTAAGCTCTTTGAGAAGACTGGTTATGTTAAGATAAATGATAACCTCTTTGAAGGACATAATTTTGATAATATAAGAGTTTTTGTAAAGAATAATCTCTCCCAAATAAAGAAGTTTTTTTATTTTACAAACAAATTTTTTGACACTGAGAAATTAAGTAATCTTCTTTCTCTTTGTGCTCCTTTAGGAATGAGTAAGTTTGCTGTAGTACTTGAAGAAGGAATTTCAGAGGAAGACGCTTTAAGGATTCTTACTGTATCAAATCAACTTGGAAGTAGTGTTGTTGTAAAAGTTGAAGATAGAAATATTCAGCAGATGGCATTTGAGTATTGGCTTTCTTATGGAAGAAATAATGTTTATCCTTCTAAGAATCTTTTCAAAAGGGCACTCTATATTTATGGGTATAGTAGTTATAGGTATACTTCTGATGATCTTCTTTTCTATTTTGAGGAGTATGAACGTAAACATAAAGATCTTTTACTTTATATTGTCTATGATGTTTTAGCATCAGGTGATTTGCGAGAAAGAATTTTTAACTATCTTTCAGAAAAAATTTCTTCAGAAGAAAGAAAAAAATTGTTTCCTCTTCTTAGTTTACCTCCTGAACCTAAATTTCAAGGGGAGTGGACTTATAAAATTTACGATTCAGTTTCTGAATTTTATGATGATTTTGAAAAAGGTGAGATAAACATAAATGTAATAGTTCCTGCGGAATTTCTTTTAGATCAAATAGGTGCGAAAAATCTTTATTTGCTTAGATTTATCGATGAAATAGTAGTAGATCTAAATGAACATTCTGTTTCGGAGGTACTTGCTAGTATTGAAAAAAAAGATTACCTGTTAACAATTCCACTTACTTTACTTTTTATACCTTATGACAATACATTTGTTGATATTTTTAGACGCTGTCTTGAGTTAGGTATTCCAGTTTCTTTAATTTTTAAAGAGTCTACTGATGAAAGATTAATTGAGGAGTTGTTTTCTGTTTGGGTTAATTCAGATAGATTTGTTGAGGTTCAACCTTTTTCTCATTTAATTAAAAAGATAATTCTTGAAAATTACGGAATTAGGTACAACTGTGCTTTATTGGAGATCTTATGTAATATATATAACGCTTCAACTGAAAAAGCAGAAATGCTATGTCGGAATTGGTTTTCGACTATATTAACGTAAATATTCTTCTGACTGAACAATATTATCAAGGAGATAAATATTGTCTTGTATAAGGAATCTTTGCATCAAAAATGAGGCTTAACTGTTATTTTAAAGTTACTAATGCTTGTAATATGTACTGTCGTCATTGCTACAATTATCAAGCTTTCAAACTAACAGGTGATGTCAAGATAAAAAGATCATTTATTGTAAAATTTCTTGAACTTTTAAGACCTTTTCTTGAAAAGGATAATAATATTGTTTCTATTGTATTTCATGGGGGGAACCTTTACTTTACGGATACGAATTCATTCGAGAATTGTGCGATGTGATTAGAGAACATTTAGGTTTACTTAATGAAAAAGTGGAGTTTCATATTCAGTCAAATCTTACTATAAATGTTGATCATGGGCTTGTTGAAGTTGTTAAAAAATATTTTAATGGAATGATAGGAACTTCTTATGATCCTTATATAAGATTGCTAAATGGGTCTTTTGAAAAGTTCAAAGCTAGGTGGGAAGCAAGTGTTAAATTTCTGATGAGTGAAGGAATCTATATTCCGGTAAATATAGTTTTAACTAGATACTTTTATGAAAATTTTAATCTCTTTGTAGACACTATTTTTTATCTTAGATCTCTTGGAATATCAAGTTTTCGTTTAGAGAGGTTTACTCCTACCGGGAAGGGTCATAAACAGTGTCTTGATTTTTTAACTAAATATGTTTATAATTAATCATATGAGCAAGTTATTAAGATTACAATAGAATGGTTTAAGAGTAATAAAGGTTGATTCTTATGGGAATTCTAAGATTTGTCACAAGTGTGGTTTTGAGGGAAAAGTTAATAAGCTTAAGTTTTACTGTCCAAAATGTCAGAAGAGTTTTGATAGAGACTATAATGGAGCTGTGAATATTGGTGTGAAAGCTTTAGGGGTGTGTAGGACAAAACCCAAGCCCTATATGGGTAAGGGTATTCCTGGGAGAGTTCCGTTCCCTCAGGTGCCTACACACCAGATATTGCCTTTCAAGTTTAAAGCTTTGTTGTTCACGGTTCCTTTCTTGAGACTTCTTTCTTACTTGAGAGTAGTTGAAACTTCTTACCTTAAATTCGGAAGATTGACTGGGTTAGTAGGTTCGGATAAATATGGTTAGGAAAAATGGAACGGAATTTTCTTTTTAATCTGAAAATAATCTTATGTTTTCGGAGATAGTTGTAGAGTGTCATGTTTTCAGATTTAGACTTTTAAATTTTTTTGTGTAAAACAATACTACTAAAAAGATAGCGCGTCAAGAAGGCAGATACTGTCTCAAACAGAAGTAAGCAAAAATTAGATTCCAATTCAACCAATCTTCCTATCTCCCAGAAAAGCAAATAAAAGGTCTATTT
>JBMFQU010000124.1:0-4448 GCA_049968435.1 Brevinematia bacterium | reverse complement strand
TTTTTATTCTTCTTCAATTACCAATACTAACAATATTCTTCTAAAACCAGGTATCAATAGAATAAAAGTTTTTGCTGTGGATTACTTTGGTAATTATAGTGATACTAATGAAATTGTGGTTTATTATTTTGATAATACAGTTTATGTTTCTACTTCTGGTAGTGATACAAATGTAGGTACTATAGATAGGCCATTTAGGAGTATTCAGAAGGGTATAGATAAGGCTATGGGATTAGGGGTAAGAAATGTAAAAATTTCTTCAGGACTTTATACTCCTTCTAATGGTCTTAATACTAATGGTGTGGGTTTTTATATAACGAATGTAAGTAATATAAATGTTTTAGGTGGTTGGAGTAGCGACTTTTCCTTGTCGATAGGATTGACTGAGCTAGATGGTCAAGGAAATTTAAACAATATTGTTTTTATAAACAATGTAAGTAATTTAGTTTTTAAAAACTTTTCCATAAGAGGCGGTAAGGCTAATAATCCTTCTTGGGGTGGTGGTATTTTAGCTTCAAATGTTGGTTATTCATATTTTGATACTATTTATATTTCAAATAATGTTGCTACTAACGGTGCTGGAATGTATGTAAAAGGAGATGAAAATAGCTTTGTTAATGTTAATATTTTATCAAATTATGCTTATGGATCTGGTGGTGGGATGTATATTGATAATTCATTTTTCTACTTTACAAATGTTAATATTTTATCAAATTATGCTTATGGATCTGGTGGTGGGATGTATATTGATAATTCATCTTTCTACTTTACGAATGTTAATATTTATTTAAATACTGCTTATGAGGGTGGTGGAATATTTATAACTAACTTAAACTATTCTCCTAGTTCTAGTGATATTTATGATTCTAGAGTTTTTAATAATCGTGCTTACTATGGTGGTGGTATCTTTATTAAGAATTCTTCTAATTTTACCTCATGGTTTGAAGTTTATAATAACGAAGCTTTTGAAGGAGGAGGTGTATTTGTAAGCAATTCTACTGTTTCCTTTAGTGGGAATATAACTAATAATATTGCATTACGTAAGGGTGGTGGTATAAGTATGGTAAATAGTTATATTACTAGTGGTACCTCAGGTGCTGATGTTCTAAGAAATATTGTTTCTAATGACTCTAGTGCCTATGCTTTTGGTGGTGGGATGTATCTTAGTAATGTTTCTGGATTATTTAATAATTTAACTATTTCTTCTAATAAAGTACTTGCGTTAAGTAATGGTTATGGAGGTGGTATTTTTATAGAAAGTTCTTCTAATTTAACTATTGTTGGTTCTAGTGTTAGGAGGATTAGATACAATTCAGTTTATGCTACTCAAGTCGCTGGTGGTGGTGGAATATTCATAAAGGATTCTACAAATGTAGTTTTAAAGGGATCTGAATTTCCTTCTTACATTCAGAATAACGATATTCATTCTTCAAATAGTGCTATAGGAGGTGGTATATCTATAGTTAATAGCACTAATGTTTCTATTAGTAATGTAGACATTTCTTATAATTCAATTTCCTCAAGTAACAATGGAGGTGCAGGAATTTTTGTTCTTAATTCTCAATCTGTTGAAGGTATTTATCTAAGTATTTCTTCTAATTCAATGTCAGGTTATATGTCAATGGGGGGAGGATACTATATCGTAGGAAGTGAAGATGTTATTCTTAATAATGTAAGTAATTTTAATAACACATACTTCGGAGGATATATAGGTAATACTACAAATGTATTTATTGCTGGTGGTCAATATTATTTAAATGGTGGAGCTATTTATCTTGATAAAATTGAGGGAAGTTTAGTTAATTTAACTTTTGAGGATAACACTAATTTACTTTCAGTGGGAGGAGTTATCATTGATATTACTAATGGTAGTTATGTTGTTATTTCAAATTGTACATTTACAAATAATGTTGGTAATGTTGCTGGTGGTATTATGATTAATAATAGTTTTAGTGGAAATTCGTATAATTTATCTATTGTTAATAGTTCATTCTCGGGTAATGTTGCTACTAACCAATCTAAGGGTGGTGGTGCTTTGTATGCTTTTAATGCTAGAACTTTAGTCATATCAAATAATACTTTCGCTAATAATTTTTCTTATGGTAATGAGTCTAAAACTTTGGTTTTAGAGTCTACTATTAACTTAGCTTGGGATGATTTAAATATTATAACTAATATATTTTATGGTGGTGTAGGTTCTTCTCCTTGTGCTATTTGGGAAGAGGGTGCTGATTCTGCTAACGATATTAAAAATCATACTATTAAGGATAATGTATTTTATCTTTCTTCTTATACTAACCTTTATAGAGATATAAATATTCTTACAGGACCTGGTTATCCTGGTTATATTGAAAGTAGTACAAATAGTACAAATGGCCTTCCTCTTTTAAATACGACACCTTCTTCTTACCATGATGCTACTACTGCAACTGGTAATGTTGGTTATTAATTTATATTTTTTTAGTTAATTGCTTAATAAAATCAATTAAATTATATCCTTTACTGAATTAATTTGGGGGTTAGGGAATTGCGGATAAGACAAATCTTTCTTAACTTTCTTACTGGAAGCAGTGAAGGCGAAGCCTCCTGTTGAACTTTGGGGTTATGTGAGGCACTAAAAGAATTTTCTAAAATTCCTAATTCAATTAAGAATAAAGGTTTTATTTTTTCTTACTTCTAAAAGAAGTGTTGAACTAAAAGAGATTACTAAAACAATTCGGAATTTTGATTTTTAATCTCTCTAATAGGGGTATTAATAGGAATGTGAAATCTTCTTAACTTCCTTGTTGGGAGCAGAGAAGGCGAAGCCTTGGGGGCGGGAGTACTAAAATAGAATTTTTTGAAAATTTCAGTAAAAATTTTTGTAATTTCTGTTTTAGTGTATTATTATATTTTATGAGGAATAAAGATGAAGGTAGTAAAACTAATTTTCCCAATAGTTTTTATCTTTGTTTTTTTAAGTTGCGTTTTTGATAAACCCATTTATAAAGATAGCGAATCTCCTATTATTATTGTATATTCTCCTGAAAATTATGGTATTTATTCTACGAATTTAAATATTTCGTTATTTGTTTCAGATACTGATCAAAAAGGCAATTCTAGTGGACTTAAGTTGCTGAATGTTAAAGCTTTTGATGCTAGTACATATCCTTCAATTCTTAAATTTGAAACAAATATACCTTTGAGTAGCTTTGGTACGAATATTAGTTTTGATATAAATTTATTAAGTTATTATCTTTCTACTCCTTACAATATAGTTTTTTCTGCTTATGACAATGCTAATAACTACAGTAGTTTAAATATACCTATTCGGGTTCAATCAAGTCCAATTTTTGCTATATATTTTAATACATACTATTATTTAACTAACACTAATTATCTAGAACTTTCTGGAAGCATAAATGTAGATTCATCATACTTTGGTGATGTTACTAATGTGAGATTAGTTGTTAGTAATGGATTTGGCGTTTTTTCAACTGATGTTAGTAGTTTCGACAATTCTTTATGGTATTTTGTTGGTACATTGAATTTAGAAGAGGTTGGTTTTACTTCTCAAAACAATTTAATAAGTGTTGTTGCTTTTTCATCTAATGGCTCTTCAGCAAGTAATTATTTTTACCTGTATTATGATACTAATAAACCTTTTACTAAAATTGTTGATCCAACAAATAATCAAAATATTCCTTTGAGGTACTTAGTTATTGTTTCAAATTATGATAATTATAGTTTATTTTCTAATGTTTTACTTGTTATAAGTAGTAATAACCAAACTAACTATGTGTATGGAAGTTATAGCGGTGGATATTATTCTTATGATGTTATCTTTTCGGAAAGCGGTACTAATAAATTAGTTTCTTATGCTAAAGATGACGCAGGTAACGAAAGTTTCGGTATTCCTGTAAGCGTGCTTGCTGATAATTCTATTCCTTACATTGCCATTTACTCTCCTTGTTCTAATGGTCAATGGATTTATACTAATGCTTATAATGTTAATTTTCAAGGTCTTGCTTCTGTTGGCGATGGTAGTAATATAACTAATGTTACTTTACTTATATATACAAATAGTGTTTTAATTAGGTCAAATAGTCTTTCTTTTAGTTCTTCTAATGTAAATTGGAGTATAACTACAAATATTCCAAATGGTACTAATTTGGTTTATTATTATGCTTTCTCTGATAATGGAAAAGTTAGCTATACAAATTACATAGTAGCTATTGTCGATAGTATAAGACCTATAGCCCAAATATTATCTCCAGCAAATGGTATAGAAGTAACTAATAGTAACATTAATTTAATTGCTGCGTTTATTGATACTAATTTCTCTCTTGGTATTTCGGGGTATGTTTATACAAACGATGGTTATTTTTATAGTTTTTATTCTTCTTCAATTACCAATACTAACAATATTCTTCTAAAACCAGGTATCAATAGAATAAAAGTTTTTGCTG
>JBMFQU010000123.1:0-4523 GCA_049968435.1 Brevinematia bacterium | reverse complement strand
CAATAAAAATCAAGTCATGATTTTTTCCTTTTCTTACAGCTTCTGCAAGTTCTTTATCAGAAGAAAGAGTTATTTCGCAAAAACTAAGATCAAAAAAGCTAAAATATTCACCTGCACCATTCCTCAAGCCTAGCTCAAAATCTTTATGAGTTTGAGCATTTCTTCCATGAATAACAAGGACTTTTATTTTTTTATTTGGTTGAGAAAGATCTAGAACTTCAGGTAACAATTTAAAAACAACTGACTTGAGATAAGGTAGAAAACCGTAATGAGGAATATTTGACAGAAGTTTAACAAGTTCTTCGTCAAAAACACTTTCATTTAACTGTTCTGCAACTTTGCCTTCAAGGAAATAAACATTCTTGGCTATAAGTCTTGGATAAACTCCACCATTTTTATGAGAAACACACTTGATGACTCCTTCGATCATAACAGGGAATTCTACAAATTTATCTAGGCTAGTTAACAGATCTTATTCAACCGATAACTTGGTACCATCATGGCCACAGAGTCTAAAATATTCATTCTCTTTTTTAAGAATTCCAGAGACACGAACAACTGAAAAACTATTACGTGAAACGACAGCATCAAGGACTTCTAAAGGAGTGAGACAAACTTTTTGAAGACTTTCTGAAAAATCAGCATTTTCGGAAACGTTACTTGAAGGTTTATTAAACTCTTCAGAAAAACTTGAATCTTTTCGGTCAGTTGGTATGCAATGACTCATACTTTCTTCCTACTTTTTACTTATTAGATTAATTTTTACGACAATTTGTTTATTTAGTCAAGATTGCGAATTGCCTATGTAGTTTCAATTTTAAAATGTCACGGAGAAAGTTTATGGATAGGTGTAGGAGTGTTTATAGAGGGCTTCAAGAGAAGCAAATATGGGATAAGAAGTTTTTTTAAGGAAGCCAAAGATGACATTTAGTTTTATTAGCAAGATATCCCCTTGAGATGATTATTAGAGGGAGATTGCCAGATAGGTGACATTTTAAAATTAAAACCACACCACAGGGCATTAAAAGTGTCTTGACAAATGGGTCACAATCCATATCTCTTTTCTGCGGTTTCCACAGTTCATTACATGATAAAATGCCCTTTCATACTCTATCCTTGCTGGTCTTACCACAATGACATCATAGTCTTTTAATTGTCAATTGGCTAGAAATGCTTTTAAGAAATAAGAAATATAGAAGTAATGGGGGTTGGAGAAAAAAAGACAATTAAGGGATTAAAGGTAAAGGCAGTTCCAGCTTATAACATAGGAAAAGCCTTTCACACAAAAGATAAAGAATAGCTGGGTTTTGTGATAGAAATAGAGGGTGTAAAAGTTTAACATGTAGGGGATACAGATTTTATTCCAGAAATGGAAAATATAAAGGCAGATATAGCACTTTTACCTGTTTCAGGAACCTATGTTATGACTGCAGATGAAGCAGTAAATGCTGCGCTAACTATTAATCCACAGATAGCTATTCCCATGCATTACGGAAGCATCGTTGGTTCAGAAAAGGATGCCCAAAAATTTGCTCAAGCCTTGAAAGGAAAAATAGAAGTAATTATTTTACGAAAGAAATAAGGCTTTAACTAATGCTATTTTATCTTTATTTCCGACTGATTTAACCTTGCTAAAATTTTATCTTCGTACTCCTTAGTTTCTAATTAGGTAAGTGGGCTGAAAAGCTTGGTAAATTCTTGTTTTTAGCTTAGTTGAAATTTTTCTGCCAAGGGAAAAGAGTTTAACGCTTCTACCCTGGTTTTTTATTTTTCTCTTTTAAGCTTCAGCATTTATATTTAAAAAGCTTAATCTTTTCTTCGTTTTTTTGCTTAAGTAAGAGTATTTTCAGAGGGTTAAGTTTTTAGGAGAGATTATAAAGGTTTAATCATGGATCATAGTTATAATTGTAGTCGTAATTATGGTTTGAAATAGTATGGTTTGAAATAATACGGTTTCAAATAGTATCGTTCTAAATAAGTTGATGGATTTCCAGGGGCAATTTTTCCTGTATATGGGTTATAGTTCCCAGGAAAGCTATAGTTATTAAAAGGTATTCCATCAGGGTAAGTACGGTAATGAGGTCTTACATAAGTGCCATCGCTTCTAAAGTATCCCCGAACCCATACATCTTCTGCAGAAGCTAAACTTATAATGAAAAAAGATATTAAGATTGTTAATACTACTGCAAAGATAATTAGCTTTTTTGTTCTCATAGGCTTTACCTCCTTTTAATAAGTCATTCTATTGTATAACCATTATCTTCTGCCCATTCATAAACTGCATCTTCTATTATTGGCGAGTGCATATCAATTGTAAAATCCCCAATATTTCCATTTTCATCAAAATCCCAAGCAGATCCCTGTTCGTCTATATCAGCAGAAAAGTTAAGATATTTACCATTATTAAAGTAGATAGTTTCTATTTTACCCCCTGAAATATCAGCATCTACGCTATAACAATTTCCACTTTTCCAAAAACAAGCTTCTATAGTTTCAATACCGTCAATATAATCTTTAATTTCATCCCAAAACTCGCTAATTGCTTCATCGTAGGTAAGTACTTTTTGTTCATTATAATCTTCATTTTCATCATTATTCCATCCCCAATCAATTATTTTATTGTAAGCAAACTTTTTGGGTTTATCATAATCTTTTGAATTGTGATTTTCGCCAAGAAGTGGAAATAATATAACAAACCCTGAGGCTATCATTGCTATCATTATAGCTAAAATTGTTTTTTTATCAAGATTACTTAAAAATCCCATGGTTACCTCTCTTTTATTTAAAATCTTTCTAATATATTCTGAATCATTATTAAAATAAATCAAGGGATCAAATTGTCTCATTAAAAATCTAAAGGAAATTTTATCGATACCTAATATAAAAATCTAATTGCGAGAAGCTCTTTAGAAAAAGTTCTTTCCTCTGTTTTTGCTACCTGTTAAAGAGGTTCTTCTTTAAAAGCGGATATTTCCTCTTTAAAATTTTCTTTTTTTAATTTTTCTAAAACGGATAAAAGAGTTTTTTTAAAATGAATAGTTTCTCCTTCAAAAATTACTCTACATAGGGGTTTATTTTCGTATTTAAGATTTCTTGTTCCAGGCAGTCTCATAATACGGGCTTTATCAACTGCTACTTGAGGGTCAGCTCCTAAAAACTCACAAAGCTTCTTTTGGGCTAACAACTACTCCTCTTCTGGGAGGGGTTCAAAAAGGATGTAGTAAGCATGATAGCCCTCCCACTATCCACTATAAAGGTTGGTGGTATAGACAACTTTTTAATTCTTTCTAAAGCTTTTATCTTTTCCTCTACCAAAGGCTTTTCCCTGACATCTATGTCCTAATACGGGATGTAAAACCTATCTATTTTAACTAAGCCTTATTCGTCATCTTCTCTTGGGAAAACCCCAAAATAGACATCTTTCTTATAGACTTGGTTAGTTCTGAGGGCAAAATTTATAAGAGGCTCAACCTCGTAGTAAACATTAGATACTAAAAATAGGTAGCGGTTCTTTTTTATTCTTTTCACCCCTTGAAGAGGTAGAGGGAAACTGCCTTCAAGAGGTAAAAGCTGTATTTCAAACCTCTTTCCAAAAAATAGGTAAAAGAGTTAAAAGGAATTTTTTAACAAGCTTTAGAATTGTCATTAGATTTGTCAATTTATTCCACATAGCTACTACATTGCTTTATTTCAGGAGGGAGAGACTCCCAATAAACCTAACAAAAGCATTAAAACAAAATTTTTCCCTACTTGACCTCCTTCTTAAACTTATGTATTATATACAACAAAAAGGGGGGTGAAAGACAATGCGTAAAACTTACTTACCAATTTTAATTTTTGCATTTTTCATCCTCTTTACAGGCTTTAATTCCTATACCATATGGGATAGTGGTTTTTCTACACCACTTCTTGCAACTCAAAAAGTTGAAATAAGTGAAATAAAAGCAAACCCTGATAGATATCATAATCAATATGTTTCTGTTGAAGGATATGTGGAAAATGTTAAACAAAAGGTATCAAAAAGAGGAAATCCCTACACCACCTTTTTAATCACCGATGAGAAAGGTAATTCCTTAAAGGTTTTTATCTGGGGATGGGAAGATATAAGTGAAGGGGATAAAGTAAGAGTAGAAGGTATTTTTCAGAAAGTTAAGTATGTTAGTGGATACACATTTTATAATGAAATTTCCGCAAAAAGTATAAAGAAACTAAAATGAAAAGAGTTTTATTAATTGTTTTAACAATATTAAGTTTTAATTTGGTTTTTTGGAAAAATTGTCTATCTCAAGATGAGGAAAGATGGCAATATATAAGTAAAGATGTAGAAGGTACAAAATGGTATTATGACAAAACAAGTTTAAATTGGATCTCAGATGATATTGTTGAGGTATGGGTAAAGCAAATTTATACAACTAAAGAAGCTAAAAAAAAGAAATTGAAATTTTAATAGAATCCGGCGTTCCACCTATAAAAGCAAAAAATATTTACAAGGTAGTAGTATTAGAAAGATTAAATATTAAAAG
>JBMFQU010000122.1:0-4523 GCA_049968435.1 Brevinematia bacterium | reverse complement strand
AATGAGTGCAAGTGAGATAGCTGAGAAATTAGGGATTAGCAAGTTTCAGGTTAATAAGATTGTTAATGAATTAAGAAAAAGAGGAGTTGAAATTCCTAAGAAGATTGGCAAGAAAATTAATGCATATGATGCCTTTGTTGAAGAATTAAGGAAAAAAGAAAACGTTTAAGCAAGAATTTTTCTATTGGTTGACAATTTTTCTTTCTTTTTTAAGTTACTAAATTGAAGCTCTTCCGCTACGCTTTAGTTTTATTTCATTATTTTTTATAATTATTTCAAAAACGGCTAAGTAATTTTTTTTCGTAGTTCCAAACTCTTCGTAATATCTAGACGTGAATACTTCAAAGAACAATCTTATCAAATTTTTTGTTATTTCAATTTTTTTCAAAGTAATTTGTGTTTTTCCATTCTTTTGTGTTTTGTTGTAATTAGTTTGTGTGAATAATAAAACAGCAGACTTATTCTTTTTATTAGTTCTTATTTTAAGATTGTCTTTGTGGTAGAAAGGTAAGAGAGGTGTACTTCCTGAACCTGTTATTCTTATACTCCATCCGTTAAGCTTTATTATGTCAGCATAATCTATACAAGCAACATCAGAATTTTTTAAGTGTTCATCTGCTTGAAACTCAATTAAATTTTTTGATTTTGAAAGAAATTCATCAGGAGCATAAAGCATCAATGCAACTAGAAAGGTAGTTAAGCTACTTTTTTTCTGATATATTTGGCGGTTTAGAATTTCTGCTAACACGTTAGAAAGATCAGAATTAGTAAGTTCTTTTTTTGCAATTGCTTTCAGTTTTGCTTTTGTTACAAGCTGTTCTGCTTTCTCAACAAATTTTTTGCTAAATTCTGTAATAAAACGTTCTTTAGGTGTTAAATGACTAAAATTAGAAAGTAATTTCACTAATTGATATTTGCTAATTTTTCCTGTTTTAATTTCTTTATAAAGCTTAACAAGCATTGTTATACTCCTTTCAAAAGATTTTTAATGATGTGTGGCAAAGGTATGAAAACGAGATTCTTTATTGGTTCCTTATTTTCAAAAGAGTAGATTGATTTGTTTTCACTTGAAAAGACTAGAAGAATTTATCCAAAATAGAAAGTTGTTTCATCTATATCACCTGGATTGATAGTTATACTAATATCACATAGGAGGTTCACTAATCCAATTGGTAATTTATAAATAGCATCAGGACTAGCTTTTTCTATTTTAATTTCGTTCTTTACTCCTTCTAAAATTTCCCAAGGGGCAGCTTTTTTCAGATAAAGATAATGAGCATTTGAAATAGCTATTCCTTTAGGTTGAGGAATGGTAATTAAGAGAGAAAACCACTCTGGATTTTCTTCTAAATTATGAGGATCTTTCGTAAAGCTCCACTCTGCTTTTAGCGAATTAATATGAAAATATCCTTTTTTGATGTACTCTAGTACTTTTTTCCAAGATGGAGTAATATTGACTTCAAAATCGTTAAAGCTAGTATAAAATTCATCTTCTAAAATTTTATTGATCCAAGCTTCTATAGTTCCACAACTACAGGGAGTGTAAAAATCGACTTTTTCATTGCACACTTTACAAATCATCTTGTCCCTCCTTTTTTTATTTTTCCTCTCTCAAGGGGGTTTAACCCTTGAGAAAGGGTTAATTTTCAGTTTCCACTTAACATAAACCCATTGCCTATTTTTAATATTTAATAAAAAAAAATTAAAAGTCCTTATTTGAATTATGCTAGTGTATTTTTCAAAAATTCAAAGAATTTTTCCACATTATGTCTTCTGAAGTTTCATATGTTGTTGACAACGAATAAGGAGCATTAGGTATTACATGATAAGTGGAAAAAGCAGGATCTTTTGTTAATTTCTTATCTTCAAAAAAATCAAAATACTCTTTTACGTGAGGTGCTTTTATGTAAGAGAGATAAGTAAAAAGATCCTTTTTCTTATGTCTCTTTGTTATAAAACTTATATGATCAAACATAAAGTGCCAAAAAGATCTTGCAATTTTTACAAAAATTTTCTGGTAGGTTTGTTCTGTTTCACTTTTGCTGCTATTTATACGATAGAGAAAAATCGCAGTCTTGATAGTTTTCTGAATAACATACCTTATAAAATTTTCGGGTAGAGAGTTATATTTTTCATAATAACTTTTAAGCAGGCTTTTAAACTCTTTGAATGAAGCAAGTTTTTCAAAGAAAAGAAGCACAATAAAAGCAAGATCTTTTTCTCTTACAGCTTCTTTGACTTTACTTTTCTCAAAAAGAGTTTTTATTTCTTCAATGAAACTTTCTTTGTCTAATGAGGAACTTTTCTTTTCTGAGGATATATTACTTTCTTTTGTTTCTTCTAGGATAGTTTTTAGTTCTCCTATGACAAAAGAAGAGATAATGTCTACGAAGTAATCTATAAGTTTTGTTTCGACTTCTTTTGATTTTATAGTGTCTTCTCTAAAGAAATAAAATTTACTCCCATCTTCTATGGTTTTGATTTTTGTTGGGGGAAAGATTGGATCTATGAAAGCATTTTCAATGATAAATTCAAGGCTAACTCCTACTTTTTCTCTGTAGTAATTTTTTAAATCACTTATACCTTTTCTGTCATATTTAAAGTTGGTATGATTTGTATTTTGATAGTTTTTTTCTTGAAGAGCATACATGTTAATCACCTCCTGTTAAGGTATTTTTTACTTTTTGTAGAGCTAATTCAAGTTCACTAAGATCTCTTATTATTCTTTTTATACTTTTTAGAGAAGGGATATCTTTATGTGTGTAATATTTTTGGATGAGGAAGCCGAGAACTCGTGAAACAAATATAGGAATTCTTTCATTTGGCACTCCTGCGTTTTTAGCGAGAGCTACAAGTCCTTTGAAGGTGAGTTCTTTTACTATACCGTTGTGTACTATTTTTGCATCGTATTTTTGGATTAATTTTTTTGCTTCTTGTTCGGAGAAGGGTTTTTCTTTAAGGATAGAAGATATAAGAGAGAGATCTTCAGAAGCATCTTTTTTAGTTCCAAGGTTTCCTTTTTCAATTTCGGCAGCAAGTATTTCTATTGGAACAACGTACTTGCTTTTTAAGGTAACTACTTCAAGTGATTTAGTTTCGTAGTTGTACATAACGCTTCTTTCTCTGTCAGTGTAAAGTATAACCATGACCAACCTCCTATTTTTTATTTTATTTTTCATATAAAATAGGCCTTATATTTTAGAGAGCCTTATTTCAGGGGGATATTTGCTAGGAGAAGTAGAGAATCAAATGGAAAACTTTTAAAATTTTTATGTGATGTAATGAAAACAGATTTTATTTTTCAAAATTAAAAAAGTGGAATTTTTTGACAGTTTTTCGTAAAAATAAAAAAAACCAGGGGGTAACCTCCTGGTCTTAGTTTGTTTATTAGAGAGTCAATAAATTTATAGACTTTTTGACTCTTTTTTCAAAAACACTTTCCCAATCGTCTCCTTGCTTCCAATAGATTGGGAAATATTCATACCATCTCTTCTTTCCCTTTTCTTCAAATTCCCCACATATATATCCGTTCTCGTTAAAAGCCATCATTTTTGCAATGTCATAAACGTAGATAATGATGTTCATCCATGGTTCATCTTTCTTTTTTATTTCTACCACCTTGCACTTTGAGATAAGATCTGGTTTCTTCCAGCATCCATCAGGTAGAACATCACCTTCTATATACCAAGCATCAAAAGCATTAATGATTTCAAGAGGGTCAAGAAGAGTTAACTTTTCAATGAGTTTCAATTGTTCATTCTGGTTATTTTGGTTGTTCTGGGTATCAGGTAAAACATTTTTTCCTAGCAAGCTAGTAATTTTTGAAAAAATTTTTTTAACTAGCATCATAAGTACCTCCTTACTTTTTTATTTTTTGATTCCACCGAAAACTAGACCTAGGCAGCTATTTTTAAAAAAGTGTTTTTGTTAATTTCAGGAAGGGTCCTAAAATACTTAGACTTTTTGCAAGTTTTGTTAAAGATGGAAAAATACTATAAAAAACTTGAAGTAAGTGGTAATTTCTAAAAAATAAATAAAAAAAGAGATGGGGGTATGTATGACACTTCAAAAGGAAAAAAGCAGGTTCTGGTCTATTTTAGAAAATCTTTATGCAGGTGCTGAACCAGATGGTCAAAGTGGTTATGTTAATCTCATAAAGCAGAAACGTAAATATTTTACAGAATTTGTTAAGCCTCAACTTGAAGAGTATGTAAATCAAAGACTAAAAGACTTTCCTGAATTTGAAGAGGAACTTTATAACAAACTATACACATTTTTTGAACCTTACTTTTCAGATACGGGGTCTGTTTTCTTTGTGAAAAGCTATATCTATTACAAGCAGTATGAAAGAATTTATACCAATGAAGATGTCAAGCTTTTTTGGAAAACAAAAGACCTTTACTACATAAAAAGTGATGTTTTGATTAGGTCTATGAATGTAGAGTTTGATGAAGGCTATATCTTTTACTTTGATGTAAGCACATTAGAACACAAACGAAATAACGAAAAGAGGGAGTTAATAT
>JBMFQU010000121.1:0-4644 GCA_049968435.1 Brevinematia bacterium | reverse complement strand
CAGAGAAGTGGCTCAGAAAAGCTTTGGAACTGGTAAAACCTGATGGCAGGATGTGTCTGAATATACCGCTAGATAAAAGCAAGGGCAGAAAGGAAGAAGGGTTTCAAAGTGTTTACGCAGATGTTATTCAAATAGCGAAAAAAGTAGGTTGGAAATACTTCAGTACAATAATATGGAATGAGAGTAACATATCAAGAAGAACTGCCTGGGGCTCTTGGCTGAGTGCGCGTGCTCCTTATGTAATTGCTCCAGTAGAAGTCATAGTAATATTGTATAAAGACAAGTGGAAAAAAATGAATGAAAGTGGTATCTCAGATATCACAAGAGACGAATTTATAGAATGGACAAAGGAAACTTTGTATTGAAAGCAAACCATTACCATTAGGGAAAGAGGAGATGTTGCATGTTATAAGAGTGCTAGAAAGGTCAAACATTCCTTTTATCAGGACGCAAGGCTCGATAGTATTTGGAGTCGCATTTGATGCAGGAAGAGAAAGAGACAGAGCTTATGTAAGACTGTACGAGGTTAAGGTTTCAAAACCAAAACCGTGGTTGCATGTTTATGAAATTTAAGACACTTTGTTTGGATGGGTTTGGAGGGGGATTCCCCCTCTTTTATTTTTGTAAAGCAGAAAATTTGTAATAACAGTTCTGGAACACTTAACAAACCTATTAATGATAACAAGAAATACTACAAAGTATCCGAATTTACTCAAAATTCTGTGTCTATAATATAAGGCAGTTTATTATATTTCTTTCTTAATATTTTCAATGTATCTTCCTAACATTTTACTTGTTTCAATAAATTTTTCAACTAGATCCTCATTTTTTTCAGAAACTATTGTATTAATAGCAGCAACCCATTTATCTAGCAAGTCAAAATAAACCGGTAGCCCGAAGAAGAATATTTCATGTACCGTTAATGTATCTTCTTCTGTTAAGAAAACAAGATATTTCCTAGCATAACTCACCTCTTCACTATAAAAATAAAATAAAAATTCACAAGCCCTGTCTCCTGGAATATCAAGTATTTCTTCAACAACTTCAAGTTCCTTCGTAACCGGATTTATTTCAAGAGAAACTTTTTCTACAACAGGAAGAGGATAACGCATTGTTCCAGGAATCTTTCCATAAATCATCCCTAACGCTATAAGCTCAATACTTTTAGGTAAATTCCCTTTATACTCTTTACCTGCTAACGTGTCTGGAAAATAACCAAAAATAATTTTCAACCTTTTAATTGCTTCTTCCTTCTCCTCTTTGGTTATATCACTATATAAAATGTTTTCAGTCAGATATATCACTTCACTAAATATGTCCGCTCCTACTCCTAACCCATAAAATAACAACTGTTTTATCTTTGATGGACACGCTTTCTCGTTACTACATCCCTCAAGCAAAAGATAACTGTATGGTGTCCAAATCTTGATCCCTACCTTCTTCTCATCTTCAACTTCCTTACACTTCTTACAATCTTCAGGTATATAATACTCTTCACCAAAACCTTGAGGAAGTCTGTATTCTTCCATCTAAACACCCCCTTTTCTTTTTTTTAATTCTTAAGTTTCAATTCTTAAATAACTGTCTCTTTCTCTTTCATCTTTTTTATAAACTGATCACATTTTTGCTTTGCAAAATCTATAACCTCTTCATAAAAACCTTCTTTTAACTCTAATCCTACTTCGTTGCATAACTTACTCAGTTCCTTACAAAAATCCCCCCAATATTCAACAGAATAAACTGCTTCATAAGGCATATATTCAACACAACTTTTTGCTTTTTCAGAAAAATATTTCTTAACATTTAGCCAAGGTTTAACCTCTTTTTCTTCCATTATCGATCTAATACAACTAGCAAACTTTTCGCAATTCTCACAAGTGATTTCTATAGTCTTTATGCTTATACTATCCTTAATCTCCATAAGAAAAAATTCATTAACCTTCCTAATAAATTCTTTTTCATCTCCTTCTCGTAATCGTAACTGCTGAATAACTTTTCTAGCATTTTCTAGAAAATCTTTGAGATCTTGATCATTTATTAATTCAGGGTCAGATAACTTTAATTCCACGTTCATACAAAACGGAATTACTAAATCAAAATACACATGGTCTCTCATATCTATTCCAGCTTTCTTTGAAAAAAGTTTCAAAAGATTAAAATATCTCTTTCTTTTCTCCTCATCTTCCTCAGCTATAAAAAATATTTTTAAAATTCTTAAAAACTTCCTGTACTCTACTTCTTTTTCAACCATGGTGCTCTCCTTCTTTAAAATTGTTCTATATATTATAGACTTATATATATCTGGCTACAAGTTAACTAAAGGTCTTTTATAGGCTATCTCTTTTGATCGTAATGGTTGCGGCGGGGCAGGAAAAAGAATGTTTAAGAAAGTCGTAGCTTTGACAAATTGGTGATAAAAAAGAAAGAGGGGGGATTTCCCCCTTTTGAAAATCTGTATTGTTAGAAAGATCTTCGATCGTTTTATCTTAGAGCAAGAATCTTTCCTCTTGAAAATTCACTCAAAAGTTTTTCTCTAAACTCTAAAAATTTCTCTCCTCTTTTCGAATAACAATAAGTTAGATAATTATACTTAAAATAAAAATCCCATACAGAAAAAAACTCGTCAAAAAAACAAAAATTACTTTCTAAAAAATTTCTCCCTTTTTTTAGAGAATTCACTAAAAATCCTTTCTCTGAAATCCTATCAAAAAAAACTCAAAAATTCATTTAAGAGCATGATACTTTTTTTATTTGTATACTTTGTTGGAACCATCACGCTCTCTTTTCCTTCTCTAATCCTTTTTTCAAAACACTCAAAACAAAGAAAACTATTTCCCTTGTGTTAGTTGGAAAGGTGAAAAATATCTTGTAGGAACCCTTGCAACAATTTACGGTCTAACTTTACCTTCACTTTCTAAAAATTGGCTTACTAATCTTGCTTGTCCCTTGTTTGCTCTATCTTTCTGTAAAGGAATAGAAGAGCTTTATGTAATGCTTAGTCCATCTGATTGGGATCAAAAGCCAATTATAGAACAATCTCTTAAAGAAGCAGGTTTTGACAAAGTCTATTTTGCAGCTCAGGGAACAGGTGCTTGGCTTGATGTTGGTGCTCCTTCAAACGCAGTTATCATTGATATTGGCTTTAATACAGTAGACGTGTTTATTGTACTTAATAAAACCCCTATAAGAGAACTTTGTTTTGCACTTAAAGAGTGCGGACTCGTTTCTTTTATTGAAAAACTAACAAAAGATGATCCAATACTTCTTGCAAGAAGACTTGAAGAAGGTGATGCTTCCCTTTCAGAAAAATAACTAAACATTATTTTTCTTGGCTTTTTGAAAAATTAGAAACAAGAACTGAATGGAGAAAAAAACCTTCTGGGCTAAAAATGGTCATTGCGGGAGGTGGAGCTTATTTTATTCCAGAAGAATTAAAAAAACAAGCAATTGTTCCAAAAAATCCAGTTCTAGCAAATGTAAGAGGACTTGCTAAATTCATACTAAAAAAAAGAAAAGATTCAATGAAAGAAACAACTAAAGAAGAAACTACAAGAAAAGAAATAACTTCTGAAACAAGCTAAAATGCCAAAGCAGATAAGGATACGTATCTATCTCAATGAAAATCTAGAAAAACTTGAACCTCTTTTTTTTGAGACTTATAAAAAAAAGTCCTTAATTGGGACTTTTGTTGTTAATTTTCTTGCCTATCTTGAAAAAAACTTCAGCAAAGAATTTACCGAGAGGCTTGTAAAAGAGGTTGCTTGTGGAAATTATGAAATCTTAAAAGAACTGCTTTCCTCGAGCAAAAATCTGTCTTTTGATTCTTCAAACAAAGATGTAGACTCTGATTTAGTTCATCAGGATATAAATTTAGATGATCTTCTTTTGGAATAACTCTTTCTATTTTTAAAAAACAAGTCCTCTCAGTTGTTCCTCTTAGCTGTTTTTCTGTGACTTCCTACTCTTGAAAGGGTGAGTTTTCCTGAGGGTGCTTCGTAAAAACTGAAAAACTTTTTTGTTTAAATCCTTTAAAGTCGATCTTGCCTAGATAATCTAATTCAAAACTTACAAACAGTAGGTGGGTAATGAAAAATATTTGAGTTAATGAAAAATATTTAAGTAAGGGCGCCAAATAAGAACTTCGGTTTTAAATACCGTTCTTTCTGGTCCACTTGGTCCAAATTATTAGCTTAAAGGAAGGTGTTAATTGAAATGGAAGGGGATTTTATCAGGAAATAAAGGTTTTTATTTTTTGTGTTTTTAGATACTTATTATAAACAATAATTTCTTGTTATATTTTCACTTTAAGTAGACCTTTAAATTTTTTATTTTTCAAAAATCTTTTTCGTTTTTCTTTAATATGGCCCACTTTTTGTGGGCATTAATTTTTTCTTTGAGAAAACGAAAGATTTAATTATTCTGGCTTAGAAATAAATCCCAGAATCTATTATATCCTCCTCTAAAAGAGTTTTCATAAATCAATTCTACCTCTCAAATCGTCCGCAAAGATACCCTCACCCAAACCTTTGAAAGTTTCAAGGATTTTCTCTCTATCATTAAAAACTTCCAACCCTCTACAATCATTATGGAATCTTCCGGAAGATACCACATATGTATCTCCTCCTTCCTTATTTCTCATAATAT
>JBMFQU010000120.1:1375-4734 GCA_049968435.1 Brevinematia bacterium | reverse complement strand
GTCCTTTATCACCACAGGCAGGTTCACACTGCCCCTACTCCTACCTATCCTACCATATGGCAAGATAGCGGAACTACTTTTTAGCCTATAAAATACCCACAATATTAGCCGTCTAAATTTCTCAATCTAATTAAATTTTAAATTAGAAATTTAAAATTAGGAAAGGAACAACGATATGGTAAAGAAATTTGTGCTATTAATTACCTTTATCCTTTTAGCAGTAGAAAATTTAAACGCTCAAAACCAGCAAAAATCATTTCTTGAATTTTACAGAGGATTTAGAGAAATAATTAAAGATCAAGGAGCAGAACTTTTATTTTGTTCAAGGTTAGAAAATCCGTTGTATAAAACTGAATGCTCTTTGAATATATTAAGGTTAAGAAACGAAATGACGAATGAAAAAATTAATATACTTGCAGAAAAATGCTTCCTTTACATAGACAAAAAACAATATACTGAAGCTCTTCAAAAAGCAGATGAACTTGAAAAAAGTGGAGCTAGTCTTCTTGCTAAAATGTGTAAGGAATCAGTGAAAAAGGCTTTAGATCAAAACAAAAAATAAGTTAAATTTATTCCCTAAACCTACTTAATTGGTTTTGTACAAAATCAAAAGCAGTATAGAACGTAATACCTATTGCAGAAAAAATATGAGACCTTTCACTCTTGTTAAATTTTTTGAGATCTAAGTTTAGACTAGCTGCTAAAAGATTACAGTAAGGCATTAGAATTTTCCAAGTTTTAGGTTTTATGAGCTTCACTTGATATCCATAAGAAGAAAGACTTCCTTCTATAAAGCCAATAGCATTTTGCATTCTTGCAACAGTAAGCCAACTTGCTGGCTTAACATTATAACGTCTTCTATACTTCCCATTTAGGTTAAAAAACAAAAAATCTTCAACTCCAAAAATTACTTCCATTGAGCTCGAATTGCTTGAATTAAAAGAGTTGCTTTTGAAACTATCTTCTATACTTTTAACATGTGCAAGAATAGATTCAATCGATTCTTTCCTTTTTTCAAGAGAAAAATCTAACACCCCATAGGAAACAATAAAGCAACTAAGAAACTTTCCGTCATTGAAAAAAAGATCTCTGAAATACTTACTTCTTTTTTCAGGATCTTTCAAATAAGATTTCTTGAAATTTTTGAAATACTCTTTAATGCTATCAGAAACTATAAAATTTAAAATGATATAACCTAAACTTTTTCTGGTTCCTGTATCTATACCTACAACACAAATCTCATTTTTCATTTTCTATCTTTTATCACTTTTCATCTTTCGCGTTTTTTAAATTCTTTTTGGAATATTTTCTAAGCAAATAATTAGCAGCAACTATAACACAAAACTTAACAAGCCAGTTAAGCTTTACTTGATTTTTGAGAAAATTCCAAGTTATGTCATCGGTATATATAGGAACATATTTTAATACGGTTTGACTTCTTTCAAGCTTATCAATATCATAAGGCATATTTAAGTAGTTACAGTCACTTTTTCCGTTGTTTTTCTTATCAGAGGGAATAGCTGAAAATGTGTCATTTCTATAAATTGTACCATTTTCATAAATCGTACCATTGCCATTATTTATTACTTCTTTAACAGAATCAACTAAACATCTACTTATTGCTCTAAAAAATTCTTTTTCGTTTCTGAAAGGAGACAAAAGAAAAGCTTTTTTTATGATTTCAGCTTCTTTTGGAGATAGTTGAATACCTACAACTCTTCTTGTCCCCATCTTTCCCTCAACTTATCTCCATCTTCTTCTTAAAGTTCTCACATATCTTGCTTTTTCTAAAAGGCTTTCAATTTCTTCGTCACTTAAATTTGCTTTTGTAGCAAGATATACAACATATTTTTCAAGAGGAGGAACATATCCATTCTCATAATAGGTAATTAGATGAGGGGCTCTATTTACAGCTTTTCCAGCTGTATCACGACTAAGGCCTAATTCTTTTCTCAATCTTCTCAAGTACATACCAAGAGCTTTTGCTTCAGGCGGAATCTTAAATTTTTTTTCTTTTTTCTCTACCTCTTTTTGAAAATTTTCTTCAAAAGTTTCTAAAAGTTCGTTCAAAACAAGCAAGGTTTTCACTTAATCACTTTAATTACCTAAACTGTACATTTTCTTTTAATAGCTATGAAATTAGTTATCAGCATCTAATACATTGTACAGTTTAGATAGCTGGGGTATTTTTGTACCGCCTTTCTAAGACTTTCCCATCCCCAGCAGGCGGTATTTGGGAAAGCCCTTAAAACCTTTATTTGTTATTAATTTTTAGCGTTTTTTAGTTTCTTTCTTTTTTTAATTTATTTTAGGAAAATTTTCCTATTAAGGCCTACAATTTCAAAGGGGGAAGAAGATCACAGGACTTAACTTCGAAAAATAAATGATTTCTTCATAATAATTTCTTCACAAAAATTCTGTTTGTCTTTATAGTTTTTCTACAAAAATTTTTTAAAGATTTTGAAAAGCGCTTTTGTATCTTCAAAAATCTTGTATTTTTATAAAGTTACCTTTATAAAATTAAAAATTGATAAACGGAGCATATTGACATTATCCAGAAATATACTAAAATGAAAAATAAAAATAGAAAGAGGTGAAGAAATGGCAAAAAAACCAAACGGATCAAACGGTATTGATCCTCGGGAAGTTCTACAAATTCTTGAAGAAATTTTCAAAAAACTCGTAAGAGATGGCACGATAGATCTTTTAGTAAGTTATGATCCTGTAAATAATTCACCTGCGGACATATTTTCTGAGATAAAAGTTGTTTGTTTTATGAGACTGAAAAAGTATAACTCTAAATTAGGTCCACTTAGAAACTATATTGCTATTTGTGTTCGGGAAGCAATAACAAACTTGCAAAAACAGGGATCTCGAACAGGTTGTTTAGTCAGAGAAAACGGATCCTTAAAAATTTCAGAAGAAAAATATCACTTATATAAGAACAAATTTTCTCATTTAGATATCAAGAGCAAGAGAAAGGTTGAATATGTAAATGACTTATTATTGTATTTAGATGAAGAAGACCGTTATGACTTTTTTGAAAAAAGAAAAATCGAAATAGATCTTCCATACAATAAATCTCCTGAAGAAATACTTATAGAACGTGAAGAAGCTAAAGGATACGAAAAAAATACCAAACCAAAAAGAAAAAATTCAAACAAATTTACTTCTTTAGTAGACCAAATATTTTCCTGTATAGGTAAGTAATTTCAGGAGCTTACCTTTTGTCTGTATTTTTGAGGAAAAAATGAATTTTACCTCATTTTTACCACCAGCGAGATTTTTGAGGAAAAAATGAATTTTACCTCATTTTTACCACCAGCGAGATTTTTGAGGAAAAAATGAATTTTACCTCA
>JBMFQU010000120.1:0-1275 GCA_049968435.1 Brevinematia bacterium | reverse complement strand
TTTTTGCAGACAGGACTATTTTTAAAAACAAAATAAGGCCTAAATATAATAGAATAAATTAAAGAAGGAGATCTTATGGAGCCAATACTTCACCTCCTTCTTGAAAGATTTTACTTCCCCTTTAGAAGATACGCTAAAAAGGTAGCTATTACCGACAATACAGATATACTAGCTATTCTCGCCCAAAAAGAAATCGTGAAAAGGTTCCATTTACTTAACTCGGAAGAACGAATAATCCTGTTTTTCTTCCTAAAAAAACTCCTAAAAAAAGTGAAAAAACATCCAAAATCAGCCTTTAGTCTATTAATAAGAGATTTTATCACCGATTTCCTTGCCCGAGAAATAAACTCTCTCTCAGGAAAAGATTTATACAAAATACGAAGATACATATTCGATAGGATAAGACAAAGAAAACTAAGTACTAAAGAAATCTCAGTCCTTGACAGCGAAAAAAAAGTTAAAGAATGGTTTATACTTACTTTTTATCAAACTCTTTTAATATTTCAAAAAGTTACCGAAAAATCTTGGGAAGAATTAATAGAAAGCGGCTTCTTATATTTCTTTCCAAAATGTGTTTTAGAAATTCAAGAAAAGATAGAAGACCTTAGCTCCATACACTCTTCTCTTAACAGCGAAGATAACCTAACTACCATTTCTCCAAACGATCCTTCAGTAATACACAAACTCTTAGAACTTTACCATATAATCCGAGAAAAAGAAGATAAATTCTACAAAAAAGCAAAAGAAGCTATCACAATAATATCCCAAAAACAATGGGACCTTATAAAGAAAATAATAGAAATTTTAAAAACCAGAGGTGAATTAACCAAGGGGGAAACAGAAAAACTCAAAACAATGAGTATTTCAGAACTGCAAGAATATCTTCTATCTCTAACAAAAAATTTAACAGAAAATCTAACAAAAAATTCCTCTGAAACAGAGCAAAACACAAAATAAAATAAAGGGGGGTGTGAAGCTATGGAAGGAAGACTTGCACTTGTCAAAATTGAACAAATCGAACTTGACAAAGGTTTTTTTGAACCTCTTTCGGAAGAAGAATATCAAAAACTCAAAGCAAGCATTCTTGAAATTGGCCTCATCTATCCAGTCATACTCAAAAAAGTAAGTGATGACAAATTTATAGTAGTTGATGGAAGAAACAGAATTACAGTCCTACAAGAACTCGGAGCAAAAGAGATTCCTGCATTTATCCTGGAAACACAAAACAATTTAGATCTTTTGACTCAAATAGATCAAGAACTTTGTAGAAGACAC
>JBMFQU010000119.1:0-4737 GCA_049968435.1 Brevinematia bacterium | reverse complement strand
ACATTAAGGTTTTACTTTCCATTAGAAATATATTTATCTATCCTAATAGAAGTTAAAATTTTTCAGAAAGCTCTTTTCGTTCCTCACCCGTCCACCCTTTAGTGCGTTAAGAAGGTTCCACCCTCTTATCAATATCTCCCTTTACTCTCAGCACTAAGGTTTTACCTTCTATTAGAAATATATTTATTTATCCTAATAGAAATTAGAAATTATTTCTAATAAGTTTAAGAAGGTTCTTTGTGCTCCACTCTTATCAGTATCTCCCTTTGCGTATTTCCAGATTCCAAATTAATAGTAATAGATTTTTGTAATGGTTTTACTTTTTAAGTTTTTTGGATTTCAGAGTTTTTGATTTTACATTTTTAATAAAGTTATTACCAAACCTATGTGCTTCGTCTCTTACTCTTTGTAAGAGTCTTAGTGCGTAAGAATTAATTGGTAGCTTCAATTCTTTTCTGGAAGGTAATATAATTTTTTCTTCTTCTTTTGCTAGAGATATAATTGGTATTTCTAAATTTAGTTTCTTTAATGATTTTATTGCTGAGTTAAGCTGACCTAGTCCACCATCTATTAAAATCAAGTCAGGTAATTTATCTTCTTTTTTGCTGTATCTTCTAAATACTGTTTCTTCAATCATAGCGAAGTCATTTTGACCAATAACTGTGTTTATTCTAAATATTTTATATCCCTTTTTATAAGGTTTACCATCAATAAATCTTACACTTGAACCAACTGCAATTTCGTTTCCGTAGTTTGCTATATCAAATCCATCAATTATTGATATTTCTTTTTCTACTTTAATTAAGCTTCTAAGCTCTTCTTCTTCTTTTTCTGAAATGTCTATTTTTGAAATATGTTCATTTAAGATAATTTTTGAATTTTTCTTGGCATTATCTAGTATTTTTAGATCTTTTTCATCTTGTGGTAGTATTATTTCAATGTCTTTAAAGTGATTAAAGTTTACTGATAGCTTGCTAAAAAAAGATTTTATTCCTTCAATAATTTCAGAAGGGGCTATTATTTTTTTTACTAATAGATTATTATCTATTGATAAAAATACATCTGAAAGGAATCTTTCTAGTGTGCTTTCTTCTTCATTGGTGTTTAGTGTTACGCTCTCTTTACCAAAGAATTTACCATTGATTATATAGATTAGATAGTAATTTACAAATTCGTTAAATGTTGAAGTTGATATATAAATTGCGTTTATATCTTCTTTTTGGAATATATATTGTTCTTGATTCTTTAGAGTTCTTAAGGTGTTTATATTATCTCTTATTGTTGCTGCTTTTTCGAAGTTTAGTTTTTTTGATTCTTCTATCATTTCTTTTTGGAGTTTTTCTATAACTTCATTTACTTTGCCGTTTAGTAAAAGTTTTACATTTTCAACATCTTTTTGGTACTCTTCTTTCGTTATTTTTTTTATACAAGGTGCTGAGCACCTTGATATATAGTAGTTTAAGCAAGCTTTCTTAGGTAGTTTTTTACAAGTTCTTAGTCTGAAAGTCCTTTGAATTAAATCAACTATCTTGTAAGGCAATTCTGAATCTACATAAGGTCCAAAGTATTCTACATTTTCGTTGGGGATGTATTTCCTTGTTGCGTTTATATAAGGAAATTCGTCTTTTGATAGTTTTATGAAAGGAAAAAATTTACTATCTTTCATTAATATGTTGTATCTGGGTTTGTGTCTTTTTATAAGAGTTGCTTCTAGGATAAGAGCTTCTGCTTCGTTTGAAGTTACTATGTAATCTATTTTTTCTACTCTGTTAATTAGGTTTTGTATCCTTTTTGTATGGTTTTTAGAAGAAAAATATGAATTGACTCTATTTCTTAAGTTTATGGATTTGCCTATGTATATAACTTCTCCTTCGCTACTATACATTATATATACACCGGGCTTGTCGGGTATAGATTTCAATAAATCCTTAGATATCATTTTGAATATAATATAATATAATATAAGAAGAAATTTCTTATTTTACCAAATTATAAAGATTAAAAAATAAATTTTTATTAGGCAATACTAATTTTAAAAACTCTATAGCTATAAAGTAAAACCGAAAATTAGATATAGTTATGTTACTTTCTATTGTTGTTTTCTTAGTAATATTGACATGTAACTTATATCCCCAGGAAACTGCTTTTCTAACGAACGATATTACTTACACAAATGATTTATCTAGAATAACAAACTTTTCTTACAGAGGAATAGCTATAGGTATGACAAAAAGTAATGTTGAGAGCTTAATTGAAGAGGATGAATTCTTGAGAATAGATGAAACAAGTTATTTAGGATTATTTGATAAGGAGAAACCTTTTGTTCTGAAAGCAATTTCCCCACCTTACATCCAATCAATTTACTTTGTTTTTAACAATAACATTCTTTTTAATATTATTATTAGGTTTAACCCTGAAATTTACTCATATTCTGAATTATTGAGAGAAGGTAAAAAGAAGTATGGGCCTCCTGTAGATGAATTTCCAGATCTTTCAATATGGAAATACGGAGAATATGAATTGAGGGTGGAAAAACCGGCGACGGTAAAGTTTTTCTTAACATCACAAATAAGTAACATTACTATAAAGTCATATGAATCAAGCAAAAAAATAAAAGAGAGATCAGAGTATTCTAAAAAACAACTTTTCCCGTTTTAACTTGATTAAAAATATCCTTCAAGATCTATAAAAGACTCAATTCCTAAAATTTCTTCAAAATCTCTTAATGAGCCTTTATCGTATAGACATGATAGTATTTTCCTTCCTTCGGGGATGAGGTCTGGATCTTTGTAAAACTTTTGAGTTTCTTTGACAAAGAATTCGTAAAGTTGGGAATATCCTTCATTGTAAGCTGATTCCCCAACCTCCGGTTGTTCTTCTACTTTCAGTAAACCTACATTTATCTCTTGTCCTTCAAATATAAGTTCGTTTAAAGAATAACCTAGTAATACTCCTCTAGAAGGGGAGAGCTCAGACCTTACAAATCTAGCACCGCCTCTTCTTGTAATGTACTCTCGTGTTATCCATTCGGCAAAGAATCCCACTTTCCAAGCTCCTATGTACTGATTAGGAATAATTATGTACTTAACTTTAGGTGTTTTTATAATCTGTTTAAGTAGTAGATTAGCATGAGTAATTTGTTTACCAGTAGCGAAAGGCCAATATGAACCCACACCTTCAGATTCTAATCCTATCCCTTGAGTAAAAATACTTGGATTAGAGTCTCCTCTTGGTGAAACTAATCTCCATATCCAAGCAATAGCAGGTGGTAGTATGTGGAAAATACCAACTATTCCGTAAGTTGGTTTATCTTTTGTACAAACTGGTGTTCTTATACCGAAACTTCTAACATGTACATTTAAAGGCCTTTTTATAATACCTGGTATCAAATCTCTAGAAACAACAAATCTAGGATTAGGGCATAATTTTCCCGGAGCATCTTCTATATGTTCCCACAGCAAAGCAGTAGCACCTGGTTTTGCATCAATATTGAGAAAAAGCAAAGGTCTTTCAGGATATATAGAAAGTGATTCTATATCTGGGTCAGTACCATACCTTTTTATATGATCAACTCTAATAAACCAACCATTTTCAGCATCAACAACTACAAGTCCCTGATCATCTTTTTGTATACTTGGATGACACATTGTCATGTCATCAGATATGGGATTTAATTTACAAGCAACGGGTAAAGAAAGTTTTAAAGTTTCACCTGTAACCACATTTACTCCAAAGGGTATAGTACCGTCCTTATCTCTATGAATATTCTCATTCATTTCACTTTTACCGCTACCGCTAGCTCCTTCATGTAAAAAAACAATTCTATTTCCGTAAGGACTTATAGCAAGAACACTAGAAGCATGTAAAGTGAGCCATCCTTCTCTTTCTCCTATATCGAGAAGAGCAGAGTAAACCCCCTTTTTGGCACTTGGCCCAGGGTAAAGATTATAACTAAAAATCTCATGTAAATTTTCACGCCTATAATGAACAACTCTTTGTTTACCACTAAACACGGTGTGCCTGAAGGGGGGTGCAACGTAAAGCAATATTTTTATTTTTTTCTTATCACTAAACTTTCGTATATCCTCTATTCTTTGAAGAACACCTAAGCCAAAAGCAAAAAAAGAAGCGTTTTTAGGAACAATAGCAAGCCCATATATCCCTAAATCTAGCTGCCCAACTCCAAAGACAAAAGCAGCTAGATCTTGTGACTTTAACCATTCATAAGTTTTATACCTTAATTCACTAAAATCATAGCCTATAACATCCTTGAATCTAGGTTTGTCGGTAGGTAGATCATCTCCTATAAGCATACTATTTGGATCTCTTCTCCTCATGTAAGGTTCTGTATAATTAACTACAATACCATTTTTGGCTACACTTACAATAGCTTCATCTACTTCGCCACTTCCTTCAACAAAATAAGAAACTTTTTTTACATCATTTTCCATTCCCTCAATCGTAGCGTTATAAAGATCCTCAAAAGTATAAGCAAAAGTTAAACTCTTTGCCATTTTTAAAATATCTAAAACTTCATACGGAATATCTATTTTTTCAAGAATACCCTCCATTTAAGATCTCCCTTAGTTTTATTATTGTAATTGTTTAATCGAAAAATTATCCAATTAAAAATTAAATTACCCATAATTTTGGAGTAAGGGTGTTTGGAAAATACTTTTAGTATCTTTCCCACCCAACCCACCCTTAAGCGACTACAGGAGGCTTCGCCTTCACTTG
>JBMFQU010000118.1:0-5010 GCA_049968435.1 Brevinematia bacterium | reverse complement strand
CTTAAATTCTACGCAGGAGGACTTCGTCCTCCTATTGGTACCACCTTTTAGTTCGTTAGGAAAGTTATACCTTCTTATTATGTTCTTCCTTTAGAAGTAAGAAAGGATAGAAAATTTTACTCCTGATAGAAGATAAAAATTCTTTAAGAAACTCCTTTTTAGTTCCTATAAGTAAATTAATATAGTTTGAATCTTTTTAATATCCTTTCTCTAGGCATTTAAGCAAATTAAACTTTTAAAAAATTCCTTTAATATTTAACTTTTTATAAGTTAACTAAGAAAATTCCACCATATCAAAAGTAGTACAAAATTTAAACTTCTGATAAGATTTATATAAAATTAACCAGCATGGAAAAAGTAATAGATTTAGAAGAAATTGATTCAAAATCAATCCAAGATATAATTGGAATAAGTCGGGAATATTTATTTTTAACATCATTAGAAAACTACTCAACGCATATATATAAAGAAACCAAAAGAGTCAAAATTATAGAAAGATTTATATGCAAAAACATATTTAATGAAAGAAATACTACAATACTTGCAGGAGCTTTAGTAAAAGACAATCTTTCAAGGTTAGGTACCTTAATATATCTAGATAAAAATCTAAATATAATAAATTAAGATAATAGCCCCATATAGTATATTCTCTGAATTTGTTTGGAGTGATGGCAAAATAGTCATCTCAAATTCACTCAAAGAAGATATATTCAATGGTGATATAATAGAACTAAATTCAATGAATAAACTAAAATTACCTTATGTAATAACAGGAGAATATGAATTCAGAAGTGCCGTAAAATACAAAGATAATTATATAATATACGGTAATGAAAAAGATAATTATAGAGGAATAATAGTAAAAATAACATTGAATTGCAAGATATAACAATAGATAATGATCTATGGGAATTCACAAACATAAAATTATACGAAGAAGAGATAATTCTATCTGGTAATAAATGGAATAAAACAGGATTCAATGGATTCGTTATGAAACTACCAATTACACTTAATTACAAAGTTCTAAACATAGAATTAGAATCAAACTGGTTTGAAGCTATTGATATAGGAAAGATAGATGATACTACAATAGTTTCTGTATTTAACTTTGATCAAAATGAAGGATTATTAATTACTATAAACAATGAAAAAACAAAAATAATAGATAAACATCACAACAAAACATTTAGAATAGTTAACAACAAATTATTTTTAAAGAAACTCCTTTAATATAAATCATTTTTCATAGTATATCTTTCTTTTTCTCTTCAAATTCTTCCTTTGAAATTTCACCTCTAGCATATCTTCTCTTAAGGACTTCAATCGCTGGTTCATTACTTGTTTTTGAGTGCATATTAAAGTGATGTAACAATCTATAAGAAATTAAAAATGCAGCAAACAAAATCAATAAAAAAAATATCACATTAAATATCCAGACCCAAGACCCAAAACTACCTCCCATAAAGGGTATTCCAAAATACCACCAACACATAAACTCGTACCTCTTTGGATAGTAAGATATTGTTATATCACAGAAGGTTATAAAATCAAAATTTTTTAACCATCTTAGGTGAAAGTTCTTTTAGATTTTTGACTCCCAATATTTTCATAGTTTCTTCAATCTCTCTTTTTATTTTATCAAACAGTAATTTAACCCCATCAACTCCTCCTCCAAAAGCATATATTGTAAATGGCCTACCTATGGCAACAAAATGTGCTCCTAAGCAAAGTGCTTTAACAACATCAGTACCACTTCTAAATCCACCATCAATACCTATTAAAACATTCTTACCTTTAAGTACCTTAACTATTGAAGGTAAAACATCAATGGTAGATGGTAAAGAATCATTTACTCTCCCACCATGGTTTGAAACCATTATAACCTTAGCACCTGCTCTATAAGCCAAAATTGCATCTTCAGGTGTCATAACACCCTTAACAACAAATGGAAGTTTAGTTGAAGAAATAATATATCTTAAATCTTCAAAACTCTTAGGAAAAACATCCTGCTTCTTTAATCTCATCGTAAGAATAGATATTCCATCGATATCCATTCCAACCGCTAAAGCACCTGCTTCCTCTGCCTCCTTTATTCTCTTCAAAACCTCTTCATTGCTTCTAGGTTTATATATACCTATACCATTACCAAAATTTTCAAAAATTCCCCTAATACCTATTCTATATTTATCTGGAGTTGCACTATCTCCTACCATAGCTATAGTTCCTGAATACATAGCTCCTTTCAATATCCATCTTACATAATCAAGTTCATCTACAATACCCCCAAGATTAGTTTTAGTACCAGTAACAGGAGCAACTAAAACTGGAACATCTAGTTTAATACTAAGAAAATCAATAGAAGTATCTATTTCTCCTAATCTGTAAATGTACCTAGGTAAAAGTTTATAATTCCTAAGAGATTTAAAATTTTCAACAAATGTTTGCCCACTACCAACTCCCCCTATACCCGGCATCTTGCCTCTACAAGCTTCTCCGTTGCACTCCTTACAAACATAACAAGCTCCATTGAAGTTTACCTTAGCCCTCTTCAAAATTTCAGACTCACTTATTAACTCAATACCTTCACAAGGTTCAGTTATAATTTTTATTCTCCTTATAGCATCATTAACATTTCTAATAGCCTCTTCTCTAGTACTTCCAATACCTATAACATTACCAGCTTTGTCAAGATTGGTTTTAGGTTCATAAAACAAGTCCCCTTCTTTAACTTTTACTATAATATCCTTAATTCCAGGTAAGCTAAGCGCTTCTTCTATTCCATCTATTTTTTTTATTCTCCCCTTATAAGGTATCAAAGCTCTCTCAACGCATACATACTTATACTCATAACTATTTACTTCAGGTTCTTTACCTAAATGTATAAGTAAAACATTTCGCAACAGATTTATACCAGTAGCATAAGGAAAAGTATGAGTTGACATGAAACCACCAGATAACCTTGAAGCAATTTCTCCTATATAAGGAACACCTTCTCTAGATATCTTTATATCACCCTTGGCAGCTCCATTTACAATACCCACCACTTTTATAGCTTTCTTAAACTCTTCCAAAGAAATATCAATAATTTCCTTAGGTAAATTAGTAGGCATTATATGACCCGTTTCTACAAAGTAAGGAGGATACTCTATTATCCTATCAGCAACACCTGTTATTAAAATATCACCTTTATATACAATAGCATCAACACTTAGCTCTTCACCTTCAATAAACTCTTCGACTATAACTCTTTTAGATAAAGAATAATTTAAACTTTCATAAAAAAAACTTCTTAATTCTTCCTCAGTATCAATCCTCCTAACACCTCTTGCACCCATATTATCAACAGGTTTAATAACACACTTCTTACCCCTGGAACTAAAAATTCTAAACGCTTCTAGAGATTCTTCAACACTATGACAAAGATAAAACTCCGGAACATTAACTTCTCCTTCCTTAAGGACCTTTCTCATCACAAACTTATCAGTAGTTTTAATAGCAACATCTGTAGAAGGTAGATAAGGCGCTACAATTTCATTAATCTTAGCAACAGTATAAGACATATCAGTACCAACAGTTATGGCAGCAGCAACTCTATCAATCAGTTCTTTTTCCTTCAAAACTTTCAATATGCTTTCGTAATCTCTAGTACTAATAGGGAAAAAAATATCAGCAATTTTTGAACCTACACAATTTTCATCTCTGTCAAAAACTATAGATTTAAAACCCATATTTTTAATTTCTCTTATTAACCTCTCTTGAAGAATTCCTCCACCAATGGAAACAATAAATTCTTTCATAATGACAATCTAAAATAATCTTAAAACTACTTCTTTAATTTTTTCTTAAGTGATTCCATATTTTCTTTTAAATCTTTTTCTTCATTTTCACCTTCAAAAAGTCCCTTTTCTTTAACAACATCCTTTTTTATACCTTTCTTCTCTTTAGCTCCTTTAATGTTTTTCTCTAATCTTTCTTCATCATTACTTTGATCGAAAAGTCCTTTTTCTTTAATAAGATCCTCTTTTATACCTTTTACATCCTTTGCTTTATTAATACTTTCTTCTAGTTCTTTCTCTTGATTCTTTATTTCAATTTCTTTAAATTCAGAATCATTAACTCCAATTTTATTTTCCATTAATTTCTCTTTATAGACTTTCTTAGCATTCTCTAAATCACCTTTTGAGAGTTCTCTTTCAACTTCTAACTTAACATCGTACTTTACTAAAACTCCCCCAGAAATAGGTTGAGAAAACTCCTCAACTAATTTTCTATCTTTAACACTAGGAGCAACATAAAGCTTACCTTTCTTAACCTTAATTTCCGTATCTTTACCAATAACTTTGATCATAAAAGTAGTACCTCTAACAGTAGCAAAAGCACTCTCAGTAACTACATTAAGCCTCTTTGAATCGGAAAAAATCCCTTCAACTTTCGACAATAACTTGCCTTTAAATAGGGAAATAGTATCATTCTTTTTACCTTCAAAAACAGATTGAATTTCTTCAAACTTAAACTTTGCTTCATCTTTAATCCTTATATTACCCCTTCCATAAACCGAAATAACAAGTTCTGAATCTTTACCTACCTCCACCTCATCTCCTACCTTAAACACATAATCCAATTTAGCACTTTTACCATTAACAAGTACATCACCTAAAATAAAAGATATAACATATTCTTTATTTTTAACTTCACTTTGACAAGAAAAGATAAAAACCAACGCAAAGATAATTAGAAAAAATCTAAAGTACTTCATAAACTCAACCTCTTCCAGAATAACGCTTAAGATTATCAAAGATGAAAATTAGTAATGTAAATTTAAATATAAAATTATCTTAACACATAGAAGGTGTTTAAAAAATACTTTTAGTATCTTCCCCACCCTCCCTTAAGTGCCTATAGGAGGGCTACGCTTCCTAGTAGTACCTCCTTAAGCATTCCAAAGTAAGCTTCACCTTCACTGCTTCCATTAGAAGATAAAATTTACTCACTCTAATAGAAATTAGT
>JBMFQU010000117.1:0-5042 GCA_049968435.1 Brevinematia bacterium | reverse complement strand
GGCGTAGCTTACTTTGGAATGATTAAGGAGGTACTACTAGGAGGCATAGCCTCCTATAGATGCTAAAGGGTGGGTTGGGTGGGGAACAAAAAGAGGTTTCTTAAAAAGCTCTAACTTCTATTGGGAAAAATAAACAATTTTCTTATGGAAGGCAGTATCTTACTTTTAGGGCTAAAAGGAAGTATCAAAGGAGTATGAATTACTCATATTAATTCATTCTTGAAAAAGGGAAAATGAGATATCTATAATTACTTTGGAGTGATTTTAGTATGGAAACTGTGGGTGAGTACCTTAAAAATAAAAGGCTTTTGAAGAGTATATCTATAGAGGAAGTTGTAAGAGGTACAAATATTCCAAGGAGGTATATTGAAGATATTGAGAATAATGATTTTTCTAATTTTCCGGGAGAAGTTTATGTAAGGGGCTACATAAGGTCGTATGCTTCATTCTTGGATGCTGATCCAGATTATGCTATAAAACTTTATGAAAAAAAAATATTAGAAGCTAAGGAGGTCCCTTTGGATTTGCTTATTGGTAAAAAAGATTCGGTATTTGATAAAGTAAATTTTAAAAAACTTTCTGTTATGTTTTCTGTATTACTTTTGTTTATTTTACTTGGATATATGGTTTTAAGTTGGGTATTGTCCAAACAGTATAAAGTATTGGTTGATAATGATAATGTAAGAACAGTTTTGAAAAGCTTTTCAGAAGGAGAGGAGTTTAAGGATAATTCATATTCAATTCCTTTGAGAGTAAAATTGGTAGAGGTTAAGAATAATGGTAATGATATAGTTTTAAGTATAAATGATAGCATATACCATTTTTTGCTAAAACAAAAGTCTTTGATAGATTTTAATATGGATGGAAGAGTTGATGCTGAGATAAAGTATGAGAGTTTTAGTGAATCTAAACCTACTTTAAGAATCTCTATATTCAAATCAAAAGAAGTTAAAGCTAAAGAAGAAAGTGTATTTCTTGAAAATGCTTTGCCACCTATAGAATTTAGTATTTCATCTGATAAGTTAGTGTGGGTATCAATTTTGGCTGATAGTTCAGAAGAGGTACCATTCTACTTAAACCAAGGCGAAGTGAAACAAATAAAAGTAGATTCTAGATTAATTTTAAAAACATCTGATTCGAAATCAATAAAGATTAAGGCAAATAATAAAGAAATAGTTGTACCTTATGAAGGTCCGGTGTATATAAAATTTGATGTAATGCCTGGTAGCAAGGGTAGTATACTTAAAATTTCATACCTAGAGTAAAATGAGAATTTCAGAGATATTTGAAAGTTTTCAAGGCGAAGGAAATAGCGTTGGAAGGTTAGCGTTATTTATAAGAGTTCAAGGTTGCCCTTTGAATTGTACTTGGTGTGATACAAAGTATTCAATAACATTTAATGGTGGAGAAGAAAGGAGTGTAGAGGAATTGTCTAAAGTAATAGATAACTTTTTAAAAATTAAAAAAGGTATTGTTGTTTTTACAGGTGGTGAACCTTTGTATTACCAAGACGAAATAATTCAAATAATTGCTAACTTCCCTAATGAAGAAATTGAATTCGAAACTTCTGGTATATATTTGCCAAAGAAAGAGTTATCAAAATTTAAATTCAATGTTTCACCTAAGTTAAGAGGTGCAAGGTTGGCAGAAGGTGTTTATAAAAAAATATATTCAAACCTTAGTGAATTTAAAAAACTCAATTCAATTTTTAAATTCGTAATTTCAATACAGCAAGATTTAGGAGAAGTAAAAGAACTAATAGATAAGTATAGATTACCTAAAAAGAGAATATACCTTATGCCTGAAGGTACATCCACTGAAGAATTATTAGAAAAATCAACATTCATTATACCATTTTGCCTTGAAAACGGAATAAATTACTCACCAAGATTGCAGGTATTTCTAAAAATAAAGTAAATCATACAAAAAATGTAGTATTTATTTATTGTATTGTTAGGTAAAGTTTATGTTATTTAACATTTTTATTAGTTTTGTTAGGGGGTTTTATGTGTTTAGGTGTACCTGGAAAGGTTGTAGATATAAAATATGATTCTAGTCCTTTGATGGGGAAAGTTGATTTTGGAGGTATAAAGAGAGATGTGTGTCTTGAGTATGTACCTGATGTAAAAATTGGTGAATATGTTATAGTACATGTAGGTTTTGCTATAAGCAAGTTAAATGAAGAGGAGGCTATGAGCGTTTTTAATTATCTTGATGAGATGAATAAAATTCAAGAGCAGCTTGGGGGAGGTGAAGTATGAAATATATTGATGAATATAGAAATTCTGAGGTAGCCAAAAGGTATATAGAGGAAATATGGAAGATTACTAAAGGAGATTGGATGATAATGGAAGTTTGTGGTGGGCAGACGCATACAATAATAAAGTTTAATATAGATGAAGTTTTGCCTAAGAATATATCTTTTGTACATGGACCAGGGTGTCCAGTATGTGTAACGCCTCTTGAAATTATAGATAAAGCGATAGAAATAGCTTCGCTACCTAATGTTATATTTTGTTCTTTCGGTGATATGTTGAGAGTACCAGGTAGTGATAAAGATCTTTTTGCTGTTAAGGAAGAGGGGGGAGATATTAGGATAGTTTATTCTCCTCTTGATGCTCTTAAAATTGCTATTAATAATCCTGATAAGGAAGTTGTATTTTTTGGTGTTGGTTTTGAAACAACAGCTCCCGCTAACGCTATGGCTATATATCAAGCTAAGGTTATGGGTATAAAAAACTTCTCTGTTCTTGTTTCTCATGTACTTGTACCTCCGACGATGGAATATATTTTAAATTCTCCTAATAATAGAGTTAATGCATTCTTAGCGGCTGGTCATGTTTGTACGGTTATGGGTTTTTCAGAGTACGAGCCTATAGCTAAAAAATACAAAGTGCCTATAGTAGTAACGGGATTTGAACCGCTTGATATTCTACAGGGTATCCTTATGGTTGTAAAACAATTAGAGGAAGGAAGGTATGAAGTTGAAAATCAATACACTAGATCTGTTAGAAGAGAAGGTAATCTTCAAGCTCAAAATATAATAAAGGAAGTCTTTGAGGTAGTAAATAGGGTATGGAGAGGTATGGGGGAGATACCAAGGAGTGGATTAGGTATTAGAAAAGAATATGAGGATTATGATGCGGAAAAGAAATTTTCTGTTTCGCATATAAATGTTAAGGAACCTGAAGAATGTATAAGTGGACTTGTATTACAAGGTGTAAAAAAACCTTATGAGTGTAAAGCTTTTGGTAATTTGTGTACTCCTGATCATCCATTAGGTGCTCCTATGGTTTCTTCAGAAGGGGCTTGTGCAGCATACTATAATTACAAACTTAATAAAGTTTAAAGGAGGTAGTTATGGCATTTGATTGTCCGGTTCCTACAAATAACCTGGAAAGGATTAGATTAGGCCATGGTGGCGGTGGCAGGTTAACAAATAATCTTATAGAACAGGTTTTTAAACCTATTTTTTCAAATGAATATCTTGATAAACTACATGATGGTGCAATAATAAATCTACCTCAAAGTAAAATAGCATTTTCAACAGATTCTTATGTTATAAATCCTATTTTCTTTCCTGGAGGGAATATAGGTAAATTATCTATAACTGGTACTATAAATGATCTTGCTATGTGTGGTGCTAGACCTATGTACTTTTCTTTAGGATTGATCATTGAAGAAGGGTTTGAGATTGAGAAACTTAGAATAATATTGAATTCTACAAATGAGGTTGCTGAAAAGGTTGGAGTTTTTGTGGTAACGGGTGATACAAAAGTAGTAAATAAAGGTAAAGGAGATGGAATATACATAAATACTTCTGGTATAGGAATAATTGAACATAATATGGAAGTATTACCTCAAAATATAAGACCAGGGGATGTTATAGTGATAAACGGAGATGTAGGAAGACATGGTGCGGCCATAATGTCCTTAAGAGAGGGAATAGAATTTGAAACAACTTTAGAAAGCGATTGTACTGAACTATGGACAACAGTTTCAAATCTGATTGAGAAGAATATAGAGATTCATTGTATGAGAGATTTAACCAGGGGTGGATTGGTAAGTGCTCTTAACGAAATAGCTAAAGCGAGTAATCTAGGAATATATGTTGAGGAAGAGAAGATTCCAATAATAGAAGAGGTAAAGGCAGTATGTGAAGTGCTAGGTTTAGATCCACTTTATGTAGCAAATGAAGGTAGATTTATAGCTATAGTACCAGAAAAGTATGCAGAAGAAACAGCTTTGATAATGTCTTCAACTTTGGGAACTCAAGCAAGTATAATAGGCAAAGTTGTAGAAGAAAACAAAGGTAAAGTCTTAATGAAGTCACTTATAGGTAGTGTTCGTTTGTTGGATATGGTAAGTGGAGAACAATTACCTAGGATTTGTTGAAAGAAAAATATAAGAGAGGATATATATGCATGAATCACTTTTGGCTAAGGATACTTTGGATTTAATTTTGGAAGAAGCAGAGAAAAACAAAGCTTCTAAAGTTCTTAAGGCAAAGATAAAGATATCTGATACCGAAAACCTAAGTATTGAATCTTTTAAGTTTCATTTGTATAATTATGCAAAAGGTACAATAGCGGAAGGTATGGAATTGGAAATTTCTTTTATCCAAATACCTATTATTTGTAATGATTGTGGTCATAAGTTCTATACTGATACTCACATTTACGTATGTGAAAGATGCGGTAGTCAAAATACTCAGTTGGGTGCTGATGAAGGAATTACGATAGAATACATCGATATTGACATTGAAGAAGCAAAATTGTAATTATTGTTGCCTTTAAACATAGTTTTATTAGGAAATCCATCTTAATTCTATCATGAATGAATTTTTTATATTCTCTTACTTCTAGAAGATACCTAATATGAAAACAAAGTCTCCCTAACGAACTAATCTAACTAAAAGGTGGTACCTAATAGGAGGGCGTAACCCTCCTGTAGATGCTTAAGGGCGGGTGGGCGGGAAACAAAAAGAGTTTTCTTAAAAAATTCTAACTTCAATTAGAAGTAAAATTTTCTATTCTTTCTTA
>JBMFQU010000116.1:0-5120 GCA_049968435.1 Brevinematia bacterium | reverse complement strand
ATATTTTTATTCCTAAAAGAAGATTAATATTAATTTACTTACTCGTTGAAAACAATGAAGGTGGAGCCTGCTTTGGACGGCTGAAGGAGGTGCCAATAGGAGGACGAAGTCCTCCTATATAGAACTAAAGGGTGGGCGGGGGAGAGATACTAAAAGTATTTTTCAAACATCATTATTGAAATATTGAAAAAATGCTATTTAATTATTTAACCTTTAAATTGGTCAGAGGGTTTTTATGGATTATAAGGTAGAAATTGGTGTAATAGGTGGTAGTGGTTTGTATGCGTTTTCTTCTGCTAAAGTTATTGATGAAATTGAGATAGATACTCCTTTTGGTAAAACTTCTGACAAAATAACTATAGTTGATGTTAAGGGTAGGAAGGTAGCATTTTTGCCAAGGCATGGTAAAGGTCACATTTATCCGCCTACTAAGATACCGATGAAAGCTAACATATGGGCTTTGAAGTATTTAGGTGTTAAAAAGTTAATAGGAGTAAGTGCTGTTGGTAGTTTAAGAGAAGAATTGAAACCTATGGATTTTGTTATCCCTTCTCAGCTTATAGATTTTACAAGGTGGAGAGAACTTACTTTCTTTTCAACAGGGTTAGTGGGGCATGTGTCAATGGCTGATCCTTTTTGTAATGAATTATCTAGTGAAATAAAAGATATTGCAAATAAATATTTTCCGGAATTAACTATACATACTGGCAAAACTTATATTACCATTGAAGGACCGCAATTTTCAAGTAGAGCTGAGAGCAATATGTTTAGACAATGGGGAGCTGATATTATTGGTATGACTGCTGCAGGTGAGGCTAAATTGGCAAGGGAAGCTGAGATTTGTTATTCTTTGATTTCTATGGTTACGGATTATGATTGTTGGTACGAAGGTCATGAAGATGTGAATGCTGAAATGGTTATGGAGTATATGAGGAAAAACCTTGACAATGTTTTGAGGCTTTTACCTACTATAATAGAAAACATTGATGTTAATAGAAGATGTTCTTGTGAGGAAGCAGCAAAATTTGCAATTATGACAGCTAGAGATAGGATACCTCCTGAAGTTAAGGCATCTCTTGCGATATTTTATGAAAAATATTGGAGTTAGTATATGAGATTGCTTATAGTTGGTGCGCCTGGCGCTGGTAAAGGCACACAAAGTAAACTTATTAGTGAGAAGTTAGGTATTCCTCACCTGTCAACTGGAGATATACTTAGAAGTGAAATCTCTTCAGGTAGCGAGTTAGGTAAAAAGGTTAAGGGTTTTGTTGATAAAGGATTACTGGTGCCTGATGATTTAATTGCAGATGTATTACTTAACGAGATCAGTAAAGATAAGTACAAGAAGGGTTATATTTTAGATGGTTTTCCTAGAAACTTGAACCAAGTTAAGATAATGGAAGATAAGGGTATTTTAATTGATAAAGTTATTTTCATTGATACTTCAGAAGAAGAAATATTAAAAAGAATTTCTGGTAGAAGGGTGTGTTTAAACTGTGGTCAAGTTTATAATATTTACTATAACCCACCAAAGGTTGAAAATAAATGCGATAAATGTGGCAGTGAGCTTATCCAAAGAGATGATGATAAAGAAGAAGTTGTTAAAAGTAGATTGAGGACTTTTAGAGATTCTACTTTACCAGTTATAGATTATTATTCAAAAAAAGGTATTTTATTTAGAATTAATGGTGATAAAAACTTTGACGATATAAAAAATGAAATATTTAATGTTCTTGGGGTAGAATAGTTATGGCTAAAGATAATGATGTTTTGAAGTTTGAAGGGGTTGTTATTAAGCAATTACCTAATTCAATATTCAAAGTTAGGTTAGATAATGGAAAAGAGGTAATTGCTCATCCTTCTGGTAAGATAAGGTTAAACTCTATAAAAATAATTGAAGGTGATAGGGTAGTAGTTGAATTTTCACCGTATGATCTTACTAAAGGTAGAATAGTCTATAGGTATAGGTAATATGGTGAATGATGGTGATATCATATATCTTTACAATTCAGAGAGAGCCAAATATCCAGTTGTTTTTAGACCGAACGGTTTTTTCCAATGCCATCTTGGTAAGATTGTATTTCCAGAATCATTAAATTGGGGTGATGTTTTGGAGACGAATAAGGGGTATAAGTTTTTTGTATTAAAACCTTCTATACAAGACCTTATCTTAAATGTAAAGAGAAAGACTAATATAATGTATCCTAAGGATATAGGGTATATTGTTATTAACTCTACAATACGAGATGGTAGTACGGTTATAGAAGTTGGTACAGGCTCTGGAGCAATGACTACGGTTTTGGCTATATTGGTTGGCCCTCATGGAAAAGTTTTTTCTTTTGATAAAAAGGAAGATCATCTGGAAGGTGCTAGAAAAAATTTAGAGAGGTATGGGTTATTGGATAGGGTAGATTTAAATGTAAGAGATGTAGCTGTGGAAGGTTTTGGGGTTTTTGATGCTGATGCTGCTATTATAGATTTACCTGAACCTTGGGCTATTATACCTCATGCTAAGGAATCTCTTAAAAAAGGTTCTTCTGTAGGTATTGTTGTTCCAACTATTGAGCAAGTGCAAGAAACTTTTAAAACGTTAAAAAAATATGAATTTACTAGAATAAAATGTGTTGAACTACTTGAAAGAGAAATCTACTTAAGAGAAAATATAACAAGGCCTAGAGAAAGAATGGTTTCTCATACAGTTTATATTATCATTGCTTATAATACTTAGTATCTAAAGGTGAGTTTTCTCTCCTCTGAAGCTTATAGTAGGGGTGGGCGTGGCTCTAAAAGAGTTTCTCAAACTTCTTAAAAACAATTCTTAACTCTATCAGGATTGATAAACAATTTTCTTATAGAAGGTGTAGCCTACATTGGATTGCTAAAGGGTGATACCTAATAGGAGGGCTTAGCCTTCCTGCATAGGACTATAGGGCGGGTGGGGCACTAAAAGAAATTTCTTAAAATTCCTAAATTCTGTTAGGAATAACCATTTTATCCTTCCTTCTAAAGGATGACTAATAGGAAGGTAGAATTTTCATAACGAACTAAAGGGAGATATTGGTAAGAGGGTGAAACCCTCTTAACGCACTATAGGGTGGGCGAGGTACTAAAAGAGGTTTCTTAAACTTTTTAAAAATTAATTCTTAGCTCTATCAGGAATAGGAAATAATTTTCTTGTAGAAGGTGTGTAGACTGCTTTGGATTGCTAAAGGGCGGTGTTAATAAGAGGGCATAGCTCCCACTTAAAAAGTCTTATTATGAAAAGTAGTATTGTTTTAAATCTCCTACCTTTCTTTGTAAATCTATGGGATTTATAACTCTTATTATCTTTACATCTTCTTCTGCTAAATCTATTTCCCTTGGATTTTGTAATTTCTGAAGATTCTTTGCAAAAACTACTTTTACTATCTGTTTTGTCTTATCTTTTTTACTTATGTTTGATACGAAACCAATTGTCTCATTTGAAAGTTCAACCCAACTACCTATTGGAAATGTTGAAGTCCCTCTTATGAATGCATATATTACATCTTTATCAAACTTTTTTATTTCATTTTTTAGAATATAGTTTATTGCTAAAGCTGGTGGTATAGGATTGTTAATGAATGGATTTTCCAAAACTAACTCTGAGAATCTCTCTGCAAATGCCAATATAGGTGAATATTTTGACATATATTTTGTTACTCCCTTTGGGTATCCTGTTCCGTCTAAGAACTCGTGATGTTCATATACTGCTCTCTGTATTGTTATGTCAAGAGATAATCTTTGTACAAAAAAACTTGATTCACTAGGGTGAAGTTCTATTTTTGAAGTTTTGGAAGGGATTTTGAATGAGGCTGGAATACTACCGAAGTTTTTCTTTATACCAGTATCATGGAGTATTGAGGCAATTCCTAGGTTTACTAAATCTTCAAAGTCAAATGTTTTCATTGAGATTATTTTTAGGGTTTTTGGATCAATTTTCTCTTGATTTGAAGATAAAATTTTTTCGTAAACTAACTTCGTTAGTTCTTTGGCTATCAATATTGATATTGCCATTATAAACATAGAATGAGATACAACATAATCGTCGTTTTCAGAATATTGAAAAAGAGAACTTAGTACTATCCCTCCATTGTCGTCTCCGAATGAATTTATAAACTTTGTTACTACACTTTTTGCTGAGTTTACGAATGATACCTTGTCAGTAATTACTAATTCTAGAAAATAGTTTGAAATACTTTTGTTTGAGAAGTTTAGTTTTGTTACTTCTACTTTATTTGATATAGGTACTACTTTTTGTAGTGCAAAAGTTTCAACAAAACATTGAGAAATTTCTCTTATCGATTCTTCTATTTCAGCTTTGGCGGTAAGTGAAAGTTTTTCGTCTTGTATTATCTTGTTTTGTATTTCTTGCTTAGTGTTTTCAACTTTCTCTTCAAAATCTTCTCCTCTGAGTTTATCAAAGGTTGCTTTTATCGAATGTGCTATTATCTTATCTACTTTTTCATCGTTAAATCCTAATTTTATATCTGTTTCTTTTATTTCTTCTATAGTTTTTGTTTTCTCTTCTTCTACTTGTTCAATTTCTATTGAACTTTTTGTTCCTTTTTCTTCAAGTTCTATTATTTTTTTTGATCTTAGTATGCTTACATCTTTGAGTAAGTCTATATCTTGTAATACTTTTATTATTTCTTTTGTTAATTTTAGTCCTCTTTTTAGGTTGTCGTAGTAAAGAAGATCTTCATTTAATATATCTCCTTCTTTTAGAAGGTACTTGGATATCTTTATTGGTACCAATATCTCATCAGAACTTTCAGATGAATTTATTTCTATATTATTACTTGTAGTGTTATCTATTTTCCCCTCCATTTTTACCTCACCTTTTAAGAAGTATAAAAAATATTTTATTTTTTATTCAATAACAAGAAATTTTAGTAATAAGTAATTTTTATAGGAAGTAGAAATTTCTATTACAAGTTCAAATTTTCCAATTGATCTTATTGGTGTCAGGGTTTTTGAAAATTTTATACTACCTATTCAAACAATTAAAGTAAGAATACTAAAAACGATTTCTACTCTTCTATTAGGGATTGAGGGATTTATCTTTTATTAATTTACTTGCTTATTGGAAGCGACAAGGG
>JBMFQU010000115.1:0-5228 GCA_049968435.1 Brevinematia bacterium | reverse complement strand
CCCAACCCACCCCTTAGTTCAGTAGGAGGGTTACACCCTCCTTTTGATACCTCCTTTTAGTTTTTTATGAAAGTTAAGCTTTCCTATTAGTAATCTCCTTTAGAAGGAAGAACAAAATGTTTATTCCTAATAAAGTTAGTAATTTTAGAAAACCTCTTTTAGTGCCCCAACCACCCTATTAGATTAGCGAAGGCTTCGCCTCCTATTAGTACCACCTTTTAATTATTTCCGAATTCCTAATTCCAAGTTCCTAATTTAGCAAAGGCTTCACCCTCCTATCAACCAAATTTCAATCCCCCATCCCCTAATCCCGAATAAGGACTATGAAATTTTTTGTAGGTAGTTTTTAATTTGAAAAAGTTTTGTTTTTGTGTTTATAATAGAGCTTGCTTTATGGAAGGTAAGGTATGAAAACAATAATGTTGAAGGGTAATCAGGTTTCAAGGAAATATTATGTTATAGATGCTACAGGTAAGCCATTAGGAAGGTTGGGCGTTGTTATTGCTAAAATTTTAATGGGTAAGCATAAAGTTGATTATACTCCTCACATTGACAACGGTGATTATGTTATTGTTAAAAATGCTTCAAAGGCTATACTGACTGGTAAAAAGTCTGAGTATAAAGTTTTCTTCTGGCATTCAGGTTATCCTGGAGGACTTAAGCATGCACATTTTAAAGATGTTATAATTTCTAATCCTAGATTTGTTTTTGAAAGGGTAGTTAGAGGAATGTTACCTAAAAATAGATTAAGAAAGCATAGATTAAGAAGAATGATAGTTTTTAAGGATGATAAGGTAAATATACCTTCTGGTGCTATTGAATATAAAGTTTAGGAGGTAGTATGGCAAAAGGAACTGTAATTGTTGCTAGAGGTGGTAGAAAAACTTCTGTTGCTAGAGTTTTCTTAAAACCTGCTGGTAAAGGTAAAATAACCGTTAATGGTAAAGATTATAAAGAGTATTTCAAAGGTATTTTTGAATTAATTGAAACAGTTTTACAGCCTTTCAAATTAACTAGAACTCTAGATAAGTTTGATGTTTATATCACAGTTAGCGGTGGTGGTATTTCTTCTCAAGCTCAGGCAGTTAGACATGGTATATCTCTTGCTCTTGCTAAATATGATACGCAAACTTTGAGACCTGTATTAAGAAAATTAGATCTTGTAAGGAGAGATCCAAGAATGGTTGAAAGTAAAAAGTACGGTAAGGTCAAAGCTAGAAAATCTAAACAATACTCAAAGAGATAATGTTTTTAGATGTCAAAAATCGTTGCTGTTGTATATAACCCTAATAAAGAAGAAGTTAAGTATATACTATCCTATTTACCTAATTTACTATCGGAAAGTGGTATAGATTTTTTCTTGGTTAGAACGGATTTCAAAGATTTTTCAGCTAGTTTCGATTACTATAATGATTTAAAAAAGCCTGATTTCGTTTTGTGTGTTGGTGGTGATGGAACTATCCTTTATGCTTCTAGATTGTTTGCGAGGTATAATATACCTATTGCTGGTATTGATCTAGGTAAGTTAGGTTTCCTTATGCACTTCTCAAAAGATGAACTAGTTGAGCTTATTAACTCAATAAAAGAGGATTCTTTCATTGTTGAAGAGAGAATGATGATAAATGCTGATATTCAATTTGAGGATGGTAGAAGGTACTTAAAAGAAGCTTTGAATGAAGTTGTTGTTTCAAGGGGTAAGTATCATAGATTACTAGATGTTGAAGTGTTTATAAACGATGATTTCCTTAATAGCTATAGGGCTGATGGAGTTATTGTTTCAACTCCTACAGGATCAACTGCTTATTCTTTTTCTGCTTTAGGTCCTATACTACTTCCAACCATGAAAAATTTAATAATTACACCTATATGTCCTCACTCTCTATTTGCTAGATCTATTGTGTTGGATGAAGAAAGTTATGTAACCCTCAAAGTTAAACATAGTTTTCCTACCTCTGTTATAGTAGTTGATGGTCAAGAGTACATTGACATTGAAAGTGATGTTAAAATAATAGTCAGGAAGTCAGAAAATGTTGCAAAAATTGTTTCTAATCCTAATAGGCCTTTTTTTCAAATACTTAGGAATAAATTAAGTTAGAATGAATTAATTTTGAATATTTTTGTTTTTGTATTATCATATTAAATAGGCGAGGAGGTATTTATGAATAGGTTTATAATTTTACTTTTTGTATCTTTAGTTTTTCTTTTCAGTGGTTGTATTTCTGTTGTTGAAGTTCAACAAGATGCTGTTTATGTTTCAGCGAGTGGTGATGATTCTAATCCAGGTACAAAGTCAAGTCCGGTTCTCACTCTTAATAGGGCAATAGATATTGCTAAAAATAAATCACTGAATAAAATTTATGTAGAAAAAGGTAGTTGGGTTTACAATAATAATACTACTTTGAATATACCATCTGATCTTGAAATAAAAGGTGGTTTTGATAGTAGTTTTTTAGTACAAGACGGATATTCAACTTTGAGTGGTATTACTTTGGTTATTGATGGAGTTAATGGAATTACACTAAATAAAATTGCTGTTAAGGATTCTAATAAGGCTTTAAAAATTAATAATTCGTACAATATTAACGTAAGTGATTGTAAGTTTTATAGTAATTATTCCACATCGGATGGTGGAGCTATAGGTATATGGAATTCTTCTGACATAACTATTAGCAGTAGTTACATCTATAATTCATATTCAGAAGGTTATGGTGGAGGTATTGACATATACGGATCGTCTTATGTGTATATACTTAGTAGTACCATAACAAATTGCTTGGCTGATGTTGATCATAATAATTATGGTAGTGGTGGTGCTATATCTGTGTCATCTTCTACAAATGTCACTATAAAAGATAATACTCTTTATGATTGTGGTATTCCTTCGATTAGTGGTGCTAATGATAGTGTCATAAGTTTGTATGGTAGTTATAATATACCTGGTTTGAGGATTAAAAATAATTACATAAGGGGGGTTAGCTTGTCATCTTCCTATGGTATCTATGAAGAAGTTAATATTACTAACCATGAGGTTGTTGATAATAGTTTTTATTCTTCTAAACTCATGTATCCTTACTATGATTACACAAACGGATCTTTAGATATTACAAATTTAAATAATGGTCAAGCAGGTACTTCAATTGCTACCAATAACACTTGGAATTAATTTTTAAGGAGGGTTGTATGAAGAAGATTATTATTTCTCTTTTTTTAATTACATTTCTATCTTTAGTTGGTTTCGGACAGAAAGTTATTGTTAGAGATGCTACCCCAGATGAATGGGGAATGATTGTTAAATCTCCAGTTTCAGGTGTTGAATTTAAAGTTAGGAAGGATACTAAAGTTGCTGAGTATAGGGGGAAAGTTTATTACTTTGATAGTAGAAGAGATTTAGAGATATTCCTTGCGGATCCAGCAAAATATGGAGGTCCATATTTTAATAGAAGAAAAATCGAATCCTATGAAATAGGAAGAGTTGTTATTTCACCTGTGAGTGGTAAAATTTTATTTATCTCTCCTTCGGTAGTTTCTATTGAGATTGGAGGTAGAATTTATTATTTCACTTCCGAAGATGAATTGAATATCTTCTTACAGAATCCTGATGAATATCCAGTATTAGATGTTGAAATGGTTATAACTACTAACTACATAGTCACAACTAACTATATCGTAAGAACAAATGCATCGATTGGTGTTTTTAGCCCTCAAGTTTTAGGTCAAAGTGAAAAAACTGTAATTGTTAATGAACCTAAGGAGCAAGAAAAGGTAGTTATAGTTAAGGATAAACCCGAACCAGTTGTAAAGTTTGTTGTTGGCTTTGATGAAGAGAAAGGACTTATAAAGTTTCAGAAAAAGCATGGTAAAAATGTATATATCGTTAGAGAACCTCATCCTAAAGAACTCGGTAAGTTAGCTATTTCACCTGTAAGCGGTGAAGAGTTTATTATAAAAAGAGATTCTTATGTAGTAAGGAAAGGTGGTAATTTGTACTATCTTAAAGATGAAAGGGAATTAAATGTATTCCTAAGCGAGCCTGAAAAGTATTCTAGATAGTTTTAAATAGATTTATTTTATAATTCTATAACCATTGGTTTTTAATTCAAATACACTATCATCAACTTTAAATCCTACCCTCGTAATGTAGGTGAAGTTAGATTGTACAAAGAATACTGTACGGATAACTTGTAAATTTTCTACACTGTATCCGTTCAAAAAGTAGTATTTTGACCTTTCATCTAATGTTAGTTCTTTTAATCCAAAAAGTGTTGCAAAATTTTCATAGTTATATTCAATACCAGATGCATTAAATAATTTTATATCAAAGTTAGTTTTATAATTAATTAGATCCGTTGTGATATAGTAGTATCCGCCGAAATTATCCACTAACTTAACACAATTAAATCCTCTTATATTAGTTTTCTCCCCACTATAACTTATTTTTATTTCTCCGACAAAAGTTTTACCAAATCTTATAAAACCATTTATTCTATCTGACAAATCTTTTAGAAAATTATATATGGTTGTCATTTTGACTTCTTTTTTTTTAGTATTAACTACTGTAGCTGAGCCATTTTCTAGATTGTAGAGTAATACTAGATCATTCATCGTCCTTTCAATTTTTGCTAGTGGGTACTTTACATATGTTCTTGAAAAATTTGTCTTATTATATGAATCTATACTCATCTCTTCATAAAAGAACTCTGAAGCTTTGGCAATTTCAATACTAAACAATAGTAAAAATAGAATTACTACTATTTTTGTATAAATTTTCATAGAAATGAATTTTGAATAATGACTTTTAAGGATTTCTACTTAATTAAAATATTTTGAAGTTTCTAGTTTAGTTTTGCAGTTCTTTTATTTCTTCGACGGTGTATCCGTAGTATGATATAGAATTTTTTATATTTTCAATATTTTGAGGTTTTGTTTCGACTAATGCTTTACCTATTTTTACTTCTTTTATTGTAACATCTTTATTGGACATTATAGCCATCTTTACTGCGCTTATAAATCCTCCGCATGTTATACCTTTTATTTTTATTTCATAAGTCATTCTCTACCTTTTTGGATGTATTTTACAAAATTTATATTAATTTTTCAAATCTTATAAAGTTTGTTTGAAGATTTTATATTACCTATTCTAAACAATTAAAGCAAGAATACTAAAAACAGTTTCTAACTTTCTATTAGGTATTGAGTGCTTTATCTTTTCTTAATTCTAAAGCAAAGTG
>JBMFQU010000114.1:0-5323 GCA_049968435.1 Brevinematia bacterium | reverse complement strand
TACTTTTAAAGGAAGTACCTAATGTGAAGGTAAAATCTTCCTAACGAACTAAAAGGAGATACTAATAGGAGGCGTAGCCTCCTGTATAGAACTATAGGGCGGGTGGGTGGGGCACTAAAAAGGTTTTCTAAAATTCCTAACTTTTATTAGGAGTAGGTAAAGATTTTATATTCTTACGTAATTGATAAAGATGAGGTTTTTCTCTGAATTTTAGAGAAATAGAGGAAGATTTTGATAATAGTGTGAGTCATCCTGACGAACTAAAGGGGGGTGGTGTGGAATAAAAAGAGTTTTCTTAAATCATCTAAACTTAAATTGAGTAAAATATAAAATATCAATTAAAATTAATCTTAGAAGGATTATTTCTTTTTGGAGTGGTCGATGGGATCTAATGTAAAGGTAAGTCTTAAAATTTCTGATAAGGTTAAAAAGCATTTAGAAGTTTTGAATCTTTCTGAAGATGAATATAGACTTATAGTGAATTATTTGGGTAGGGAACCTAATGAAGTTGAATTAGGTATGTTTGGAGCTTCGTGGAGTGAACACTGCGGTTATAAACATACTAGAAAGCTTATAAAAGAGTTTCCTACAGATGGTAAATATATTTATCAGGGGCCTGGTGAGAATGCAGGGGTTATAAAGATAGATGACATTGCAGTGGTATTTAAAATAGAGAGTCATAATCATCCTAGCGCTGTTGAACCTTATCAAGGTGCTGCTACAGGTGTTGGTGGGATAGTTAGAGATATCCTTTCAATGGGTGCTAGGCCAATAGCTTTGCTAGATTCCTTAAGGTTTGGTGATCCTTCTAAGCCTAAAGTTAAACACTTAATTACAGAAGTAGTTAGGGGTATTTCAGATTATGGTAATTGTATAGGAGTTCCAACTGTTGCAGGTGAAGTTTATTTTGAAGATGTTTATGAGAAAAATCCTCTTGTTAATGTCATGTGTGTAGGTATAACTAAGGTTGATAAAATAGTAAAGTCTGTTGCTAAAGGGGTAGGTAATTTAGTTGTTTATTATGGTTCGAAGACAGGTAGAGATGGTGTACATGGTGCTACTTTTGCATCTGCTGAGTTGGAAGAATCTTCAAAGGAAGATAAATCAAGTATTCAAATTGCTGATCCTTTTGTTGGTAAGAAACTTATAGAGGCTACGCTTGAGCTAGTAGAGAATAATCTAGTTGTAGCAATACAAGATATGGGGGCTGCTGGCCTTACAAGTTCTTCCTGTGAAATGGCTGCTAAAGGAGGAGTTGGTATTGAATTAGAGTTAGAGAAAGTGCCAAAAAGAGTCGATGATTTAACTCCTTATGAAATGATGTTGTCTGAATCTCAGGAGAGAATGCTAGCTATCATTGAACCATCTAATCTAGATAAAGTTAAAGAGATATTTGAAAAATGGGAACTTGATTGGGCTGTTATAGGGAAAGTGACTAATACAAAGAGATGTGTTGTAAAATATAATGGTGAAATTGTTGCAGATGTGCCTTTAAAGTATTTGGTGGATGAAGTACCTTTTTATGTCAAAGTAGCTAAGGAAGATAACGAAACGCGAAAAATAAAAGATATAAAACCCTCAGTACAGGTTGAGGACTATAAGAGTACTATATTAAAACTTCTCTCGTTATCTAATGTTTCTTCTAAGAAATGGATATTTGAGCAGTATGATTGGTCTGTTCAAACAAATACTGTTATTCATCCTGGTAAAGCTGGTGCTGCAGTACTTAGAATAAAAGGAACTAATAAAGGTATTGCAGTTAAAGTTGATGGTAATGGTAGATATATGTATTCTCATCCTTTTATTGGAGGAATGATAGCTGTTGCCGAAGCTATAAGAAATGTTTCTTTCGTTGGTGCAGAGCCGGCTGGTATTACTAATTGTTTGAATTTTGGTTCTCCTGATAATGAAAATGTTTATTACCAATTACAGCAGGGCATAAAGGGTGTTGCTAAAGCATGTAAAGAGTTTGGAATTCCGGTAACTGGTGGGAATGCTTCTCTTTATAATGAGTCTGAGGGTATTTCAATTTATCCTACTATCACCATAGGTTGTGTGGGTGTAGTTGATGATATAACAAAAACGGTTGATGGTGAGGTTAAAAAAGCTGGGCATTTGGTAGCGTTAGTAGGTAATGAAACGAAAGAAGACTTTGGGATGGCTGAGATTTTGAAGGCTCTTGATAAAGAGATGACAGGTAAGCCTCCTATTATTGAATTTGAAGTTGAGAAGAAGCTACAAGAATTTGCAAGATTTGTAATCAAACATGGTCTTGTCTCCTCAGCTCTTGATGTATCTGAAGGTGGATTAATAGTATCTGTAGTTGAGAGTATGATTGATACTGATTTTGGTATTAAACTTGACATATCAGTATTACCTGTCTATCCCGCAATTGCTCTGTTTTCTGAAACACAAAGTAGAGGTATATTCTCTTTTGATAAAGAATTCCTTGATACTATACAAGAGATAGCGAAATATTATGGACTCAAATTTAAAGTAATAGGTGAAGTTATTGAGGAACAGAAGCTTATTATAGATGGCATTTTTAGAAATGATTCTCTTGTAATAACCAAAGAAGAATTAAAAAATGCTTTTTATCATAATTCTTTTTAGCCTAATATGTAGTCAGTTGAATGGTTATGATCTTAGCAGAAGTAACTATGTGAAGTTTAGCTTCTCTTACTCAGAACTAAGTAGCATATCTTCTTTGAAACTCAATATTTTGCTTCCCCCCTTTAGGTTTTCAGATAATCTATCTTATTCATATTTTGGATTATTTAAGAACTACCAAAATGTTGGTGACTATGTTGTGTATTTAAATCAAGAAGAAATTGCTTTTTTAGAAAATAATCTTGTATTAAGTTATGAAATAGAAAGATTTTCTTTATTTTCTATACTTGATTACTCATTTAACAAATTCTATCAAAACATTTTATTAGGAGGTGGTATTGGTATTAATTTTCAAAATGTTGGTGTTTGTATATATTTCGATAAAGTGGATTTTTGGATTGGAGCATATAAACTGAATTTCTTAATTAGTACAAGTTATAATGGAATTGAAAGTTTAGCTATATTGCTTTCTAAAGATTTTCAATCAAAAACTTTGCTCTATGTTGAATCAGAAATTAGAATGTTTGAGTTAAACAATATTAAGTTAAACTCTTTGTTTTCATATTCTACCTGTTTTGAAAGTAGTACAATTCTACCTTACGGTGTTGGTATTGCTTTTTATTTACCTTATATGTACAAATTTAGCACTTTAATTAACTTTTCGGATTTTATGTTTAGTACTATTTTTTCTTTGGGAAAATCATTTTAATTTTAAATTAATAATTCTTTATCAAATCTTTTGAAAGGTATTTTGAGAGATATAATTGCTATATTCAGGTTTTGAAATGGTTAAAGTAAGATTTTAAATTGAACTAAGAATTTAGGAATTAGTGAAAGTATTTTTTAAAATTATTAAGCTTTGTTTTAGCTTGTATATGATGTATTTTTACTTGTTGTGAAGGTTAGAGAATTTTATATAATTCTATTATGGGAGTTTTTGAAAAGTATATAAACAGTATAAAAAAAGATGAATTTATAAAATCTACTGGAAGAGTGATAAAGGTAACAGGAGTTTTAATTGAAAGTGAGGGGCCTTTTGCATCAATAGGGGATATATGCGAAGTAGATGTAGGAGAAAAAAAACTTAAGGCAGAAGTTGTAGGATTTAATGAAAATAAAGTTTATTTAGTACCTTTTGAAAATGTTGTTGGAATTCCAATATCAGCTAAAGTAATAAATACTGGCACGAAGTTATACGTACCTGTTGGAGAAGATTTAAGAGGTAAAATAGTCAACGCTTATGGTGAAGTTTTACTAGGAGGGAGTTTTAAAATTGAAAATTATTACTACATTGACAATGATCCACCTCCTTCATTGGAAAGACAGAGGATACAAAATCCAATACAAACAGGAATAAGAGCAATTGATGGACTCCTAACAGTAGGAGAAGGTCAAAGGATGGGAATATTTGCTGGTAGTGGGGTTGGTAAAAGTACTTTACTTAGTATGATAGCAAGGAATACATCAGCAGATATAACTGTGCTTGCTTTAGTAGGTGAAAGAGGAAGAGAAGTAAGAGAATTTATTGAAAGAGATTTGGGAGAAGAAGGAATGAAAAGAAGTGTAGTTGTGGTAGCTACCTCTGATGAACCACCTATGGCTAGACTTAGATGTGCCTACACTGCAACAAGCATTGCTGAGTTTTTTAGAGATAAAGGATACAAAGTTATATTACTTTTAGATTCACTAACAAGGTTAGCTTTCGCTCAAAGAGAAATTTCGCTATCAATGGGTGAACCACCAACGACTAGAGGTTATACACCTTCTGTTTTTACTAAACTACCAAGATTACTTGAAAGAACAGGTGCTGGTAAAATAGGATCAATAACTTCTTTTTACACGGTACTTGTAGAAGGAGATGATGTAAATGAACCTATATCAGATCATGTAAGAGCGACTCTTGATGGGCATATATTCTTGTCAAGGAATTTGGCATCTTCGGGTATATATCCTGCTGTAGATGTACTTCTAAGCATAAGTAGATTAATGCCAGAAATAGTAAGTAAAGAGCATTTACAGAAAGCTTACAAGTTTAAGGAACTTATGTCGGTCTATAGAGAAAACCAAGATCTAATAAATATAGGAGCATATGTGCCTGGATCCAATCCTAAAATAGACGAAGCTTTAAAGTATATCGATAAAATGATAAACTACATAAAACAAGATATGTATGAAAAAATTTCATTTAATGACTCAGTAAATCAATTACTTTCGCTATTTTAGTAAAAAATTATTAGAAGTGCGAAGTTTTATATTTGCTCATTCTCTGGTTAAGTTTTTCTAAAAGATAGGAGGTAGCAATAGGAAATCTTTGCCATACCTTTGAAGGTTAAGGTTGGAAATGCTAAAAGGAATTTCTAGGAATGTGCTTTCTGATATTACCAAATAGGAGGCGAAACCATCGCTAAATTGGGAATTCGAAATAGGTAATATCGGTAATATCCTATATCCAATAGGTAAAGGTAGATATTGATAATAGGGCGAGCCCTCTTAACGGACTATAGGGTGGGTTGGCGGAGCACAAAAAGAATTCTTTAAAACAATTCCTAATTCAATTAGGAGCAAAAGCAATTTCATTATAAGAGACGATATCCCCATATTAGGTGCTAAAAGGAGGTCCTACTAGAAGGCGAAGTCTTCGCTAAGTAAGAGTTAGGAATTTGTAATTAGAGATTTGGGAATAGGTGATTGTGGGATAAGTAAAGGGGGATCT
>JBMFQU010000113.1:0-5450 GCA_049968435.1 Brevinematia bacterium | reverse complement strand
CCTATTATGTACCACCCTTTAATTCGTTAGAAAAATTCTACATTGATATTAGTTACTTACTAGAAGTAAGAGAATATAAAAAATTCACTCCTAATAGATTAGGAATTCTTAAGAAATCATTTTTATCATTCAACCTACACTTAAGTACAATAGGAGGCTTCGCATCATTTTAATTACCTCCCTTTACCTATAGGGTGTAAGATATTAATATTCCCTAATTTCCCACTCTCAGTACCTCAATCTAATAAAAGTTTAGTTTCCTTTTGAAATCTACTATTACCAATTCCTAATTTTGAATTGTACTAAAAATATTTTTCAGGTATCTTTGAGTTATGGATTATAATTTTTAATAAACTCGTAGGCTTCATTTATTATCCAATCAGGAGTTGATGTACCAGCAGCAATACCAACCTTTTTTCTACCCTTTAGAATACTAACATCTAGCTGTCTAATATTCTCTATATGAATTGCTTCAGTATACTTTGCACAAAGATCTCTTAATTTTTTAGTATTAGCACTATTATATCCACCTAAAACTATCATTAGATCACATTCTTTTGACAACTCTTCAACTGATTTTTGCCTATTATAAACAGGAGGACAAATAGTCATGAAAACTCTAACTTCATCAAAATTAACAACTAACTCTTTTACAACTTCTTTGAATTTTTCATAGTTCATAGTAGTCTGAGCAAAAACAGCAATTTTTTTTACCTTAGGGATAGAATCTATTTCTTCAACAGTCTTAATAACAGTAGCATTATCTTTCACATTAAGATAATAACCTCTAGTTTCAGGATGATCCTTTTCTCCAACTATAACAATATGATAACCTTCTTTAACCATTTTTTTTGTCAAGTAATGAACCCTTAAAACATAAGGACAAGTAGCATCTATAACATTCTCTACATTAGGATTAGAATTAATAATCCTTCTTTCTTCATCAGAAATACCATGAGCCCTTATTATAACAATACCCCTCTCTTTATAATTAGAAACATCTTCATTGAACTCTATATTTTTACCTTCATATCTACTTATAAAATCCTTATTATGAATAAGCATTCCTGTGACATATATTTTACCATCTTCTTTAGAAACTATTTCTTCCAATTTCTCAGTAGCTTTTCTAACACCAAAACAAAAACCAATCTCTTTAGCAAGTTCAACTTCCATTTCCTACCTCAAGAAACTTTTTTGAATAATATAAAAATTTTTATATAAAAAACAAAATCGAAAACGAAAATATTTTGCATAAAAAAATAAAAAATTGTCATAATATTGATTATGAGTAAAATTTTAAAGAAAAAGTTAGGAGTAAATGTTGATCACATAGCCACAATTAGGCAAGCAAGGAGAGGCAATGAACCTGATCCTATCGCAGTAATACCCATAATTGAAATTGGGGGAGCAGATGGAATAACAATGCATCTAAGAGAAGATAGAAGACATATTCAAGAAAGAGATGTATTTTTAGCTAAACAAATAATAAAAACATCTTTTAATTTAGAAATGTCAATAAATGAAGAGATAGTTAAAATAGCCTTGGATGTCGTACCAAACGAAGTTTGCATAGTACCAGAAAGAAGAGAAGAAATTACAACTGAAGGAGGGCTTGATATAAAACCAATAAAATCTAGATTAGAGGAAGTGATAAAATCTCTAAAATCAAAAGGAATAAAAGTCAGTTTGTTCATTGAGCCAGAAATACCTGTAATCGACCTTGCAAAAGAGATAGGAGCAGATTACGTTGAAATTCACACAGGTAAATATGCAAATTCAAAGGGAGATGAGGTATTAATTGAACTTAAGAGAATAAGAGAAGCAGCAAAGTATGCCAACAGTATCAGTTTAGGAGTGAATGCAGGACATGGACTAAACTATAAGAATACCTACGAAATAGCTTTAATACCTGAAATAGAAACACTAAATATTGGACATAGCATAATAAGTAGAGCAATATATGTTGGCATAAGGCAAGCAGTCGTTGAGATGAAAGATATAATTCTAAGAGGTTATTACGACTTAGTATCTATAAAAGATTAGGTATATTCAGCATTTATTTTAACATAATCATAACTCAAATCAGTTGTATAAAGTACATATTCTTTGTTGCCTTCATTTAAGTTTATTACGATATTTATTTTTTTACTTTTTAGTATATCATTATTATTGTAACCTAAATAACTACCATTTGAGAATATAACAACATTATTAACACTAACTTGTAATTTTTCAGGTTTTATATTAACTTTGGAAGCACCAATAGCAGCTATTATCCTACCCCAGTTAGGATTTTCACCAAACAACATAGTTTTAACAAGAAGTGAATTACCAACACTTCTAGCAATTTTCATTGCATTATCCTGGGTCCTAGAATTAACAACATCTATTCTAACAACTTTGCTAACTCCTTCACCATCCTCAACTATCATAAGAGCTATATCTTTCAAAACTTCGTTAAGACAAGTTTTGAAAAGTTCAAATTTTTCATCTCTTTTTTTAACCTCAAAAGATGATAGACCATTTGCGAGAATAAAAACCGTGTCATTTGTACTCATATCGCCATCAACAGTTATCCTATTAAATGTCAGATCAACTACTTCCTTTAATGCTTCAAGTAGAAGTTCATGTGAAATTTTAACATCCGTAGTCACAAAACAAAGCATAGTAGCCATAGAAGGATTTATCATACCACTTCCTTTACCAATTGCACCAATTTTAAATGTTTCAAGACCTGAAATATAAGAAATAGCACTTTCCTTAGGCTTAGTATCAGTTGTCATAATACCTTCTGCAGCCGAAGTTGAATTACTTTCAATCCTTATTCTTTCAATCGCTTTACTTATACCATACTCTACAATCTCCATAGGTAAAAACTTACCTATTATACCCGTAGAGGCAACTAAAATACTATCTTCAGGTAAATTCATCTTTTGTTCAACCAACCTAACCATCTTTATAGCATCATCAATCCCCTTTTCTCCTGTAAGACAATTTGCATTACCACTATTTGCTACTATCCCTCGAATTCCATTAGGATTTTTTGAAATAATATTTTTGCTAACAATAACAGGAGCTGCTTTAAAAATATTAGTAGTAAAAACTCCAGCAGCAACAGAAGGAACCTCTGAAATAATCAAAGATAGATCTTTCTTACCAGAAATTTTTATTCCACTAGCAACACCAATTGCCCTAAAACCCTTAGGTGCAATAACACCTCCCGAAATCCTATTCATAACACCCCCTTTAGAATTTTAGAACGCTCAATGAAAATATTTCAAATTGTATTGAAAGTGTTAAAAAATATTTTTACCATTCTCACCTACCCCATAGTACACGTTAGTACTCCTACAAATACCCCCTTATGTCTCAAAACGAAGTTTCTACTTATATTAGAAATCTACTTATCTCTACCAATAGAGTTAGTAATTCTTTAAGAAATTATTTTTAGTAGCCCCACCCACTCTATCCTTAATTGTTTAGAATAAGTAATTTAAAATTTTCAAAACCCCTTGAAAAATCTTGATAAATACTAAATAACATTTCATAGTTATACTACGAAATCTAGAAAAAGGAGGTTTATATGAGATTAAAAATTAAAAACTACATTATAATTATTCTAACAACAATATTCTGTCTATCAGCTTATGCAAACGAAATAGCTGAGAACCCTCAATCTAGTAGTGAATTAAAAAGAACATCTATATATGGTCAATTTCTCGGTGAGAGTTTAGGGATGTCAGTCAATATGGACTACAGATTGCTTCCTTGGCTATCAATCTCAATAGGAGTACAATTTCCTATAATTCATGCTTCAATCGTTGCCAATAAATCTGATATGGCTGATGCAGGCTTATTAGAAACTCTTGCTTATAAGCAAGACCTCAGTATATACATTTCAAAAGGTTTATCATTGTCAATGATCTATATAAGTGCACCTGAATCTAATGACCATCTTGAACTAGGAGTCGGAATACAATGGGCATCGGGATGGCCATTAGTACACTCAATCATCGGATATAGACACCAAGAAAAGAATGGAGGATTAATGTTTAGAGCAGGTATTAATCCAGTAATTGTACCAGTAACAGCAATTATACCTGGTATATATATACCTCTACTTGTATTTGCCCCTTCCCCTTACTTTTTGATGCCAGGAGTTTCTATAGGATTTAATTTTTGATAATCAGTAATATTTAAATTAAAAACTCTCTTTCAATAAAGAAAAACACCTAATTAATGTCAAATTTGAAAAAAAATATAACCAAAAGTTATACTACTTTTAATGGAAGAGAAAGAAATCTCAGAAGAATTATTACAAAAGTATATAAAGGTGATATACGAAGGAAGTGGTATATATTTCGCAAACAGTAACTCATCTATACTCAAAAGGAAAATAATAATTCAAGCAAAGGCAAATAACACAACACCAGAAGAACTATACAATACTATCGTAAGAGATTCAGAGAAGATGGCCGAGTTTATTGACAATATAACAACAAATTTTACTAAATTTTTTAGGCACGAAGAGCAGTTTGATCTAATAAAAAACAAATTAATACCAGAAATAGCATTAAAGAGAGAACATCAAGGTATATTCAAAATAAAACTATGGAGTGCAGGATGTGCAACAGGTGAAGAAGCATATTCTCTTCTAATATCAGCCTTAGAATCGTTAGAACATCACGATATAAAAATGAGTATAGAAGTAATAGCATCAGATATAAGTCTAAAGTGTTTAGAAATTGCTCAAAGAGGAATATATTCAAAAGAAAAACTCGAAGGAGTACCTCAACATATAATCAAAAAATATTTTAATGAGACCCCAGATGGTAAATTTAGATTAAGAGAAGAATTTAAAAAATTCATAAGATTTGACTACCATAATCTATTATTTGATAATGGATTAAGGAATATAGATATAGTAATGTGTAGGAATGTATTAATCTACATGGATGAAGAATCCATCAAAAAAGTACTTGATAACATATTTAATGCAATGAACAATGATGGATACCTTTTTTTAGGTACAACTGAAAGCTTATTTGGTATAACAAAAAAATTCAAAGCAGTCAAAGAATTAAATACATTTTATTACATAAAAGTAAAAGAATAAAAACATTTATCAATATATCCTTTTCAGTTGTTATTCTCTTTAATCTTAATAGAAGTTAAAAAATTTTAGAAACCTCTTTTTGCTTACCACCCACCTTCTTTAGCATAAAAGAAGGTTCACCCTCCTTTTATTACCTCCCCTTGAGTTCTACAGGAAGACTTCGTTCTCCTATTAGGACCTCCTTTCAGTTCTTTATGAAAATCATAACTTCCTAATTAGGCACTTCCTCTAAAAGTAAGGAAAAACATTTACTTCTAATAGAGTTAGAAATTTTAAGAAATCTCTTTTAGTTAACCACCCACCCGCCCTATAGTTCTTACAGGAGGCTTCG
>JBMFQU010000112.1:0-5693 GCA_049968435.1 Brevinematia bacterium | reverse complement strand
AAATTTTGTTTTGCCTTTCATAACATACCTCCTATAAAATAATTACAGGTATAAATTCCAATTAACCACACATTAACCTACAAAATTATTGTAAATCAATAAAAATTGAATTTCATAAAGAATTTAATTTACTAATTTCCTAATTACGAATAACAAAAATTCCGAATCACGAACTTTCATATAGCTAAAAATAGTTAAATTTGAAAATAAAAAACTAAAAATATCATCATTTTTACCTTAAAAGAGGTGTATTATGATTGCAAAAGAGATCACAAAAATGTTTAAAAATCCAAACGAGATAGTAGGATTCAAAAGAAACGGTGAACTTATTGACTTAATGACTGAAATTAATGAAAGCGATATAACTAGCTTAACTCCAGTTTACCTTAACTCAGAAGAAGCATACGAATTCTTAAGACATACAGCAGCACATATAATGGCTCAAAGCATACAAAGAATTTATAAAAATGTCAAATTTGGAATAGGTCCTACAATAGAGAATGGATTTTATTACGATATAGACTTAAAACAAACCATATCCGAAGAAGATTTACCAAAAATAGAAGAGGAAATGAAGAAAATAATAAAAGAAAACTTAAAACTTGAAAGAAAAGTTTTAACAAAGGAAGAAGCTAAAAAATTATTCAAAGAACTAAACCAAGATTATAAATTAGAGTTGATAGAAGAAATACCTGATGAAAAAGTATCAATATACCAACAAGGAGAATTCATAGATTTATGTAGAGGTCCACATGTTGAAAGCACAGGTAATATACCTATTGATGGTTTTAAATTAGTTAGTGTAGCAGGAGCCTACTGGAAAGGAGATGAGAGAAACAAAATGCTACAGAGAGTATACGGAATACTATTTAGGACAAAAGAGGAATTAGAAAAGTACATATGGCAAATAGAAGAGGCAAAAAAGAGAGATCATAGAAAACTCGGTAAAGAACTAAAGCTATTCTTATTCCTAGAAGAATCACCCGCGATACCTTTTTGGTTACCTAACGGTATGTTTATAAAGAATACCTTAGTCTCTTACATGAGAGACTTACTTTACAAAGATGGATATATAGAAATACAAACTCCAATGATAATGAGAAAAGAGTTATGGGAAAGATCAGGACATTGGCAAAATTACAGAGAAAATATGTATGTTGCTTTTGCTGGAGATGAAAAACTAGAAGGAGAGCCTAACTGGGCGGTTAAACCAATGAGTTGCCCTGGAGCAATACTAGTATATAAATCAGAAATAAGATCATACAGAGATTTACCTCTAAAGCTACTTGAATTTGGGAATGTACATAGATACGAAAAAGCAGGAGTACTTCATGGATTACTTAGAGTAAGAGGATTTACACAAGATGATGCACATATTTTTATGACCCCAGAACAAATAAAAGAAGAAACTATAAAAGTTATACAACTTGTTGATACAGTTTATAAAAGATTTGGATTTGAATATTCCATAGAACTTTCAACAAAACCAGAAAAACACATAGGAACAGACGAAATGTGGGAACAAGCTACAAATGGATTAAAAGGAGCCTTAGATGATATAGGTGCAAAATACGAAATCAAAGAAGGTGAAGGAGCCTTCTATGGACCTAAAATAGACTTTCACTTAAAAGATGCCATAGGAAGGACCCATCAATGCGGAACAATCCAACTAGATATGGCATTACCAGAAAGATTTGATGTAAATTACATTGGTGAGGATGGAAAAACTCATAGAGTAGTAATGATACATAGAGCTATATATGGAAGTTTGGAAAGATTCATTGGAATACTAATAGAACATTACGCTGGTAAACTCCCACTATGGCTATCCCCTCTACAAATAATAATATTACCAGTATCAGAAAAATTCTTATCTTACGCAGAGAAGATTGAAAACCAACTAAAAGAAAAAGGATTTAGAGTAAAAATTGACAGAGACAACGAAAAACTAAATTACAAAATAAGAAGAGCACAACTTGAAAAAATACCATTTATGATAATATTAGGGCAAAAAGAAGAAGAAAGTGGTACATTATCAGTTAGATCAAGAGATAAAGGCGATCTAGGTACAAAAACAATGTCAGAATTCCTACAAATACTTGAAGAAGAAGATAAATAAACTACTTATCTAATTTAATTAGCTTTAAATCCTCGGCCATAATTAGATAATCAGTCTCATTAGTTTGAGTAGTAAGAGTATATCTTTTAACACACCTCGACAAAAACATATAGGATTGGGTTATATTAGCTCCAACTAACCCTACCTTAGCACCAGCAGGAATGCTATCCGAGGTAAGGATCTTTTGTAATTCTTTTTCTTTTTTAGCACCTTCAAAATCAACAGATTTATACTGAAAAACTCTAAACTCTGAGTTTAGAGTAAATATTAATGTAAAAATCTCAGAAATAATAATAAAAAACCAAATACCTACTTTAAGGAAATTCCTAAATTTCATCCAAAAACCGTCTAGGTTTTTATAAAGTACATCAACTATAAAACAAGAAACAATAATTGACAAAATAGGAAAAACTGGCATAACATACCACTCTGTCTTAGTTTTAACCAGAAAAGCAGGTAATAGCACAGAAACAAGATAAATCCAAACAAAACCTTGAGCTAAAATACCCTTTAAAGATAATTCTATTTTAAATTGTTCTCTTTCTCTAGAAAAGGAAAGATAAATAAAGTAGAAAGGAACAAAAATTAATAACAAAGACCATGGCAAAAACTTTAGAAAGAGAGGTTCAGCATAAAAAAGAATAAATTGAGAATGCCCTTCAATGGATTTAGTGCCTCTTTCTATTACATCATAAGAAATCATTCTTTCAAAAAATGCTATTCCATCAAATTGCCATCTATGGTAAGCCCAAAACAATATTGGTAATGTAGCGATTAAAAATAAGATAAAATATTCATATATTTTTAACTTTTTATACATTTTACCATAGAAGTAATAAAATGCAATTACCAAAATTACCATAATACTTGCGAAACTTTTGAGTAAAAAAGAAAAAGGAAAAACTAAAACACTTAGATAAAAATAATTTTTACTTTCAACTGATTTATCGGCAAAAAGTAAAGAAAGGAAAACAAGTAAAGTGAAAATAGCATCAAAATCTCCAGTCCTAGCACCATGAAAATGTACAAATGAAATTGTAGTAGATAAAACAAAACCAGAAAGTAGCGATACCTCACTACCAAATTTCCTTTTAGCAAAAATCATTACTAAAACAATCAAAACTAAAGCTGAAAGAGAAGAAAAAAAACGTAAAGAGAAAGGATTAACTCCAAAAATTGAATAAGAGGTTAAAATCAACCAACTACCAAGAGGCGGTTTTAAATTCCAATAGTCTGGCTTACCATCGTAATAATTAGCATACCATCTATGGTTACTCAACATTTCAAAAGCATTAACCCCATGCCTAGACTCATCCCACTCTTGTACAGGTACATCCCATATACCCCATAAAATATTAAAACCACTAACTAAAACCACTAAAATAAAAAAGTACTTATAATTCTTAGACAACATAAAACCCTCTTACTATAATAAAAACCTAAACTTAGAGTTTAAAAATATTTTTACCACTAACACCCAAAAATATTATAAAAGCGTTAAAAACAAAAAGTATAATCGTAAATAAATAATCACCGAAGAGAACAAAAAACGTATTCCTCTTTATAAGTTTTATTTCAGAAAGCATAATCCCCTTTTTAAAATCATCAAGATCTGATATAACCTTAGCATTTTGAAGGATAAATGCACTTCTGCCTGTATTTGTTGCCCTAACCATCGGTAAACCAGTCTCTATAACCCTATAAATAGCACCAACTAAATGCTGCCACTGACTTTTGATACTATTAGCCCATCCGTCATTAGTCATATTAACTAGAACATCTGCCCCCATCTTTCTATAAAACTTCGAAATGTAAGGATACAGATCTTCAAAACATATTATAGGAGCCATATTAACAATTATATTAGGCTTAACTTCAACCTCTACAATCTTAAATTCTTTACCAGGAGTAAGATCACTACCAACAATAGAATTAATTGCTTCTCTCAAAGGAGGTATATATTCTGAAAAAGGCGTCCATTCACCAAAAGGAACAAGATGTACTTTATCATACCTTCCTATAACTTTACCAGAACTATCAAAAAATAAAGCAGTATTGTAATAATTATAAAGTTGTTGAAGTATATTTACCTTTTTATTATCTCTTACAATAAAAGTATTAGTAAAACTAACATCAAGGTGAGGATAAGTTAAAATCATGGGTTTCCCAATTTCTTTAGAAATAGACATAGACTTTATACCAAATAAATCACCTCTTTGGTAATAAAAATTAACTGGATCTCTAAGTATTGATTCACACGCAACCACAAAATCAGCATTAGTAGAAGATTTGTATAAATCAATAACATCATTAAGTTTATCAAAATCTTTAGCAAGAAGTTTATCCCAAGGTGAAAAATTAGGTTGTAATAAAGATATTTTTATCTCTTCTCCTTGAGTACTCTTATACCATAGCTCCCTATCGATAGCAACAAATATACCCGAGAAAAAGAAAAAAACCACCAACAAAATAGGATACGCATACAAAATTTTTTTTGTATATAAAAACTTTCTATAAATAAACCACAATATAAAAAGAGACAAAAACGAAAAAATAAAGATAGAAGCATAAACTATACCAAAGCCAGTAATTAAACTTATCAAAGAGAAAACAAACCCAGCACTAAAGAAACCAAAACCAATTACTATAAATAAATCAGTTAAACTCAAATTAAAACTCTTCTTTAGCTTCAAGAAAGCAATTAGAATAAGAGAATTTATAAGAGCCACCAAAAAACTAACAAAATACACACCACCCCATTCACTTAACATAGGAATAGCACCATTCAGAATATAAAATAAATAGTTATTAGAGAAAGCAAAGTGATACTGAGTGTGAGCAAGAAGAATTATAGGCATAGACCAATATCCATTACCTCTCAAGAACTCAAAAGCAACCCATAAAAAAGGGAAAACCAGTATTCCATCTTCTCCGTACTTCTTAGCAAATAATGAAACACCAACAAAAGGTATAATTGAGTATAGGTACAAAGCAAAAATTATACCTAAAGGTGCAAGTTTATGGAAAGTAGAAAACCAATCAGTAGTTATCCACCAAAAAACTATAGAAAAACTTAAAACTCCAAAAAATACAGAAAAATAGCCATCTTTATAACTTCTATACAAGGCCGGTATCAAAGCAAAATAACCTAGAAAAGGAATACCTAAATTAGGAAAGGAAAAAGAAAGTAAAAGTCCAGAAAGTGCCCAAAAAATTTGCTTATACAAAAAGTTAAAAACAGGATTCATAAACTGAATTTTACAAATGTAAAAAACCTTTTTTCAATTCAAATCTTTTGAAAAATTACTTTCAGTAAATTCTCACCATCCTACTCTTTGTAAGGGTTTAATAACTTTCCTTTTGATACCTCTCTTTAGGTTCGTTAGGAAGATTCTACCTTCCTATTAGGTAACTTCTTTAGAAGAAAGAAAATATAAAGAATTCACTTCTAATAGAAGTTAGGAATTTTAAGGAAACTCTTTTTGCTTCCCACCTAACCCACCCTTCAGTTCCATGTAGGAGGGCTACGCCCTCCTATGAATACCTCCCTAAGTTCTACAGGAAGACTTCTTCC
>JBMFQU010000111.1:0-5703 GCA_049968435.1 Brevinematia bacterium | reverse complement strand
ACACTGATAAGGTTGTTGAGGGGGTTAAGCTACAATTTATAATAAGTTTTGAAAAAACTTCACCTTTCGATTTGTCAATTGTGATATTGGTTATTTTGAACATAGAAGAACTACTATCTAGTAGTAGATATGGTGGATTAGAAGATGAAACTATCAGAGCATTGTTTAGGTCGTATATTAGGTTTGTAGTTGAGGGTGAGAAATCAATGTTTAATATATCGTTTGTCATCTGGAAAGCATAAACTTTAAAGGTTGATAGTATTAAAATTGTCAAAAGGAAATAAAAAATAATTTTTCTCATATTACTATTATACTACAATTTGAAAAAAAATTTAAAAATTACATAATTGCGTAGTTTACTATGTTATTTTTCATTCTGAATCCGAATTAGCAAAAGTTTGAAAATTAATTTTTTGAAATCACTTCAAAAGTATAACTCAATTTTTAATCTCTCTAATATGAAAGGTAAGAATTTTTTGACTTCTAATTGAGTAAATCATTAACCTCACTAATCTAAAAAGTAATTCTTAACTCTATCGGAACTTGGAATTCGTAATTAGGAATTAGAAAATTGGAAATTGGGAATAGGTAGAAGGAGATATTAGACGCTTAAGGGCAGGTTGGCGGGGAACAAAAAGAAGTTTCTAAAAATACTGTTTTTAATCTTGTTTAAGGTTGAAAATATCATTTATTCTTTTTTAGAAGGAAGGTTTTATGAAGAGAGTTATATTGATTTTAGGATTAATCCTTTTAACTTTTCCTTTTGGGTTCTCTGAAGATTTAAGGAACGTGTATGTAAAAGCGACCAGAATGTTTGATGAAGGTAAATATTTTGAATCATATAAACTTCTCGATGATGTAATAAAAAAAGAAAAAGAAGTTCCTTCTCAGTTTTTCGTTAAGTTAATGGAAGCGGTTAAAGAAGGATATGTGTTGGGCTATATTTTACCTAATCAGGTTTCAAATATTCTTGAGGAATATTTGTCAATAGGTAGAGATAGAAGGGTTGAAAATGAAAAATTCTGGGTAAATTATTTACTTATTGCCAATGCTCTTTATTACCATAGTCTGGAAGAGGAAGGTTGTAAAGAATTACTTTTCGTTAATCCTTCTAATGAACAAGGTTTGTTTATACTTAGTAAGATACTTTTTTACAACAAAGATTATGTTCTTTCTTCGAAAATTCTTGAAAAGATGTTAGATATGGGTTTTTATTATGTTTCTCCTCTTGTTCTTCTTTCAAGAATATATACTCCGGACCTCTCAGATGTAGATAAACTTATAAATGCCCTTACAAATTATAGTGCTACTAGTGATGTCCTAATTTATGTTGCTACTATATACTATTTGAGGATGGAATTTAGTAAAGCGATAAAAGTTTTTGATAATGATATGATAGATCTTAACCCAGAATTGTACTTGAAACTTATGATTTTAAATGGATTTAATAAGAGAAAAATAAGAGATTTTTATATCCTTTATAAGGCTAAGTTAGATAAAGATTTTGTGAATTTTCTTGATTTATATTTAAAGGGAAATAGTAAAGATTTGGAAGAGTTTTTATACGATAATTTATATAAAACTTCTGATGAATCTTTTGAACCTCTCTATATTAACATTGGCATGAGATCTAAATCAAAGAAATTAAAGGATATTGCTATAAAGAAGATGGCGTACGGTTTATTTTTTAATAAATTGTACGATAAGGTTATATCTGTATTAGAGAAAGAGAAAGTTTTGTCAGATGATATGAAATACTTATTAGCTCTTTGTTATATGGAAAAGAAAGATTATAAGAAGGCTATATCTTTATTTGATAAGATTAACAAAGATGATTTGAGTGTTAAATTAAAACTTATCTTGGCATATATATCTATGAATGATTATGCTCACTCAAGTAGTGAAGCTAGTAAGATTTTTGAAAATGTATTAAATTCTGATAATGATCTTTACAAGTATATTTTATCACAGATTTTTATAGAACTTGGTGATATTGAAAAATCTGAGAGACTTATAGATAAAATAAGTTTTAGAGATACACCTTACTATTATTTAACTTTAGGATCAATATTCTTTTATAAAAAGGAATATAACAAAGCAGAAAAAATTTTAGAGGAAGGTTATACTAATAATAGATTTAATCAAGATATTATGAATTCATTGTCTTTTGTATTGGCTTTGCAAGGCAAAGACCTTTTGAGAGCATTGAAACTTTCAAAGTTATCGTTGCTATTTGATGAAGATAACTATACTTACCTTGATACGCTTGCTTATGTATATTACAAGATGGGTGATAATCACAGTGCTAAGTTTTGGATTGAAAAAAGCATCAATCTAATGGAAAAAGATAATAAAAATATAAAAGAAATCTACGAGCATGCAAGTCAAATATACTCTTCCCTAGGCGATGTAGATAAAGCTAAATACATGCTTACTAAATCAAGACAACAAGAGTAAGTATGGGTGCAGAAGTTTTATTTACATTTATAATATATGGTATTTCAATGGCTTTTTTCGGTGCCATTCTCGGCTATTTTATTGCTAAGTATCTGGTCAATAAAGAGATTCAAGAATTGATTAAGAAAGAGAGGAAAAGTGCTATTAACTTTTCACGGTCTGTACTCAAAGGTAAAATTTCTGAGCAGATGTTTCCTCTTATGCCCTTTTTCAAATACAACATGTCGGACGCTAGGTTTATAGGTTCTCCTATTGATTATATAGTTTTCAGAGGTTATAGTAATTTAGAAGATGGATCTGAAATTAAAGAAATTGTTTTTGTTGAAGTTAAAACAGGTAACTCTAAGTTAAGTAATTCTGAAATTGCAGTTAAGAGAGCAATTGAAGATAAAAAAGTTAGATTTGAAGTTATTAATATAGATGAGAAAGTTTGAAAGAAGTTCTATGTATTTCACAATGACCAAACTTTTTTATTGCCTCTATGTGTTCTTTTGAACCATAACCTTTATTTTTATCAAATTTATAGATAGGATACTTTGAGGCAATGTGTTTCATATATTTATCTCTCATAACCTTTGCTACGATTGATGAAGAAGAAACAACATGTATATGCTTATCTGCTTTTTTGACAGGGATATAGTAAATTGTATTATTATCAAAGTTAATTAAATTAAAATCTTCTAATTGAGCTAATCTTTGATATATACTTATGATTTTTACATCTTGGGTATTTTTTAAGTACCCTTCAAATTTTTTGTTCCTTATTTTAACATAGTCAGTTATTATAAGTTTTGGAAGAAATGGTAGATTCGATAGTGATTTTAGGATTGCTAACCTGAGAGATATTCCTATTCCATACTCATCTATTGTTTTGTTAGAGACTATTCCTATTCCAACGCCGTAAGAATTTTGAATTATGTTATTGAATAATATTTCCCTTTTTTTATGGGTTAGCTCTTTAGAATCTTTGACTCCATTTATAAAAGTGGTTGGTTTCTGAATTAATGAACAGACTAGTAATGGGCCTGCTAGACAACCTCTTCCTACTTCATCTATTCCTACAATGTAATTAAAATTTTGTATTACTTTCTTTACTTCTTCTATTTCCCATTCCTTTTTCATCTTATTTTGACTATTGAGAATATTTTTTCTTCTACTTCCTTTTTAAGTTCTTCGAGAGTTGAATTATTGTAGATTATTATATCAACGAGGTCTTTGACATCGTTTAGTTTTTTCTGAAATGGGAGCCTTTTTTGAACATCCTCTTTTGAGAGTCCTCTTTTGTTCGCTCTTTCTAGAATTTTTTCATCATCTGTCTCTACGAATACTATAATATCGCATAGTTCATCAAGCCCTATTTCAAAAAGTAATGCTGCGTTTATACAATAAAATCCATCTTTTACTAATTCTAGTTTTACAAGCTCTTTTATAGTACCATGTGTGATTTTATTAAGTATTTGAAGTTTCATAGAATCTGAAAATACTATTTGTGCTAGCTTCTTCCTATCAATTTTATCATTTTCATCTAGTATATCTTTGCTTATTTTCTTTAGTATTTCTTCTTTTCTTATTTCAAGGACTTTATGCCCTATTATATCTACATCAATTACATGAAATCCCCTTTCCTTAAGTATTTCGCATACAGTATTTTTACCTGATAAAATTCTTCCTGTAATTCCAATTACAAACCTTTTTGGTATTTTAGGTTTTAAAGGTTTCCTTCCCATAATTTATTCTCTTGTTATTTTACCAAATCTTCTCTCTCTCATTTGATAATCTTTTATTGCTTTAACAAAATCTTCTGGACTAAAATCGGGCCAAAGTAAATTTGTAAAATAGAATTCTGAGTAAACAGATCTCCATAACATAAAATTGCTTAATCTCTGTTCTCCGCTGGTTCTAATGATTAGATCAATATCGGGTACTTCTGGATGATAAATATATTTTGAAATTGTTTCTTCTGATATTTCTTCGGTATCTAAATTGCCTCTTTTTAAATCAGCAAGAATTTTTTTTATACTATCTGCTATTTCTTTCCTTCCGCTGTAGTTGAAAGCTACACATAAGGTATATAATTCTCCGTTTTTAGTTTCTCTTTCTAGTATTTCTATACTTTGTATGAGTTCATCTGAAAGATTTTCTTTGTCTCCGATATGTAAAAATTTTATTCCTTTAGTTACAAGTTCTTCTCTTTTTTTATGAAAAAAGTCGGTTGCTATTGACATTAAAAAGTCTACTTCTTCTTTATCTCTTTTCCAATTTTCCTTAGAGAAAGCATATATAGTAATAAATGGTATTTTTAGATATCTGTTGAACTCTAGTATTTTTTCAAGAGATTTTATACCTTCCTTATGTCCTTCCACCCTAGGTAGCCCTCTGGATCTAGCCCATCTTCCGTTACCATCCATTATTATTCCAATATGCTTTGGTAATTTTGATATGTCAAGCTCTTTTATAAGATCCTCAAACATTATACTTCCATTATCTCTTTTTCTTTTGCTTTTGTTAAGTTATCTATTTTTTCGAGATAATTGTGTGTTAATTTTTCAAATTCTTCTTCGTACCTTTTTTCTAGGTCTTCACTTATGTGAGCATCGTTTTGGGCTTGTTTTATGATTTTTAAGTACTTATGCCTTATGTTTCTTATTGCGACTTTGGCTTCTTCTGCCTTGTTATGTAAGAATTTTATAACCTCCTTTTTCCTTTCCTCTGTTAATGGAGGGAAGTGTACTCTAATATTATTTCCATCTACACTTACACTGAAACCTATGTTAGTTGATAACAAAGCTTTTTCTATATTCTTTATTATGCTTTTGTCCCATGGTGAAACTAGTATTGTTGAAGCATCACTTACATTTAGGGTTGCTACTTGTTTTAGAGGAGTTAAGTTGTTATAATAATCAACTTTTATATCCTCAATAATTGCAATATTCGCTCTTCCTGTTCTTAACTTTTTTAATTCATCCTTATAAACATTTATAGTATCTTCAAGATGCTTGGTAGCCTCTTCTTTTAATTGGTTATAATTAAAATCTTTTTTACTTTCTTCTTTCTCCTTCATATTTATCCCCCCTGCATATGAAAATTTTAAGAAAGCTTTCAATTTTATTTCAAATAGAAAAAATGATGTTTGAAATATACTTTTAGTATCTTCTTGAAAGTAAAATTTATACTTTTCCTAATAGAAGTTAAGAATTTTAGAAATCTTTTTTCCCCACCCACCCGCCCTTTAGTTCTATGTAGGAG
>JBMFQU010000110.1:0-5809 GCA_049968435.1 Brevinematia bacterium | reverse complement strand
TTTCTAAAAAATCAAAAAACTAAAAATAGGAGCAAGTTATGCTAATAGAATCCATTTTCGCTAGGTTAAAAGACCGTCTTTCAATCATGCAAATTGCCTTTGAAACCCTTGTCAAAAACCACAATACCAAAAATTACAAACATGTATCAAGCAGTTATCACTACCCACAAATTTCCACAGGCTTTTTAATCGCAATATTAAATAACATCTACAAAAAAATAATAATTCTTGCTAAACATAATAAGAACCTAGACCCTATAAAAGAAGACCTGAAAAAACCCTTGGAAATCCTTTATCCTCTACTTGAGCAAGTAGAAAATGTGCATGAAACTAACAAAGAATACGCTCTTTCCTTCATTGTAGGAACTTTTCTTTATGCCTTCACGAATGAAACTCCTCCATTGAACGAAAAAGAAGTAGCTAAAATCATTTCCTTTTATGGCACAAAACACAGTGCAATCTTTCGCGTATCTACCTTTTCTGAAAAAGATATACTCGCCTTCACAAAAGGCTTCAATTTCCTAGAACTTGATCAAGAAGATATTTTCAGAAACATAGACAAAACCGCTTTATCTAACATTTTCACCAACAAAAACATTGAAAACTTTTGTGCTTTTTTGCTTTTCTTTAAAAACAATAAGAAACTCTTAGAGCTTGTTAAATTCTATTTTTCCATGAAAAGTCTTGGGAACTACAATTCAGAAAAAGTGCATCTAGAAACACTAAATCATTTTAGTTCTTTTTGGTCTCTATAAAGTACCAGAAGTGAAAAACAAGTAACATACTTGGGAACATAAGAATAAACCTCCTCTGGTTCAAATAAACCTTCTACTGGAAAAGGCTATTCTCTATGCTTTCTCTAAGTACTTTATTTTCTTGCAAAACTAAAACTGGAGGGGTCTAGGTAAAATGGAAAAAAATTTCAAGGAGGGGTAGTATGAAAAACAAGTGGCTCAGTTGGGAATATGATGCCAAATATACTAATGTTAGAAGAAAAATTAAAAGAAAAACACATAAAAGGGAAAGATATCTAGCCAAAATCGAACTTAAAAAAGCTATGAAAGAAGAAAAAGATTGGTAGACTTCCGGAGGGTGTTCTTTATCTTTTCAGCTTTAGTCACTCCTTATTTCTCCTTTTTAACCGCTTCCACCGTTCCCGGCGGCTTCTCGTAATTTTGGTGAATTCTGCTCTTTGCAAAAAATTCCCCTGAAGGGGGAAAAATTTGCAAATTGCAAAAAATTCCCCCGAAGGGGGAAAAATTTGCAATTTGCAAAAAACTCCCCCAAACTCTGTTTTCACTCTGATTTCATTTCACTTTTACTCTGAACTCTTTTCCAAAAACTCAAAGAGGAAGTAGAAGATATATCGATCCTGTTCTTATAAAAAGGCCTATACATAATCGAAATAAAAACTAAAAAAATGGAGGTAATCTATGCTCTACAAACTAAGATACCAAGATCTACAACCTATCTACCTTTATGTCAAAAAAGATAGACTCTGTGACCTCTATGTTCTGAAAGACAATAAACTCTATTATTTGATAACTCTTAAAGATCCTATTCTAGATAATCTAGAACATAATCTAGAACGTCTACAAGTCTTTAAAGAAATTTCCATTGAAAGAGATAATGAAAAAGAAGAAGAAATAACTAAAACTAAAATAGACTACATTGATTACGTTCCAGATCTCCTTGAAATTATAGGCTTTCCTTATATTCTCTTGTTTCTTTTCTCAGCTTTTCATAACTTGTATTGGAGAGGTACTTGTTGCCGATTTACCCTACCTCTCTTTTACCTTACTAAAGAAGACCTTGAAACTAAAATTAAAAACAAAGTCAAACTTACATTTGTACAAGAAGAAATTAAGAACAAAATCCACCTAAGTAACTTCCTTCTTCTGCTTCTTTTTAAAGACTTTATTGAAAATTTCGACAAATTTTTCAACAAGGTTTCGGAAAATATTGAATACTCTATTTTATCATCTTTTGAAGTTAATCTGCATTCCCTGCTTATTATAAAAGATTACTTTAAAACAGAAAATAACTTTGTAAATTTTCTTAAAAAAATAAAAGGATCAAACTTTTTCGACCACGTAGACGTTTATCTTAAACTCACAAACACTCTTAACCTAACTCCTTTACCAATTGAAGCTATGAACTTCCTTCTAAATACTGTTCAAACAAAATCTCTTTCCATAGCAATAAAAACCGACCTTCCTTACCCTGATTTAATAAAAGCAAAAGATGAAATAATAAAATACATGACCACTATTTATGAAAAAGATCCTTTAAGAGAACTCTTCTTCCAAGAAAAGTCTAGCTTTAAATTTGAGATAGAAAATAAGACTCGTTCCTTATATGAAAACGAAGTAAAAATCAATCTCTTCGAAAAAGCCCCCCTTGAACAAAAAATAAAAGACTTTGTTAATACTATTCTTTCGGCAAGTGAATCCACAAATATAATAATTCATAACACCATAAAATCAAAGAATTATACCTTACTTTACCACGCATTACTGGAAATCTTCAAAGAAAGTAAAGATTTAACTGCTACTGTTTACTATCTCTATGAGATCTTTAAATTCTTTTATGATGAAGAAGAAGATCTAGAAAATTTTACTGATCTATTCATCCAAAAATTAAATCAAGAAAAAAAGACCAATGAAAAAATTTTTAGTCAAAAAGAAATTGCTATGACTCTTTATGTACTTCTTTCAAGACTTCCTAAAGAAAAATACTACCAAATACTTCGTGAAGTTTCAACTAGGATATTTAATAATAAAGAACTCTTCAAAAAAACAAAAAAACTTATTGAACTTTTAAAAACAGAAGAAAAACCCTGGAAATTCTATATTCCTTCTGGAATCAACCTAAAGAGTTATATCTTAAAAGAAATCCTTAAGTTTTTTGTCAAAACAGGATGCGTTGAGTTTGAAAATATAGAAGAAATCCTAAAGAAAGCAAATATCATAAGACTTGCAGACCAAGAACTTGACTCAATATGTGAGTGTGTTAATGAAGTTCTTAAATCAGAAGTCCGTGGAATAAACCTTGAAGAACTAATTATGAAACTTTTGAATTGGTATTCTCCCGAAGGTTTTTACGTAGATAATCTTGAAAAGCTCTTGTTCAATTTGTATATGACTTTAAAAGAAGCAGAAAAAAATAGAGAAGATATAAAAACCCTCATAGAGTTTACAGCTACACTTATTAAAAAATGTTCTAATCATCCTTACTCTTATATTTCAAAAAAATATATTCGCGAATTTGAAAAAGAGCTCATAGAAGACAAAGCTCTTACCGCCTCAGCTGCAAAACTTAAAAAATATCTTGATAAGGTGAAAAAATAGAGAAAAAAGAGAGTCAGATTTTTATAAGTGCGAAGGATTAAAAACAACAGTATTCCGTATGTTACAACTGTCATCAAAAAAGCCGTAGTCAGAAAAATAAAACTGGTCTATCTGAAAGTGGGAATTATATAAATACAACTAAAAAGGAGGGGAAATATGAAAAAAGTCAAAATAGTAGAAAAACACAGGCTAGATTTTAAAAGTGAAAGAGCTTTTACTTTAGTAGGAAGATTTTATTTGATTGATAGAAACTCTCCAGCTTCAATTCCTGACACTGAATATGTTGAAATTCATGTTATCAGAACAATCATAGATAAACGTGGGAAAGAGGTTCCAATTGTTAGATTGGAACCTCATATACATAAGTTTCAAGCAAAAGATGATATACATCACGTATGTGAGTGTGAACTTGAGGAAAGTCATAAGTTTGAAGTTCTTTCCGCTGAACCAATTTCTGAAGCGGAGTGTAAAAGAACTGTTAGATGTTCTGTGTGCGGTTTTCAAACTGTCAAAAAAACCTGGCACAGCAGACAATACATTGATAATTTCGGTAGCTGGAAGTGCCAATATTGTGGATATACTGTTTTCAAAGAAAATCCGTTAGAAATTCTTAAAGAGGTAAATATAGAAGAAATTGAAAATGAAATCAGAATAAATGAAGAAGAACTTGCCGAAAGAAGAGTTCTCAGAAAAGAAAGATTGGCTATTCTTGAGAAAATAGATGAACTTAAAAAAGAACTTGAATTTTGGGAAGAAACTTTCGGAGAAGACTATTTTACTATTGTATATATAGCCGATTGGGATCTCTATGAGGATCCAATCGGCAAAATAAAGTGTTTTTATTTCAATCCATGGACAGCTAAAACATGTTCATTAAAGGAAAGAAGATTGTATATCAGAATCGAGAAAGAAGATCTGGTCTTCTTTTACTTCCCCGAAATTGATTTGAGAGTAATTTCTTTACCAGTAGATACAGAAAGCGGAGGTAGATGTCCTTTGTCCCATAACGATTACAAGGACTGGGGCAAAGGATTAAAAAGTAGCGGTTCTTTTATCGCTAAAGTCAGAGTAAAAAGATTTCCAAAAGATGTAGAAGAAGAACTAAAACAAATTATAAAAACTTATGACTTGGAAAACTACGAATTACATATTCAAGAAATTAAGAAAAAAATCCAAGAACTTAATAAAAAATATGATGAGTTATTTGACAAATCTTGCTATTGTGAAGTATATACCAATCCCAAATTGAAAAAACTCCACGAAATGAGCGATTCCCCTGTTTTCACACCTTGGTATTACGAATTTGATCTTTATAACGGCTATTTCGGTGGTGTAAATATCAGATATTTAGATTTTCTCAAAGTCTTGCTTGAAATCAAAAAAGTCATGGAAGGAAAACATGAAAAATAAAGAGAAAAATACTTAGCTAGGATCCAATCAAAAAGAACTCTAGAAGAAACAAACTACGATTAACCTTCATCGTCTGAATTTTCTTTCAAAAACTCAAAAAGTTTTACCTAAATGGTTGAATGAAACTGTCCTGGTCTAAATTATAATGAAGAATAAAATAAAAGGGGGGTAGACTATGGTCAAAAAAATCATTTCTCACAAAAAACCACACCACGCTGACGACTTTTTTGCATTGTCTATATTGAAAATTTATTACAATAACACCTCTATTGAACTTCAAGCCCCACAAGAAATATCCCAAGAAGAAATAAATGACCCCCATATCCTTCTTCTTGACGTGGGAGGAGACTATAACCCTGAATTGCTGAATTTCGATCACCATCAAGATCTCAATCTTCCATGTTCTCTCGTTTTAGTTTTAAACTGGCTCCCAATTGAAGACAAAGAAAGTATTCTCAATTCTACTTTCCTGAAAGGTATTGACATAACCGACAAAAAAGGACCAAAAGCCCTTTCTGAAATAGGTATCTCTCCAGATTGGAACGACGAACTAGATAAAATGAAAAAAACAATCCTTCTCTCAGAACCACATCCAGAAATCGGAAAAATCTTTCTCGAAGTTTGTAAAATGAATCTTTCTTACCAGGATTCTTGGAAAATCTTATACCAGAAACTTGATGAAAAAAATCTTCTTGAACAAGGAAAAGAAATAATTGAAAAAGAAGAAAAACTCTATCAAGAGAAAAAAGCTAAAGTGGTTTTCTTTGATACCGAAAAAGGTAAAGTAGCTTTTTCTCCTGAAACTCTAGCTCCTCATCACCATAAATTTTTCAAAGAAACAGAAACAATCCTTCTTATCGAAAAGAATTCCATGAAAGAAAACCATACTTCAATTATCAAGAACACCCAGATCCTTGAAACAAAGGATATTAATCTCTCAAAAGTGTTCTCTATCTACCCAAAAGTCTTCATCCATCAAAACGGCTTCATCGCAGTAATAGATACTGAAATAAATAAAATTTCCGTTGATAAAATTCTCAAAGTTCTCC
>JBMFQU010000109.1:0-5821 GCA_049968435.1 Brevinematia bacterium | reverse complement strand
CCTAACTTCTATTAGGAGAAATAGAAATTTTACCTTCTAATGGAATCAAGTAGAGGTAACTTTTGTTTTTCTAATTTTTAGAAATATGAAGTTTAAAAGTAGTTTTTAAATTTTTATTACTAAATAAACTTAAAGAATTTAGAAGTTTTACGAAAATAAAGTTATATGGGAATGTTTACAGCATTAAACATAGGTGGTAGTGGTTTAACTGCTCAAAGGTTTAGATTAGATGTTATTGCTAATAATATTGCTAATGTTGAAACTACAAGAACTACCGATGGTGGTCCTTACCAAAGGCAAAGAGTTGTGCTTATGCCGAGAGATGATAGTTTGAAGTTCAAAAGTCATTTACTTCCTGAAGCTCTACAGCCAGGCCAAGGAGCTGGTGTAAAGGTAGTTAAAGTTGAAAAAGATAATTCTCCTCCGAGAATGGTTTATGATCCATCTCATCCTGATGCTATAAAACATGGTAAGTATAAAGGTTATGTCCTTTATCCTAATGTAAATATAGTTCAGGAAATGGTTGATATGATTTCTGCTTCTAGGTCTTATGAAGCAAATGTTACTGTTGTAAATACAACTAGACAAATGTTTGAAAAGTCCCTTCAAATAGGTAAGTAGTTAATTAGCTATTACTGATGTCATATCATCTTCTTTTATATCAACTACTTTGACATACTCAAATTCGTTGTGCTTTAAGTTTAAATTGTTGGATATTACTCTCAAATAGTTATCAGCATATCCGTATATTTTGTTTTCCTTTATCTCTTCGGGTATTATTCTTATGTATTTGTTGAGTAAGTTCTTTTTAAAGTTAGCTGAAATTTTAGTTACCGTTTCCTTTAGTATCCTTTCTCTATCTTTTTTTACTTCATATGGTACTTGATCTGGCATTACCGATGCTAATGTTCCCCTTCTTGGTGAAAATGGAAAAATATGTAATCTAAAAAACATCATATCTTCAACTGTTTTTATAGTCTCTTTAAAGTGTTCTTCTTTTTCTCCTGGAAATCCTACAATTACATCTCCTGAAAGTCCAAAGTTTTCATCGATTTTTCTTGCCCTCTCCGAGAGCTTTACTAGATCTTTTGATGTATAATTTCTCTTCATTAACTTTATTACATAATCAGATCCACTTTGAAGGGATATATGAAGATGGGGACATAGTTTACCTGTTTTTACAAATTCAAGTATTTCTAAATCAAATTCATCAGGCATTATTGATGATAGTCTAACTCTGAATTCACCTTTTATGTTTATCATTTCTTTTATTAGGTCTTTTAAGCTTAATCCATTCCAGTAGTAGTTTGTTATATTTACTCCTGTTATTACTATTTCCTTGAATCCAATCTCTAAAAGTTTTTTAAATCTTCTTATTACCTCTTCAAATTCTAGAGATATACTACCTCCTCTAGCGAAAGGCACTTTACAAAAGGAACAAAATCTATTACACCCATCTTGTATCTTTAAAAATCCTCTTGTCCTCCCTAGGAAAGAATCAGGATCAAACTCAAATCTACTTTTTCTTGAAAGTTTTTCTTGAGTTATTCGAAGAGAGTTTGTAATTAAATAATTATTTATTATTTCTGGTATTTTATGTTTTAGCTTGTTATCAACAATTAGGTCTATGTGATTAAAGTTTATAAGTCTATCTTTATCAGTTTGTGCGAAACATCCTGTGATTATAAATATTTTCTGATCTTTTTCTTTGAGTTTTTTAATCTGCTTTATAAACTTTATTGCCTTTCTATCAGCTGTGTCAGTTACAGTACAGGAATTAAAAATTACTATGTTTGATTCTTCTAAATTTTCTGTATATTTAAGCCCAAGTTTAGAAAGAGCACTTCCTATAGATGCACTTTCGAATTGATTTAATTTACAACCATGTGTTACTATAGAAAATTTCATACATTAATTATAAAGATTTACCTAATTGTATTACAAATGAAATCTAATATCTTGTTTGGAAAATCAGTATTTTTCTTTGAATAGGTAATGGTCAATAGCCAAAAGGTTGAAATAATCTTGATTTTACATACAAAATCATTTCAAGATGTTTTATTGAGGAGGAATATATGGGAATGTTAGTAAAGTACCATTTGTATGCGCCAGGTCCGGTAGAGATACCACCAGAGGTTTTAAGCGAAATGTCGAAACCTATTTTTCATCATAGGACTTCACAATTTAGTGAGGTACTTGTTAATGCTTGGGAGGGGCTAAAGTATGTTTTTCAGACAAAACAGCATGTTTATATACTTGCCTCTTCAGGTACAGGTGCTATGAATGCAGCTGTTGAAAATACTCTTTCTGAGGGTGATAAAGTTATTGTTTTGAGTTTTGGTAAATTTGGTGAAAGGTGGGAGAAGATTTGTAAAGCTTATGGTTTGAATGTTATAACCTTAAAAAGAGACTATGGATATTGTGTTGAGCCTGAGGAGGTTGAAAAGGCACTTAAAGATCATCCAGATGCCAAGGCTGTTTTGCTTCAGCATAGCGAAACTTCAACGGGTGTTTCTTCTGATTTGAAAACAATTGCTTCGATTGTTTCTAGAACAGATGCTATTCTAATTGTTGATGGTATAACTTCGGTTGGTTGTGATGAAGTTAAGATGGATGATTGGGGTATTGATGTTCTTGTTGGTGGATCTCAAAAATCGTTTATGATTCCTCCGGGACTTTCTTTTATTGCTCTTTCTGAAAAAGCTAAAAAGTATATGGAGAAATCAAACTTGCCAAAGTTTTATTTTAACTTGAAGGAAGAAGAAAAGGCAGTTGCTGATAAAACTACTGCTTGGACACCAGGTATTACCTTGATAATGGCTTTGAATAAAGCCATAGAACTTATGAAAAAAGAAGGGATTGAGAATGTCATTCAAAGGCATACTGTAGTTTCTGAAGCTGTTAGAGAAGGTGTTAAAGCTCTTGGGTTGAATCTTTTCTGTAAATATAAATTTTTCTCAAAGGCTGTTACCGCGGTTGAAGTACCTCAAGGTATTGATGGTAATCAAATTCCTAAGCTCATGAGGAATAAGTATGGTGCTGAGATTGCAGGTGGGCAAGGTTCAATGAAAGGACAAATATTTAGATTGGGGCATCTTGGGTATGTTGATAAAGGAGATGTTGTTGTAATGCTACAGGCTCTAGAATTTACTTTAAGAGATCTAGGGTATAAATTTGAACCGGGAATAAGTTTGTCAGCAGCTAATAAAGTGCTTTTTGAAAAGTATAAATTCTAATCTATGTTTTCGGGTCTTATAAAACATACTGGTGTAATTGTTAAAGGTTTGGAAGGTAAAAGTGAAGGTCAGATCGTCATTGAAGCTAATTTAGGTAAGGTTGAGATAGGCAGTAGTGTTGCAGTTAATGGTGCCTGTCTCACCTTAACTGAAATTAAAGATAGTTTATATACATTTTTTGTAAGTTATGAAACATCTACGAAAAGTACCATTTCAAAGTTAAAACCTAATGAATTTGTTAATCTAGAATTACCAGTAACTCCTTCTACTTTCCTTGACGGGCATATCGTTCTAGGACATGTCGATACAATCGGTGTTATTGAATCTATAGATAAAATAGGTCAATCGTATAAATTGACTTTATCTGTTCCTAAAGATTTTATGAAATATGTTGTTTATAAAGGATCAATTGCTATTGATGGGATAAGTTTAACTATTTATGAGTTTAATGATATTTCTTTATCAATTGCTGTTATTCCATCCACATTTAATAATACTAACCTTAAGTATAAAAAGTATGGTAGTGAAGTTAATGTAGAATTTGATATTATAGGTAAGTATGTAGAGAAGTTCTTAAACTTTGAAACTTCATCTTTGACTATTGAAAAGTTAAAAGATTTTTTGGGAAGTTAATGTTTTGATAGTAACTCCTCTGCATACTTTATACCAGTCTCATTTTCATTTCCTATCATTCTTGCTATTTCGAGTTTTCTTTCTTCAAATGAAAGTTTTTTTACGTTGACTATGGTTTTATTGTCTTTGAATATCTTTTCTACTTTGAAGTGAGAATTTGCTTTAGAGGCAACTTGTGGTAGATGTGTTATCACTATTATTTGTTGTTTTTTTGATAGTTCTTTTATAAGTTCTCCTACAACATTTGCAGTATGTCCTCCTATTCCTACGTCAATTTCATCAAATACCATCATATCAACTTCTGATGTGTCTGCTAAGACACTTTTTATTGCAAGCATTATTCTTGATATTTCCCCACCCGAAGCTACATTTCTTAAAGGTTTTGGTTCTTCTCCTGGATTTACTGAAATCAGAAATTCAACTCTGTCTATACCTTTTTCATTTACATCTATCTTTACACCCTCTACTTCGATTAATCCGTCTTCTGATTTGTAGTACTTGAAGTCAGTTCTAAAAATTGCTTTTTCCATAGCCATTAATTTCAGTTTTTCGATTATCTTTGTATCAAGTTCTTTCGCTTTGTTTATTCTCTTCTTTGAAAGTTCTAATGATAAATTTTTAAGTTCTGATAAAGTTTTTTTAAAATCTTCTTCTAGTTTAGATAGTTCCTCATCTCCAATTTCTATTCTCTTTAATTCTTCTTCACATTGATGTAGGTACTCAATAAGCTCACTTGTGCTTGATTTGTTGTACTTTCTCTTCAAGGTTCTTATTAGATCTATCCTTCTGTTAATTTCTTCTATTTCCTCTGGAGATAGGTTTATTTTTTCTCTTGTCTTTTCTAGTTCTGAAGTAGCACTTTTTATGTTGTCTTGTGCTTCATCTAGCTTGACTAATAAATCTTCAAATGAGGGATTGTATTTTGTTAGATTTTTTATGATCGTTGTAGCTTTTCTTAGTAAGTTTAAGCTTGAAATTTCGTTTTCTTCAAGGATTGCTAATGATTCATTTACTCCAAACAAAAGCTGCTCGTAGTTTGTTATGTACTTAAATTTCTCCTCAAGTTCGTTATCTTCGTTTTCTTTTAAGTTTGCGTTTTTTAGTTCTTCAACTGTGAATTTTAAAAATTCCATTCTTTCCTTTTTTTGTGATAAAATTTTTTTTAGTTCTTCTACTTGTTTTTTTATATCTAATACTTGGCGATATTTTTCTTTAACTTTCTCAAGTTCTTCTTGGAAATTACCGAATGCGTCTAGGTAATCAATATGAGTTTTTGGATTTAACAAGCTTTGGTGTTCATGTTGTCCATGAAAGTCAATGAGTATTTCTGATAATTCTAGTGTTCTTGTTGAAGTTTCTGTAAAACCATTTATAGTTATTTTATTTTTGCCTAATGTATCGTACTCTCTCCTTATAATGATTCTATCATTTTCTAAAGAAAAACCTAGTTTTTCTATTTTGTTTTTTATGGAATTGTTTTTTATATAAAAAATAGCTTCTATAGTTGTTTTTTGGGCTCCAGTTCTTATGATTGAAGGGTTTGCTCTTTCGCCTAAGCAAAAACTCAGTGCATCAACGATTATTGATTTACCAACTCCACTCTCTCCAGTAAAAACGTTAAATCCATCTTCAAATGTTAATTCAATCTCATCTATTATTGCGTAATCTTTGATTTTTATACTTTCAAGCATAAGGAAATTTTAAACTTAATATAATAAGTTTATCAAAAATCTAATTACTTTGCCTTAGCTAATCTATTAGGACGGGCTACTAAAAAATTTCTAGCTCTATCAGGAAGTATGACAATTATCTTATAGAAGTTCTGGCCTACCTTGGATGACTAAAGGGGAGTAGCAATAGAAGGATGAAGTCCTCCTGTAGAATCAAAAGGGCGGGGAAAAATAAGTTTCTTAAAAATCTTAACCCAATTATGAGCAAAAGCAATTTCATTA
>JBMFQU010000108.1:0-5827 GCA_049968435.1 Brevinematia bacterium | reverse complement strand
CCCACCCTCCCTTTAGTTCCATGTAGGAGGGCTACGCCCTCCTATGAATACCTCCCTTCAGTTTCAACATTAAGGTTTTACCTTCTATCAGAAATATATTTATCTATCCTAATAGAAGTTAAAATTTTTCAGAAAGCTCTTTTTGTTCCCCACACGCCCTATGGTTCAGTAAGAGGGTTCAACCTTCCTTTTGATATCTCCCTTTAGCACCTAGAAGATTACAAATTCACTGTTTCGAGTAAGAATTAAAATTTTTACTTCTTATAGTTAAGTTAAGAATAAAAAAGTTTTAATCTCCTTTACTACCTCTTAAGAAAGGTTTTAACTTCTCTTTAAGAAGTTCTAAAGCCCTAGCATGAAGTTGAGAAACTCTTGATTCTGTAACATTCAAAACAGCTCCTATCTCTTTGAGTGTTAACTCTTCATGGTAATAAAGCATTATAACTTGTAACTCCTTTTCTGGTAATTCTTTTATAGCTTCTTTTATTTTCTGAATTATTTCTTCCTTTATAACTATACTTTCGGGATTTGAAGTTTCGTTAGGGGCCTCAATAATATCTTCGATAGTAATAACGCCATCTGAAGAAGAATCAGGAAATATAGCATCGTCAAGTGAATTTATATAGCTTCTTGAGTTTTGAAATCGCATCGTTATCTCTTCATACTCTTCCATTGAAAAACCCAGCTTTTGAGCGATCATTTCATCTGTTGGTTTCTCCCCTAACTCATACTGCAACTCCGACAAAGCTCTCTGATATTCCTTTTCAATTTGCCTAACAGATCTAGGTATCCAGTCCATCTCCCTAAGTTTATCGTAAATCGCACCCCTTATTCTTATAATAGCATAGGTTTTAAACTTAACTCCTCTTTCTGGATCAAATCTTTCAATAGCATCTATAAGCCCTTCAATGCCCCAACCTACCAAATCATCATAATCAGATTGATCATTAACGGAAATACCCATATTAGCAACAACATACTTAACGAGAGGAGAATACTTTTCAATAAAAAAGTTTCTAATAGATATATCTCTTGTTTTTTTATATTCTCTCCATTTCTTATCTTCTTCTTCCGGATCAAGTTCGTATTTTGACAAATCTATGTTAGGGCCTCTCACAAAATCCCCTCTCCACTCCTATCCAATTATTTTTGAATTCTAATATTTAGGTCAAGTTAATTTCAATAGTTTTTTAAACCTTTAGTTAGAAATAAAAAATCTGATAGAACTTTCACATCTTCTCTTGAAAGTCTAACATTCCTAAGTAAATCAGGCCGATTCTGATAGGTATTTACTAAAGATGATAAATGTCTCCACTTCTCTATCTCTTTATGATTACCTTTTATAAGTACTTCTGGTACTTTAAATCCTTTAAACTCTCTAGGACGAGTGTATTGATCATACTCTAGAAGCCACCCTTCGTAAAAAAAACTCTCTGAAACGATAGCATCACTTTTAATCAAACCTTTCAATCTTACAAGAGCATCTATAAAAACAAGTGATGGTAATTCTCCACCTGTTACAACATAATCACCTATACAAATCTCATCATCAACAAAATTATCAATAATCCTTTCATCAACTCCTTCATACCTACCTGAAAGTACAATAAGTTCATCAATTTCTAAGTACTCCTTAAGCACATCTTTATTTAGCAATCTACCTTTGGCAGACATATATACAGTTTTTGAGTTAGGCAAAATCTTCTTTGAATACTCAATAGCACTATAAACTACATCAGGCTTAAACAACATTCCACTTCCACCACCAAATACATAATCATCAACCTTTTTGTGCCTATCCTCAGAAAAATCTCTAATATTAATAACCTTATACTCAATCAAGGATCTTTCAATAGCCTTTGCCATCATGCTAACTGAAAAATAAGATTCTATTATCTCTGGGAAAATAGTAAGAAATATTACTTTCATCACTCCCCTAAAACTTGAATAATAACTTTTCTATCTCTAGATCGTATATCAAATTCTAATAGTACAACCTGCTGCCAAGTACCTCTGATAACTTTACCGTCAATGACCGGAAAGAAGAAAAAAGGTTTAAACAAACTGCTCAAAATATGAGAACTTCCATTATCATCACCCCATGTTTCATTGTGGTAGTAATAAACTTCTCTAGGGGCAAGTTTATCAAAGAATATATCCATATCCTTTTTCAACCCTGGTTCATACTCCATAGTAGTTAAACCAACAGTAGAACCTGGAGAAAAAATATTAACAATTCCATTCTTAATTCCACTTGAAGAAACAACTTGCTCAACAACTCTAGTAAGATCAACAATATCCCCTCTACCTTTAGTTGATACTGAAAATTCTTCAATCTTTACTTTCATGGGAAAATTCTAAATAACGCTTTTCAAACAAAGCAAACACATTTGAAATTAAAAAATTTCTTTAAGTTATAATACTTCCTTCATTACATAACCTATCTGACCAAGAGAAATACCACCATCATTAGGTGGCACCTGCTTATTATAAAAAACCTCAAAACCTTGTTCCTTCAGTTTTGTTAAACAAAAATCAATTAAATAACTATTCTGAAAAACTCCTCCACTCAAAGCAACTTTCTTAATATTAGTTCTTTCAAAAATCCTTAAGACCCCCTCCACAATGATCATTCCCATAGTGTTGTGAAACTTCAAACTTATTCTCGCTTTATCACTCCCTCTCTTTAAATCCTCAACTATTCCTAAAATAATCTTAGTCCAATCAATTATATCGCCTTCAAAGTCAAATTCATAATAATCATCACTAACATCTGAATTATACAACGCAAACTCTAGTTCCATAGCAGATTGCCCTTCAAAATTTGAATAACTTGAGATACCAATAATTGAAGAAACTCCATCAAAAAGCCTACCAGCTCCAGAAGATTCCACATAAATCCCTTTTTCGTACAATTTAACAATATTTTCAAAAAATTTTTCTTGACCAAATATCTTTTCACATTCTTCATGTAAAGAAGAAGACAAAAGTAAAGCCATACCTATTCTATAGTTTTCTTTTATGGCCTTTTCACCTCCAACAAGAGGTATAGGTAAGAAGTGAAAAACTCTCTCAAATCCATTATTATTCACAACAATAAATTCACTCCCCCATATACTACCATCAGTACCATACCCCGTTCCATCCCAAGCAACTCCTATAACATTATCTTCTATTATACCATTTTCAACCATAACTGATAAAATATGCGCATAGTGATGCTGAACTTTAATGAGTGGTATGGAATACTTATTAGAAAATTCCTCCGCAAACTGAGTAGATATATAATCAGGATGTAAATCACTAATAACATAGCTAGGTTTAACTTCATAAAACTTAAGAAAATCATCAATAGCCCTATAAAATGCCTTAGTAGATTCAAAAGTTTCAAGATCCCCTATATGCTGACTTAGAATAATGTAATTCTTTTTAGAAATAGCTATAGTATTTTTTAAATGACCACCTACAGCCAAGATAGCTGGTAAATCCCTAGATACAATAATGGGTTTAGGAACAAAGCCCCTCGCTCTTCTTATAACAATTTGATTACCATAAGGAGTTACTTTTACAACACTATCATCAACATGTCTAACTATCCTTCTATTATGTACTAAAAAATAATCTGCTATATCCCTAAGCCTTGAAAAAGCTTCCTCGTTATCTATACATATAGGTTCATCAGATAAATTACCACTCGTACATACAATAGGCACTTCTACCTTATCCATAATTAAAACATGTAAAGGAGAATAAGGTAACATACAACCAATAAAGGGATTCTTAGGCGAAACTAACTTAGAAATACCTACCTCTGTTTTTCTCTTAAGCAAAACAATAGGAGAGATATAAGAAGTTAACAATTTAACTTCTTCCTCTCTCACATAACAATATTCCTTAATGTGATCTAAATCTTTAAACATCAGCGCAAAAGGTTTTTGTTCTCTTCTTTTCCTTTCTCTTAACCTAATAACAACATTATCATCATCAGCTCTACAAATTAACTGAAAACCCCCTATACCCTTTATAGCAATAATACTCCCTTCTAAAACTAATTTAGCAACTTCGTTAATAACCATCTTAGTATACTCTCTTCTATCATTTTCATCGGCTGGATAATTACCAAAAACATTATTCAAAGAACTATCAAAAAGAGCTAAATGAGGACCACAGTAAAAACAAGCAACAGGCTGAGCATGAAATCTTCTATTAAGAATATCTTCATATTCTTCTTTACAAAATAAACACATTTCAAAATCTCTCATGGTAGTATTAACTCTATCATAGGGAACATCCTCAATTATTGAAAATCTAGGCCCACAGTCAGTACAATTAATGAAAGGATAAAGAAATCTTTTATTATCCTCACAAAACAATTCTTCCTTACACTTTTCACAAATTGCAATGTCTGGAGGTATAACTGGCAAATTTTCTTCACTATAACTACTCTTTTCTATCTTAAATCCACTATCACCTCTAGGTTCAATATACCTACAATCAATAGAAAAAATTTCACTAGCTTTAGGATAATCTTTTTTTATAATATCAACAAACTTTCTAATTTGTTCTTCCGTCCCCTCAACTTCAATATAAACTCCACTACTATCGTTTCTAACCTAACCCGAAAGCCCTAGCTCATTAGCCACTCTATAAACAAACGGTCTAAACCCTACACCTTCCACTATACCTTTAACCTCAACATAACTCCTAACCATAATTAATATTTTAAACTATATAACAACTTGGAAATACATTAAAAAAAAGTCTACAATTAATGTAAGAATTTAATCGAAAGATTTAGAGTAAGGAGACGAAAGTCTCCTTAAGTTTAAAAAGAGAAAGAGATCCAACCAACTAAAGAAGAATTAAAGTTATAACCTAAATTGATTCCTAAATTTTTAGCAATCCCCCAATAGATACCTAGAATAATATCTGAACCTAAATCAGGTATGACTGAAAAATCACTTTCAAGATACAATGCAATAGGTACATTCAAAATTTTCTCAAGGTAAAATACTGGTGCAACTATACCATCTAAAGTAGGATTTGGAATAATATTAAAAATACCATTAAATTCTATACTAAAAATACTATCAACTATTGATAACTCTGTATGGTACTGTAATCCAACTGTAAAACCTCCACCAAAACCAATATGTAATGCCAAAATGTTGTATGGCAATATCGAAAAACCACCAAAATCAAACCTAGGCATAACCCATAAGCCATTCCATATAGCATTAAAAGGCGAAAATTCAAACAAAACTCTTGACAAAGAGAACTGCAAATCAAAGTTTTGGTTAAACCCATATGCACCAACCAGATCCAAGTCAACAGACATAGGATCAAAAGGTACAACAAAGGTCGGACTAAAAGACAAACCTTCACTTATACCACCAAAAGCACCAAAAGATACTGGGAAAGCTACACTCCCTAAACTAAACAGCACTACAAATATAAAAATTAACCTCTTCATATAACCTCCTATAAAAACAAAAGATCAAATTTAATTAAATCTTTATACCTTATCCCCTCGATATGGATATATTAATTATTCACTAAATTATAATAAATTTTTCTAAGAATATCAAATTTATTAATAAATTAAAAATTTAAGATTTCTAATTTAGCAAAAACCTCGCCTTAACTACTTCCATTAAGTAAGTTAAGAAAGATTTGTATTAACAATAAGTCTTTTAGAAGTGAAAAAAGATAAGGTATTTACTCTTAATAGAATTTAGGAATTTTAGAAACTTCCTTTAGTGCCCCACCCAACCCACCCTTAAGTTCTATGTAGGAGGGCTAACGCCCTCCTAGTAATACCTCCCTG
>JBMFQU010000107.1:0-5847 GCA_049968435.1 Brevinematia bacterium | reverse complement strand
GACCATTCGTTATCCACTCCTCTTCATCCAAAATCTTCATAACACCATCAGGCCAATCAGTGAGAAGCCCCCTCTCCCCTGCGGTACCTATAATAACTCTTTCCCAGAGAGAATTACTTTGAGATACTGAAAGTTTTCTATTATCCAAAACAAATAAGTTTGAACTATCTCTATCCCTTAGCAAAGTAACTATCTCAACCGTTATATTCTCACTAGATAAGTTAGTAAGGAATATATCTACTTCTCCTAAACTGGTGGGAGGTGTGGGAGGTGGAGGAGGATCAATACTAACTCCACATCTCTCCAACAGCTCACAACTCATCATTGATAAAGCAACCAAAAAAGCTAAAGACAAAAATAAAATTCTTTTCATAACATACCTCCTAATTAATTTCTATAAAGTGCCTTTACTCCTTCAGCATCTAATGGCGAAATGTCTTCATGCCCCTCCTGCTTCCCTGGCACTGTACTTGAACACCCCTGTAGAAGTGCCATAATAACCACCCCTACAACCAACAAGGTAGCAATACTACCTTTGAAAATAAACTTCGTAAGCAAGTTTAAAATACTTCTTCCTTGCTTACACAAAGCACTAGAGGTGATACCTCTCTCTTAGAGAGTAAAATTTTGCTTTCCCTTTCATAACTTACCTCCTTCTAAATAAAAATAATTACAGGTATAATTCCAATTAACCACACTTTAACCTACAAAATTATTATAAATCGATAAAAATTCAATTTCAAGAGAATTTTATTTTTCACACCGCCCTTCAGTTCTATGTAGAAGGCTTAGGCCCTCTTATGAATACCTTCCTTTAGCCGTCCAAGGCAGGCTCCACCTTCATTGTTTTCAATGGATAAGTAAATTAATATTAATCTTCTTTTAGGAATAAAAATATAAAGCATTCCCCCATAATAGAATTTAGGAATTTTAAGAAACCTCTTCTTGTTCTCCGCCCCGCCACCCTCCCTTAAGCATCTACAGGAGGGCTCACGCCCTCCTTTTATTACCTCCCTTGTTCTTTATGAAAGTTCTAATCTTACTATCAGGCAATTTTTTTAAAATAAAAAAGTATAAAACACTACTCTTAATAGTTTTATGAATTTTAGAAAACCTCTTTTAGCTCCCCATCCACCCGCCCTTAAGTTCTACGCAGGAGGGCTAACGCCCTCCTATGAATACCTCCCTTCAGTCTTAACATTAAGGTTTTACCTTCCATTAGAAATATATTTATCTATCCCAATGGAAGTTAGAATTTTTTAAGAAACTTATTTTTGTTCCCCACCTAACCCACCCTATTAGATTAGCGAAGGCTTCGCCTTCACCGCCCACAGCAATCCAGTAAATAGAAGGACTCCATCCTATTCTTGATATCTCTTTTAGAATGATACATCCCTTAAAGCAAGTAAATGTAAAAATTCAACATTTTTTAGAAAACAGATTCACAAACTATTTATAATGAGATATTATGGAAGATATTTTATCACCTAAAAAGTATGATGAAGAAAATCAATACGAAGAAAGCATAAGACCAAAAACATTAGAAGAATTTGTAGGACAAGAAAGCATAAAAGATAATTTAAAAGTTTTTATAAAATCATCTCTAAAAAGGGGAGAACCATTAGACCATGTTTTAATTTCAGGACCACCAGGGTTAGGTAAAACAACATTAGCAAGAATAATAGCGAACGAATTAAAATCAAATTTTATATACACAGTATCAAATGCTTTTCAAAAAATTGGTGACTTAGTAGCAATCTTAACTAACCTTCAAAAAGGGGATGTATTATTTATTGACGAAATACATAGATTAAAATCCTCATTCGAGGAAGTACTATACTCTGCCATGGAGGATTACTCTGTCTCTATAATGATAGGCGAAGGTGCTGGAGCAAAAAATATTAAAATAACCATACCTAAATTCACATTAATCGGAGCAACAACAAGAGTAGGACTTTTAACATCTCCTTTAATATCAAGGTTTGGGATAATACTAAGGTTTGATTATTACTCAAATGAAGATTTAGAAAAAATATGTAAAAGGACAGCTAACATTATAGGTATAAGACTAGAAGAAAAAGCAATAAAGGAAATAGCAAAAAGATCACGAGGTACTCCAAGGATACTAAATAGATTAGTTAGAAGAATAAGAGATTTTGCAATTGTTGAAAACAAAGATGTTATAGACTATGAATTCACTAAAGAAATTCTTGAAAAACTTCAAATTGATGAAGAAGGATTAGACGAAGTTGATAGAAAGATTCTCAAAACACTTATTGAGAAATATCAAGGAGGACCAGTAGGACTAAAAACAATATCAGCAAGCATAGGTGAAGAAGAAGATACGATAGAAGATGTATATGAACCTTTCTTAATCCAAAAAGGTTTTATAAAAAGAACCCCAAAAGGGAGAGTAGCAACAGAGCTTGCTTTTGATCATCTTAAAATAAAGAAACACGATTCACTGTTTTAAATATCTATCAATAACAGATTTAATTGAAGGATATGGTACAAACCCTACTTTATAGTACCTAGCAATACCTTCTTTATCAATAATAACAATAGTCGGAGCAGTTATAACCTTAAACCTTTCAGCATCCTGCTTATCTTTAACAAGATTAAACTTAATAACATTACCATACTCCTCATCAACTACTTTCATAACAGGTCCCATATTATTCCTACCTTTCTCTGAAAAAGGAGAAGAAAAGTAAAGAACTAAAACTTTCTTTTCCTGTAAAAGCTTTTGTAGCTTAGGTGGAAGAGAAATTTTTTTATTCCTAATCCCTCTAGCTCTAAAAAATACTGCAAGATAATTAATAAGCTTAAAAACTAACCAAATACTTAAGACAAGTACACCTAAGGAAAATAAAATATCAACCCAATTCATATAGAAATTATACAAAACAACTAGAAGATATTTCAAAATACTCTTTACTTAAGATTCTCTTCAACAAATTTTTTGTATTTAATATAGTCCTCAGTTGAAATAATTAAGGGTATAATAATAGAACTTGCTATAACATATGCCCATTGTTGAGTATTTAAATTCTTTGAGTAATCACGATAGTTATAAAAAGAAACTTGCTCCATAAGAAATTTAGTAACCATGTAGGCAGTAGGTATAGAAACAAGTAAAATTATTTCATACCTCCTAGCATAGTCCATAAAAAATGGTTTTTCATCAGCTTCAAAAGATCTATCAACATCAAAAGACACTTTCAAAGATGATAATTCCGAGTACTCTATAGGATAGATAATATTCGTACCATGAATAAAAAAATTAGTTTCAAATTTTAATTTCTCCATTTCCTCTAATACTTTATCAATACTCTTGGATTGATTAGTAGTAATAACATTAGTATTACAATACGAAGAAAAAGAAACAACAATAAAAAAAACAATAAGAACAACTTCAAAAATAGAACGCATAAGCAACTATGATTATGAACAAACTATCTATGAATATCAACTAAAGGCAAATAAGTTAAAATATCAAAACAAGAATACCTAATATAAAAGTATATATTGAAAATACATATAATTTACCTTCTTTTAAAAATCGCACGAGTAAACTAAGAAAGATATAACCAACAACGATAGCAACAATAAAACCAACAAGATATGACCATTCAAACTTTAAAGAAACCTCACTAGCTACTTTCATGTATTTATAAGATTCATATACAAAAGCACCAATTACACTGGGAATGAAAAGAAGAAAACTAAACACACCTGCTAAATTTCTATCAAAACCAACAATTAATGCTGACGAAATTGTGATACCTGACCTAGATATACCTGGAAACACTCCAATACCTTGAGCAATACCAACAAATATACTCTGAAATACACTTATATCTTCAATTGATTTTACCTTAACACTATAAGGAATAATATACGGAAGTAACAGAATAAAAGAGTTTATAATAAAGAAAACTCCAACTAATTTATAATTTACATCAGCAATATTCACAACTATAGGTTCAATTAGAATAGCAATTATAACAGTAAAAATTACAGCTATAACTATCAACCAAAAAAATCTACTTTCTGGTTCAGAAAAAAACTTGTAAAACTTTAGTCCACCTCTCACCAATATCATAAATTCTTGAAAGAAAAATATTATTACAACAATAAGAGTAGCAATGTGTAGAAGAATATCAAACCAAAAGGGAGCTTTACCAATACCTCTAAGATAGTGATCAATAACAATTAAATGTCCAGAACTACTTATAGGCAGGAATTCAGCAATTCCCTGAACGAGTCCCATTATAAAAGCCTTCATTATATCCATATAATTCTCCTCTATATATTAATACTTTAGAGCTATAGCACCCCAAGAGAAGCCACCGCCAAATGCAACCAATATTAAATTATCACCTCTTTGTATCTTACCTTCTTCAACGGCCTCAGCAAGAGCAATAGGTATAGAAGCAGCAGAAGTATTACCATACTTATGAATATTAACAAAAACTTTTTCTTCTCTATTAACATTTAAATATTCAGCAATAGCGTCAATTATTCTTATGTTAGCTTGGTGAGTAATAACTAATTTTATATCATCTTTACTCCAATTAGCCTTAGAGATAACTTTTTCAACGGATTCTGTCATCATTCTAACAGCCATTTTGAAAGTTTCTCTACCGTTCATTTTAATAAAATGCAATCTATTTTTAACTGTTTCTTCAGATGCAGGTAACCTTGATCCACCTGCTGGCATATAAAGAAGATCCGCACACCCTCCATCTCCACCAAGGTCAATAGCTAATATATCTGAACTACTATTGTCAATAGTATACACCGCAGCTCCCGCACCATCTCCAAACAAAACACAAGTATTTCTGTCTTGCCAATCAGTTATTCTTGATAAAGTTTCAGCACCTATAACTAAAATGTTTTTAAAAATTCCTGACTTCAAATATGCATAAGCGATAGAAGAACCATAGATAAACCCAGAACAAGCTGCATTTATATCGATACCTGGTTTCTTAATACCTAATTTTTCAGCTACAAGGTAAGCTGTTGCAGGAAAAACCATGTCAGGAGTAATAGTAGCACATATTATCATATCTATGTCTTCTGGTTTTAAACCAGCATTATTTATCGCAATTTTAGAAGCTTCAAATGCTAAATCAGAAGTAGCAATACCTTCATCAGCAATCCTCCTTTCGATTATACCAGTCCTAGTCCTTATCCATTCATCACTTGTATCAACCATTTTTTCTAAGTCGTGATTAGTAAGAACTTTAGAAGGTACATACTTACCAGTACCTATAATCCTTACACCCATCATTCCCTCCTTTGAATTCTGCTAATTATAGTAAAGATTAACTAAAAATTTCAATTTCCCAAATTCCAGATTAAAATTTTCAATCCCGTAATTCCTAATAACTTAAAATTAGAGAAAACTTAGTACATAAAAATAAAAAATTAAATTTTAAATCCGAACTTTCTAAAGAGGTGTGAGTATGAATTTTGAAAGAGAAGAATACAATGAGTTTGGTGTAAAAACTCCACAAAACACAAAGAAAAATAATACTCCTAACTTAACTTTAATAGTCCTAGTCACAGTACTATTTTCAGTATTTAACTTCATAGTAGGATATATGATAGGTAAATTCTTAAATTTCCCAAAGACCCAAGAAATTGCAGCAAATTCTAAAAATGATTATAATCCAACAAAAGATCTACTTGGAATAGAAACAGCAAAAGCAGAAAAAGAAAATTTGAAGAAAGTAGACGAAAATGTATACCTAGATTTAGAAAGTACAGATTCAAACTCACTAGATATATTACCTAATTTACCTCCAGAACAAAATAACAAATCACAACAAGAAAAAATCA
>JBMFQU010000106.1:0-5930 GCA_049968435.1 Brevinematia bacterium | reverse complement strand
CTCCCCTGAGTTCCACAGGAAGATTTTGTCTTCCTAGTAATACCTCCTATTTAGAATAATCATTAAGCACATTCATCAAATTATTTTAGAAATCACTTTTAGTATAATGACTATGCCTTCCTATTAGGCACCTACTTTATAAATAAAAAAGATAAAACTTTTCCTAATAGAAGTTAGGAATTTTAAGAAAACTCTTTTAATATTCACACTCACCTGTCCTTTAGTGCAACAGGAGGCTAGGCCTCCTATTAGTACCTCCTTTAACTACCCAATTCCAAATCCCAAATTCCAAATGCCTAACTCCGATAGAGTTGAAGTTTAACCTTTACATTAAATATCCCTAAAATTAAAAGTAAAAATTAAAATAGAAAATAATTATAAAAAACAATTAAAATTCCTAAGGAGGTAATTATGATTCTGGATAAAATAAATGAAGACTACAAAACTGCAGTCAAGGATAAAGATGAAAACAAAAAACAAACATTAAATCTTCTAAAATCAGCGATAAAATACAAAGAAATAGAACTTAAGGGTAGTGGAAAGGAATTGACAGAAGAGGAAATAATAAGTGTAATACAAAAGGAAATAAAAAAGAGAAAGGAGGCAATGGAACTATACGAAAAAGGAGGTAGAAAAGATCTATATGAAAAAGAAAAAGCAGAACTTGAAATACTTGAATCTTACTTACCAAAGCAACTAACAGAAGAAGAGATCAAATCTATAATTGCTGAAGCTATAAATTCATTAGGTGCAAAATCTCCAAGTGATGTAGGTAAAGTAATGAAAGAAGTTATGCCGAAGGTGAAAGGTAGAGCTGATGGAAATTTTGTTAAAAGATTAGTTGAAGAATCTTTAAAATAAACTCTAAAGATATGAGAGTAGTAATTTCCGAAAGGACACTTCCAGGAGACATAGAAACTCCCGTATCTATATATCTAAAGTTAAAAGATCTATCTCTTCACTCTTTCCTGCTTGAAAGTGTAATAGGAAATGAAATAGTGGGTAGATATTCTTTCATAGGAACAAAACCTTTTCTTATTTTCAAAGCAAGCAAAAAGGATACAAACGAGAAAGGTAAAAGCGTAGCAGAATACAACATTGAAGGATTTGAAAACTTAACTGAAATAACAGAAGACCCTTTCATGGTAATTCAAAATTTATCCGAAAGTGAAGTAATAGTAGGAAGCGGAAACCCTTTTGAAATACCATTTTACGGAGGAGCAGTAGGTTATCTTTCATACGATACTATAAGATATATTGAAAGAATACCTGATAAAAACCCAGATACTTTGAATTTACCTGAGTTTTATTTCATCTTACCTTCAATATTAATATGCTTTGATAATATATCCAAGTTTATAAAAGTAATTTCAATAGAACCTGTAGTATCATACGAAAAAGAAGCACTACAAACAGGTATTAGAAAAATAGAAGAAGTTATTGAAAAAATAAGAGAACCTCTCTCTTTTCAATCAAAAGTTTTACCCAAAACAAATGTTGAATATAGATCCAACTTTAAAAAAGAAGAATTTATAAAAATTGTAGAAAAAGCGAAAAAGTACATTGAAGAAGGAGATATATTTCAAGTTGTCTTATCCCAAAGGCTAAGTTTTGAGTTAAATGCAGATTCTTTTGATGTTTATAGGAAACTGAGGATGATAAATCCATCACCTTATATGTACTACTTAAACTTTGGAGACATTACAATATCTGGTTCTTCACCAGAAATGTTAGTAAAACTATGGAACGGAATATTAGAAACAAGACCTATAGCAGGTACTAGACCAAGAGGTAAAACATTGGAAGAAGACAAAGTACTAGAAAAAGAATTACTTTCAGATCAAAAAGAATTAGCAGAACATACGATGCTAGTTGATCTTGCAAGAAACGATCTGGGTAGAATATCAGAATTTGGGAGTGTGAAAGTAGAAGAATATATGGTAGTAGAAAAATACTCTCATGTTATGCACATAGTATCAAGCGTTAAGGGTAAGTTAAGACAAGACATAAAACCTATGGAAGTTATGAAAAATGTATTTCCAGCAGGGACTGTTTCAGGAGCACCTAAAGTAAGAGCAATGGAAATAATAGACGAACTTGAGAATATAAGAAGAGGTCCTTACGCAGGTACAGTAATGTACTTAGGATTTAATGGCAATATGGACTCCGCAATAACTTTAAGAACAATGATAGCAAAAGGTAATAAAGTATATGTACAAGCAGGAGCAGGAATTGTTTATGATTCATCACCAGAAAGTGAATATAACGAGACATTAAACAAAGCCAAAGCCGTTATAAAAGCAGTCGAAATGGCAAGTAAAGGAGAATAAAATGTTATACGAAATTTTTTATCCTTTAAAAGAAATCTTCTTTGGCTTTAACCTTTTCAAGTATATAACTTTCAGAACATTTTCGGCTATAATAACTTCTTTTGTATTAGTACTAATATTAATGCCACCATTCATAAAGTACATTTCAAAACTACAGTTTAAACAAGTTGAAAGGGAATTTGGTCCAGAAAGTCACCTAAAAAAACAAGGAACTCCAACAATGGGAGGATTACTATTTATATCAGTAGCGATACTATCATCTATCCTATGGGCAAGGATAAATAATATTTATGTTATACTTATCTTAATAATTATGCTTGGATTTGGGCTAATAGGTTTTCTTGACGATTACACGAAGAAAATTAGAAAGAGCCATAGAGGACTTTCGATCTTTCAAAAGTACTCCCTACAATTGTTATTCTCAATAATGTTCATAACACCATTACTCTTTATTCCTTCATTCAAACCTTATTTTACAAAACTATTCATACCTTACACAAATAATCTAGTTTTAAACTTACCTACTTGGTTTATGTTTTTGTTTTATATTATCGTAATAACAGGAGCTTCAAACGGGGTTAATTTAACCGATGGTATAGATGGACTTGCAAGTGGGCTTGCAGGAATAGCATTTTCAGTTTACGGTATTTTCGCATACCTTGCAGGAAACATAGTTATTGCAAACTACCTATTAATACCCTATATAGACAGGGTAGGAGAAGTAGCAGTAATAGCAGGTAGTATTGTAGGTGCTTTAGGTGGATTCCTCTGGTATAATGCACACCCAGCGCAAATATTTATGGGAGACACAGGAGCACTATCCCTAGGAGCAACCCTAGGAGCAATTTCTATAATCACAAAACAGGAACTCCTACTCATAGTAGTAGGAATGATCTTTGTTTTAGAAACCTTATCAACAGCACTACAGATAATATACTACGGATTCACAAATGGTAAAAGAATCTTTAAGATGGCACCTCTTCATCATCATTTTGAATTAAGCGGATGGAATGAAACCCAAGTACTCATAAGGTTTTGGATACTAGGTATAGTATTTGCTCTTATAGCGTTAGCAAGTTTAAAGATAAGATAAAATTTAATTATCACAATCAAACTTTATAAGAAGTTGTCTTTCCTTAGACACTTTTAATCTTACATAACCATTATTTGCTTTAAATTTCTCACCTGTAAATAAATCAAATCCCTCAGCATCAAAAACTCCAGTAGAGTAAGTAGGTACTTCTATTTCTTTCTCCTCATTAGACTTTGAAATAGTTCCTATAAAACAATTCTCTTCATTAAATCTAGCAAAAACAAATGTATTTTCATCAGCATAAATAGGTTTATAAGATCCTAAATGTAATGCCTTCTCGTTCCTTTTAAGATTAGAAAGTTTAGTATACAAATTTAGAAAATCTTTATTCCACTTACTTTCATCCCATTCCATCGGAAATCTGCAACCTTCTATATCTTCCACCCTACCTTTAAGTCCCACCTCATCACCATAGTAAATCGAAGTAGTTCCTGGTAAAATAAATAGTATTATCAACATACCTTTATAAATATCTTTATCAAAGTATTTTGTATTATGAAATCTAAAAATATCATGAGAATCAAGAAGATTAAACTGCAAAAATGCTATTTGGTTAGGTAGTCTAGTGTAATGTTGAATTATCTGCATTTCAAGTTCAGTACCTGTATATCCTTTAAGCCCTCTCCCAGGTTCTACAACTCTTCGTAAAAACCAATCCACTTCACCTGCAAAACATCTAAGAGGTCTTGAAGAAGCAAAATAATTCATACAAGCATCAAGCTGATCTCCTAATAAATAACTAATATTATCTTCCCAATGCTCACCGATTATGTAAGCTGCTCTTTTTATATCTTTTACTCTTTCCCTTATTCTAGAAAATATTTCATTACCAAACTGATCTCTACTATTTCTTCCAGTGTCATTAGCAACATCAAACCTCCAACCGTCAATGTCAAAATACTTTATCCAATATCTAACTAGTGAATCTTCACCTTCAAAGATTAACTCTCTTAGCTTTTTAGAACGATAGTTAAGCTGCGGTAGCTCAGAAAGACCTGCCCAACCTTTATAATTACCATTTTCATCAAAATAATAAAAACTTCTTTCTTCAGAATTAGGATCCGAAAGTGCCTTTTTAAACCAATAATGTTCCACTCCCGTATGATTTATAGAGACATCAACTATGATTCTCATATCATTTCTATGTAGCTCATCGACTAACTTCTTTAGTGCTTCATTACCACCTAGGTGAGGATCAACATTAAAATAGTCAATACAATCGTATCTATGGTTAGTCATTGCTTTAAATATAGGGTTTATGTAAATTGCATTAACACCAATTGACTTAAGGTAAGGTATTTTCTCAATTATTCCATAAAGATTACCACCTTGAAAATCCAAAGAAAAACCTTTACTATAAGGCAAAGCATCAGTACCCCATTCTAACTTTATAGTTTTATGCCCTCTATATTCATATTCACCTGTTTTAACACTTGTATCAGGAGTTCCTGGGAAAAACCTATCTGGAAATATCTGATAAAATACACTACTCGGAACCCAATATGGATTTTCGAAATCTGCTATTATAACAAAATCATGATCTTCAGTAGGAAAATAAGAATAAACACCACTCCTAGTATAAAACAATACTTCACTTCCAACATCAATAACAAAGTGGTAGTTAATAAATCTTTGAGATACTTTTAACCATCCTTCGTAATACACAAAATGTTTCGTTTCTTTCACTTTGTTCATCTTTACATAATGTGAACCACCGTCAATAACAGCCCTTATAAAAGCATTTTTAATGGGATTTGGCTTAAGAACTCTAAAACTTACTTTTACATACTCATTGTATGTAGGATAAGGGTTAGAAACAAATTGATAGTTAACCTCCGAAAAAATAGATTTCTTCCAATCCATCACAATCTCCTTATATAAAAAACACCTTTTAAAAGGTAAAATTCTGACACTCTGTCTAATTATAATAAGAAAACATTAAATAGTTCAAAATAGGATTTATAAGGGAGCGAAAGCCCCCTAAATATTAAAAAGAAATCTCAAAGTTTGTGTAATAGTCGCGATTCTTATAATCAGTATAGAAAATATTACCGTAACGAATCTGACCACTAATTTTATTATCCTCTACATTGAAATAACCAAAAACCTCACATACATAGTTTGTATTAGTAGGTTTCCTATGAGGCTCATAAGGCGGAATAAAACTAGTAGTATTAGTTGTCAAATTACTACCCTTAGGAAATATCCCAGCACAATTCGTAAGCTTATCAATCCCATCAAACTCCCCCTCATACCACAAAAGACCATAACTACCTAACCCTACATTCGTAACACTATCCGGAAAACCTGATATTACAACCTCATTCGTCCCTTTCTTTATCTTAATGTATGTTCCTATAGCCACATTTGAAATATTATTACTTCTAAGTAAAGGCTTTAAACTTGGAAGAGGTGGACTATACCAATACGGACCATTCGTTATCCACTCCTCTTCATCCCAAATCTTCATAACACCATCAGGCCAATCAGTGAGAAGCCCCCTCTCC
>JBMFQU010000105.1:0-5980 GCA_049968435.1 Brevinematia bacterium | reverse complement strand
GAATTCCTTTTGCTTTTCGCCTGCTATTAAGCGTCTACAGGAGGCTTCGCCTCCTAGCAATACCTCCTATTAGGATAAGGTATAAAAGAATACAATAAGTATTCATTCTTGTAGATTTAAAAATCTTAAGAAACCACTTCTTGCTTAACACCAGCCCTTTGTAGTAACTTTCACTCTTATCAGTATCTCCTTTTACCTATTGGATATAAGATATTACCTATTCCAAAGTTCCTAATTCCGAATTCCTAATACCTACATTATCTAGAAAGAGTAGAATCGGAAAGCAATAAAAATAAGATTAAGAAGTTTAAGAATTCACTAAAATGATATAAAAAATCTTAACATTTAATTTATCACCGTATAACAAGAGAAAAGGATAAACAAAAATAAGAAAAAAGAAAAAGGGGGGAATCCCCCCTAAAAGAAAGAACTAGAAACTCACAGGACCAGCATAGTTGGTATAGGTGGTTGCAGTTGAAGGTATAGCAAAGAAGATATTACCTCCGGAAGCCCACTCCCAACTACCACTAGTAGCATTACTAGCTCTAACTTTATACTCTATCTTTCCAACACCAGTATATGTTATCGTACCAATTATATTTACTGTACCATCACCATTTGTACTTAGAATAGTAGCTGGTTCTATACTCGACCAACCATTAAAAGTACCAGTATAACCATATCCTACTAAGGCGTCAGTACCTTTATTTGTAGCAACATTACTTACAGCAAAAGTAACAGATACATTTGAAACACTATAAGCAATATGCAATGACCAACCACCATGAGCACCAACATTAATTGTTATAGTTTTACCATCAGCTGATACAGTTATACCATTTGTGCTTTGGCCAGGAAGTACAGCATTAGTATCTCCAGGCTTGTAAGCTTCAATGATCTGTTTGTTGCTTATAACAATTTTTTCATTATCTAGACCTGTAGTTTGAGCACCAATCGTACCCCAGAAGTTAGTCGTAACATCAATCCAACCAGCGGGATTGTAATTAGCAGCTTTGAATTGAACTTCAACTGGAGTACTTGGATCAAGCAAATTATCTACATCAAGTATCTCTAATTTCCAGTGAGAAGCATCTATCTTAGTGAGAACTTGTGTACCAGTACCATCCTGGTTTATACCACCATTAGTAACCTGATCCCATGAGTAAAATTTATTAGAGTTAATAGAATTTAATCCACCTACTACGAATGGCACAACACTATAATTCTCTGGTAGATAGGTGCCTGAAAAATCAAAAATTATTGTGATCCTATCAGAAGTGGTACCACCAGTGCTGCCACCAGTGCCACCACCAGTGCCACCCTCAGTAGGAGCAGAGCTACAACCTGCAAAAAACGCTACTGGCACTAAAAGCACCGCAACCAAAATGATCAAAATCTTGTAAAGTTTCATATACACCTCCTAAAAAATTTTTCTCTTCTAACCCATCCTTGGTAAAACAGGGAGCATCCAACTCCCTTACATCAGTACAATTATAAAACATTCATCATATACTTTCAATACTTAGTAATATAATAAAGCAAAAGTTAAAAAATTTCAAGTTTTAAGGCAAAGTTATCTCAAACATATCAGAAGCATCTATAATCCTATTACTACAAATTATTGCTTGCCTAGATGGATTATTAATAACAAGATCAACAAATTTAGGAACATTAAGATTTCCATCAACAGCTCTGAAATCGTACTGAGAAGCAAATGGTCCTATTGATCTCAGATGTCCATTCACAGTAGGACAAGGAGTATCAAGTCCATAGTCTTCCCAACCTTGAACACCCATGAAAACCCACCATTTACTACCACTATTTGCAAGATCTCCTACCCTAGGTATCCTAAATGCTATAGTTGTAGTACCAAAGTATCCCACAGTAAGTGATTTACTGAGTATATCATTTGTAGTAATATTTGTTAAACGATTAGCATCACTAGTTGTCCAGAAATTACTAACTATCCATATACCACCTGAATTAGGTTTAGTATTACCTATCACAGCAGCACCATAGTAAAGATCAACATTAGTTGTATAAAGATTTGCAGAAAGAGAACCAGTAGGACCACCACTGGTACCTCCTCCGTCCTGTGGCGAATAGAAACCTACATTGGTTACCTTAGGACTAGAATTAGTTTTCCCCAAAAATATGGCTATATTAGCAAATAACCAACCACCGTTATTTTTAGCGACCTCTACGGAGCCATACTGCTTACCTCTCATCGCAACATAGACATAGATATAATTAGCATCTGCCGATACTTTAACTTGATTGACATCAAATATTCCAGGTCTATAAGCTGTACCATACCTTATATTACCATATCCATTATCATCAAAAGCAGGATCCATAGTATCTATAAGTACAGTACCTTGTATCGTTAAATTAGAATCAATCGTCTGAGCATTCGAGAATGTTATAAAACCTGGATCTTCGCCCGCCCTAAGAAAAGTACCATAAACAGGTGCATTAGTATCAGTAGTACTCAAAAGCCCTAAATTTTCAGCTATCATCTGACATGATGAAATAACAAATCCAACTACACCCAAAACCAGAAGTAAATAAAACTTTTTCATAATATCCTCCTCTAACAAAAAAGGGGGGAAACCCCTTAGAAATGTATATCTAATTCAACTAAACCAACTATGTTATACTTATAACCATAGTACTCTAGAGGAACTCTAAAGTCTCTCTTACCTTGTATAGCATATCCAATCTGTCTAGGATTATCAGCAATAAATCCATCTAGATAAATTCTGAGATTACCGAGAGGATTACTAAACTGTAAATCTACAAATGAATGATACCCTTTCACAATATAATCCCTAGAGTAATCGTCTAAGGCAGGATATAGATCATGAATAATATCATACCTATAGACAAAACCTATACCACCTCTAAAGAGTTTTGTAAATTGATAATACAGAGATAACCTTGGTAGGTGACTTGTATATGTAAAACCAAAAGTAAACTCAAAGGCATTTGCCATACCTGCTCTTACTAGATGTTCAGGAGCAAACGGCCACCAATCCTTAGTATAATTAAATAGATAATCCAATTTTATATCCAAACCATTACCTACATCTAATTTATATTTCACAAAAGAGTATCCTCTCATAGCAAAAGGAATAGTATCAACTTTATTCGTGTTAGTTCCTCCTATAATAACTAGCTGACCATTGGTATAACCCGAAGGCAATACATTATAGTTAGAATTGTTAAAGCCCCAGTAAGAAAATTCTCCATGCAAAGACAAAACATCGAGAGAATATTCAAGAATACCAGTAATACCTCTCCAACCACCACTACTTACACTTTCCCACGCAGGGTTACCACCTTCAGCATAACCATACTTTTGGAAAGGTGCTGCATCTTGCGGATAAGGTGATGCGCTTTGATTACCATACATCTCAAGAACATCTTGAATCTTGGCATTAGCATAATCACCTCTAGCAGCCATTATAGAATAGTAGTTAGATATGAAAAATCCTTGCAAAGTAAGATTTAAGCCCAAATCCAATATGTTATTTACTTTTAATGTAGCAAGACCAAAAAATCCGATTAAATCATTCGTACCACCAGGAATACCTACTCCACTATCAGATAACTTTTGACCCGTAGTAGGATCAACACCTTTTTGAACAAAAGCTAAACCTCCTTTCAAAGCTAGATCATACTGAGCAATCCCAGACAAAATATCATTGTATCTAACTTGAGCATCAAAGGCAGAATTAGCTAATCTAACTATTGTATCGTAAGCATTATTATCATTTGGGCTACCTAACTCATAATCAGTATAAACATACCCCGATCCAAATAATTCAAATCCGTTTATTCCTATTATCTGTAGAGGTTTCAAGAATACCTTTCCAGCCAAAACATGATCCTTAAGCGTATAGTTACCTAAACTCCAATTGAGACCTAACCATGGGAATGGATAGAACAAACCTAGATGATAAGATAAACTCATAAACTCAGAAGAACCATCTACAAAAACTCCTTTAAACTTATCTCTATCAGGGTAAGAAGCAGCACCTACAGTCCATGCATCAACACTTACATCGTAATTACCTATCGAAATATAATCTACAGTAGGTAGAGGTTTTACAAACTGGAATCTAAAAGATTGGAAATCGAGAGGTACGTACTGAGGGCCATGGTTATCCCTATTGAAATTACCTGTCCAAACATCCCATCTTGAATCTGAGCCCCACCATGTTTCTAACCTAGCATAGAAGTTAAGTAAATCAGTAAATACCTTACCATAGAATTCAAGCGTAAACCTTGAATAAATACCATTATCATAATGAGCTTCGGGAACAAAAGTATTATTCAATCCACCACCACCAAAAGTAGCTGCTTGCTTTGCTATTGGAGGATTGGCATCATAGAAATTAGGATACCATTGAGCATTCACACTACCTGCAAAGGTAAAGTTATCAGAAACATACTTATCTTTAGGAGCAGGTGGTTTTAGTTTTTCAGAGATAATCTTAGCAAACTTTTTATACCCCATTGGAGGTTTCCACTGCTCTGTCTGATCAAGATAAACCATCGGTACAACCGCTTTAACATCTCTCGTTGGATCTGGATAAGATTCCCAAACGTTTAGTATTTCAAACTGATCCTTAGCTTCTTGCAAAGTACCTTTAGCTGGCCATACTATCATATCAGCAAACTCTGGATCTCCCCAATAATCACTACCTCCACCCCATCTGTGAAGTCCTCTATACTCATTAACATTCCTTGTCAAAACATCTTCAGGGTCTGGAAAACCTTCATTAGACTGCATGAATATTTGGAATCCCCACTTAGTTATATCATCATTTGGTTTTAAATCCAAATCTTTTTTAGAAACAACCGCTATTATTGTTCTACCTACCCCCTTGATAACCTTAGGTATCACAATATCTTGTTCCATATCTTTAGCTTTTGAAGAAACTTCTATCTCAACTCTTGATCTAGGTTGTGGAGAAATCAAAATAGCCTTTTCCCATCCTTGATCAGGCGGAAAGTAAATATTCAAACCTGGCACTGATTTTAGATAACCAGAGCCCGGCAAATGGTCCTCATCGATATAAATCTGAACAAATTGAATATCAAAGTCCGCTGCCATTCCCCAGTCTTGCTTTAAATCAGCATTAACGGTAATTTTAAATGTAACATTTTTATCATCCATAGAGTCAATTTCCACTTTAACTATATCAAAACCCCCAACAACATAAACAGGATGGGTAGGATAAGTATAGTAACCCGGTCCTTTATCGTCCCCAATAGGATCCAAGAAAACTATTTTGGCTTTATCAGGCCTATCACCTCTGAGAATAACATTATCTTTAATTGAAGCACTTTCTGGATTTTCTCTAACACCTTCCATAGAAGGCGTAGGATGTGTCTGCCCTGCCATTAACTCTTCTTCACCTTGAGAAGAAGCTTGCGATTCGTTAGTTTGAGTATCAGTTTGAGTAAATGATAAATTACTAAATCCTGCAACAAACAGTACGACTAATAGCATTGTGAAAATTTTTCTTAAAAAAATTTTCATAAACACCTCCCTATCTTAATTGAATTGTAAAACATTAAAATAAAAGTTTCAATAGTTTTAATTTTTTACAGGAGGGCTATGCCCTCCTAATACCCCCTTTTTCTAAAAAGGAAAAATAAAATCACTTTTAGTAGCCTCCAATAAGTCCGTTAAGAGGGTAAAACCCTCTTATCAAGATCTCCCTTAGTTCTATATAGGAGAACTATAACTAGTAGGTGCTACCTTTTAGTTCGTAGGAGGACAAAACCCTACTAATAGGTACCACCATTTAGTTCTTTATGGAAGTTCTAACTCCCTATTAAGCACTTCCTTTAAAAGTAAGAAGATATAAAGCATTCTATCCTAATTAAGTTAGGAATTTTTTAAGAAACTTCTTTTAGTATTCCCACCCTCCCACCCTATAGTTCTCTACAGGAGGCTCCGCCTCCT
>JBMFQU010000104.1:0-6035 GCA_049968435.1 Brevinematia bacterium | reverse complement strand
AGAAGGTCAAGCCTCCGCTAATCTAATAGGGTGGTAGGGGGACTAAAGGGCGTGAATACTAAAAAGGATTTTAATTATATTAAAAATGTTTTGGGTATTTGAATAATTTATAAATTAGCAATTTAAAGTAACGTAATCGTTGTTTTATAATAATTACATGATTGGAGTTATTGATTATGGGGCTGGTAATTTGAGGAGTATGTTTAATGCTATAACTAAGGTAGGTAGGGAAGTTGGGGTTGAAGTTTTTGTAACTTCTTCTTTGGAAGTTTTATCTTCTTCTCAAAAAATTATTCTTCCTGGTGTAGGTGCTTTTGGTGATGTAATGGAAAATTTGAAAAAAATGAATATTGATTCTTTTGTTAAAGATTGGATAAAGAAGGGTAAGCCTTTTATGGGTGTTTGCGTTGGCCTTCAGGTGTTATTTGAAGTTGGGTATGAAAATGGTACTTATGAAGGATTAGGTATATTTAAAGGAGAAGTCATAAAATTTCAAAAGGCTAGACCTATTCCTCACATTGGTTGGAATCAGGTTAAAGTTGTTAAAGAAAGCCCTTTCTTTTCATCGAAAGATGATGGAAAATATTTCTACTTTGTACATTCTTATTATGCTAAGCCTAAGGATGATAAGATAGTTAATACATTTACAGAGTATGATGGAGAATCTTTTGTGTCTTCGGTATATTTTGAAAATATATTTGCTGTACAATTTCATCCTGAGAAAAGTCATAAGAATGGTGAAGAAGTTCTTGGAAATTTTCTTTCTTTGTAGTTATGGATATAAAGAGTCTTATTTCGGAAATAAAGAATAGAGTTATAATAGAGGATGTGATAGGTAGGTATGTGAATTTAAAAAAATCAGGTAAAAATTATGTAGCATTATGTCCATTCCATCATGAAAAAACTCCTTCCTTTACTGTTGCTTCTGATAAAGGTTTTTTCCACTGTTTTGGTTGTGGTAAAAGTGGAGATGTTTTTACTTTTGTTTCAGAAATTGAGAAGATACCATTTATGGATGCTGTTAGAAAGATAGGTAAAGAAGTTGGTATTGATATTGATGTTTATTTATCAAAAGAGAGTAGTAAAGATAAAAGTTTAGCTAAGAAACTTAAACAACTTAATGTAGAGGCTCAGAAATTCTTTTCCTATTATCTTATTAATGGTGATAAGGATAAGGTAGGGGTAAGATACCTTAAGAAGAGAGGTATAAATTCCGAAGTTGCTAAAAAATTTAAGTTTGGTATGGCTCCTAATTCTAGGAATATGCTTTATAAGTACTTAAAGTCAAAGTTCTTTACGGATGAGACTATTTTTGAATCTAAATTAGTTGTCAATACTTCTAATGGTCCTATTGATCTTCTTAGGTATAGGATAACCTTTCCTATAGAAAATCAGTATGGAGAGATAGTTGGTTTTGCGGGTAGGGCTTTGTCTGAAGAAGAGAAGGTTAAGTACATTAATATACCAGAAACTGTTTTGTTTAAGAAAAGAAATATACTTTTTGCCTTTGATCATGCTAGAGAAGCTATAAAAGAGAAAGAAAGAGTTTTTTTAGTGGAGGGTTACTTTGATACTATTTCTTTACATAAACATGGTATTACTAATGTTTGTGGTGTTATGGGCACTTCTTTGACTCTAGAGCAGATTAGATTGTTTAGCAATATTGCTAAAGAAGTTTATTTGTTTTTTGATTCAGATTCAGCTGGTATAAATGCCGTTGAAAGAGTAGTTCCTATAATTCTTAGTAATACTGATTTAAAGGTAAAAGTAATTAAAACTCAACTAAAAGATCCTGATGAGTTTGTTAATTATTTGGAAGATAAAGGTGAAATTTTAAGTGAAGATGTACTTATTAAATATTCTTACGATATTATTAACTTCTTTATAGAAGTTAATAGAGATATTGTTAAGAGTAATGAAAAAGATAAGAAAATGTCTTTTTTACTAAAGATGTTTTTCTTTATCTCTCTTATGAAAAATATATACGATAAAAATGAGAATTTGAAAAAGTTATCTGAGGCTTTAGAAATAAGTGAGAGTATAGTTAGGTTAGAATTTGAGAAGTATGTTAATAGACAGAAAGTGAGTGAAGTTAATATTTTAAGTAGTTATTCAAAATTTTCTATTGAGGAGTTGGAGTTAGTTTTATCTTATATGATTACAAAAGATAACAAGCTCATTGATGTTTTAAAATCAGAGTTTGCGTTTGAGGATTTTAAAAGTGAACTTGTTAGAGCGTATTTGTCATTTTTGGATAACTATTTGTACAGTGAAGAGGTTCCGGAAGAAGATGTTAACAATCTATATCTTATCCAGGCTGAGATAGAAATTAAATCTTCACCTATAGTTAAGATTTTAGGTGATAATCTTAGGGAAGAATTTGAATATATTTTAGCCATTTACAAAATAATGAGGATAAGAGAAAGGAAAAGAGAGATTCAGGCTATAATAGATAAGGTGTCAAAGGAGAGCGAAGAATATAGAGATCTTATAGAAGATCTCTTTGAGGAAAAGCAAATTCTTGCGTTAGAAGAAGATAGAATAAAAAGGTCAAGAAGTATAAATTTTAAGACTCTTGATTGAGAAGAGGAGGTGAGCACACCTCCTTAGGAATTATTTTTTATCTTCATCTACTACTTTGTAATCTGTATCAACTACTTTTTCTTCTTGTTTTTCTTGTTTTTCTTGAGATTGTGATGAAGTATTGTAACTTTGAGATGTATTTACATTTTTATACAATTCTTGGCTAATTCTATATGTTATGTTTGTTAAATCTTCCATTGCTTTTTTGATTGTGTTTATATCTTCGCTTTCTTTCTTTTCTTTTAAGTTATTTATTGCTCTCTCAAGTTCTAGTCTATCTTGTTGACTTATCTTATCACCTTGCTCTTTGAGTAATTTTTCTGTTGTATAGATTACATTATCTGCTTGATTCCTAAGTTCTATTAGTTCTCTTCTTTTTCTATCTTCTTCGGTATGTTTTTGTGCTTCTTCAACCATTCTCTTTATTTCTTCTTCGGTTAGGTTAGTTGAGTTAGTTATTTTTATACTCTGTTCTTTGCCTGTACCTAGATCTTTTGCATTTACTGTTAATATACCGTTGGCGTCTATGTCAAAAGTTACTTCGATCTGAGGTATTCCTCTAGGTGCTGGTGGTATTCCGTAGAGTTCAAATCTACCTAAACTTCTATTCTGAGATGCCAAAGGTCTTTCGCCTTGGAGTACATGTATCGTTACAGCAGTTTGGTTATCTTCAGCGGTTGTAAATATTTGTGATTTTTTAACTGGTATTGTTGTATTTCTAGGTATTATGACTGTCATAACACCACCTAGTGTCTCAACACCTAATGACAATGGTGTAACATCGAGTAGTAATATATCTTTTACTTCACCGACTAGAATACCAGCTTGTATTGCGGCACCTATTGCTACAACTTCGTCAGGGTTGACTGATTTATTAGGTTCTTTCTTAAAGAAATCTTTTACTAACTGTTGAATTAATGGTATTCTTGTTGATCCTCCTACTAGTATTACTTCATCAATATCATTAACAGTTAGACCAGCGTCTTTTAAAGCATCTTCGCATGGTTTTAATGTTTTTTCTGCTAGATCTCTTATGAGGGATTCAAATTTAGCTCTAGTTAATGTCTTAATTAAGTTCTTTGGAGTACCGTTCACCATTGCTATGAATGGTAAGTTAATTTCAGTTTCCATTCTTGATGAGAGTTCTATTTTAGCCTTTTCCGCAGCTTCCTTGATTCTCTGTAGTGCAATTCTATCCTGTGATAGATCAATTCCTGTTTCCTTCCTAAATTCGTCAATTAACCAGTCCATTATCCTTCTATCAAAATCATCTCCTCCAAGGTGGGTATCACCGTTTGTTGATTTAACTTCAAATACTCCTTCTCCTATTTCTAAGATTGATATATCAAAAGTACCTCCACCAAGATCGTATACTGCAATTTTTAGTTCTTTTCCTCTCTTCGAGACCTCTTTATCAAGACCATAAGCAAGAGCTGCTGCTGTTGGCTCGTTAAGTATTCTTTCAACTTTTAATCCCGCGATAATACCTGCATTTTTAGTAGCTTGCCTTTGTGCATCGTTAAAGTAAGCGGGTACAGTTATAACTGCCCTTTCCACTTTCTCTCCTAGATAATCCTCAGCTGCTGCTTTTAATTTCATTAGTATTCTTGCTGATATCTCCTCGGGAGAAAATTCACCAGCTATTGTTTGTACTCTTACACTGTCTCCATGAGGTACCACTTTATATGGTACTCTTCTTCTTTCTTCTTCAGTTTCTTCAAACCTTCTTCCCATAAACCTTTTTATAGAATATATGGTATTTTCAGGGTTAACGATCATTTGATTCTTTGCTGGTGTTCCTACTAACACTTCTCCTTTTTGCGTAAATCCTACTATGGAAGGAGTTGTTCTGCTGCCTTCTTGATTTTGAATAACAACAGGTTTCCCTCCTTCCATTATGGCTACAACTGAGTTAGTTGTACCTAAATCAATACCTATTATTTTGTTTCCCATAAACTACCTCCTTATAAAAATAAATAAAAACAACCTCCCCGCTATAAATCACGAGGAGGTCCCCATATCCTGATCCCCAGGTTTATAGTCTTCCATGTTTTCAACATTGTTTTCTTGGTTGTTGTTTTTCTTCTTCTTTCTTTTTTGAACTTTCACTTTTCCTGCTCTAATTACCTTATCATACATTTTGTAAGGTTTTAGATATTCCTTCACTATTATTTCTTTTTCTTCTTCATGTGGTTCTATTTCAACTTCTTCTATTTCTATCGCTTCACTCAAGTTAGGATCGAATATTTCACCTTCAAGATCTACTTTTACTACACCATATTTGAAAAGAAGGTTTATAAGTTCTTTATGAACTAGTTTTATACCAACGAATAAATCTTTAACGTTTTCTAGTAATTCTGATTTTTCTATTACTTCTATAGCTTTGTCAAAGTTGTCTATGATCGGTAAGAGATCTAGAATGAGATCCTTGTTAGCAAATCTAGTATACTCTATCTTTTCTTTACTTACTCTTTTTTTGTAGTTATCAAAATCTGCTGCTATCCTCTTTAGTAACTCTTCATACTCCTTTATCTTTTTTTCTTTTTCCTCTATTTCTTTCTTCATCGATAGTATCATTTCCTTTATTTTGCTCACCTTATCTTCTTCTACCTTATTTTCTATACTTGTATTAATATTACCATCTGAGGTTTTAAGTTCATTAGCATTATCTTTCTCGTTCCTAACTCCGTTTGTTTCAATGTTTTCATCTTTTGTAAATCCTTTTTTTTCTTCCATCTTTACCTCCAATCTTCTGTATCTATTTATGCAACTATTATGCCAAATTTTTTTAAGTTAAAGAGATTGTTTTGGTGTATATTTTTTTCTCTTTATGTATATTTTTTATCCATGGTTTATTATATATTAATTACTCAAGTTGGTTTTTTAGTTTTGTATTTGAGGTATTTTTCTATTATTTTACGAGTATTTTACAAAATTTTTTTTACTTTATGTTTAGAATAAATATTATGGAAAAATATAATGTACTTTTTCTTTGCGTTGAGAATGCTGGTAGGAGTCAGATGGCAGAGGCTTTTGCTAGGGAATTAGGTTTTGATATAATTAATCCTTACAGTGCTGGTTCAAGGCCTGCTAAGGAGATAAATCCTATTGTTATAGAGGTTATGGAAGAGATTGGTGTTAGGATACTTAATGATAAACCTAAAGGTTTTGGTGATCTTGGTATAGAAAAGTTTGATTTTGTTGTTAATATGGGGTGTGGAGATACATGTCCTTTTTATCCTTCAAAGGAATACATTGATTGGAATATTCCAGATCCTAAAGGAAAGGGGATTGACGAAATTAGAGTTATAAGAGATATTATAAAAGAGAAGGTTTTAGAACTTATAGATTATTTAAGAAGGTATAATTAAGATTTTCTTACTTAAGTAAAAATGTTTGAAAAGTACTTTTAGTATTTTTCCCACCCACCCGCCCTATGGGTTCAGTAGGAG
>JBMFQU010000103.1:0-6395 GCA_049968435.1 Brevinematia bacterium | reverse complement strand
AGATCTCCCTTTACTTATCCCACAATCACCTATTCCCAAATCCCTAATTACAAACTCCTAACTCCTAATTAGCGAAGGCTACGCCTCCTACTAGTACCTCCTTTAGAGAGATTATAAGGTTAGAAAAATAAAAATTACCTTTACTGCTTCCAATGAATAAGTAAATTAGTTAATCTTCCTCTAGAAGTAAAAAAAGATAATGCATCAATTCTTAATAGAAAGTTAGAAATTGTTTTTAGTATTCTTACCTTAATTGTTTAGAATAGGTATAAAATTTTCAAACAATTTTTATCCTATCACATATCAAAAGATGTAATAACAAAACCAACATAACTAGACCTTTTTAAATAATCTTGAAATTTCTCTCTAACCACTTTACCACCTCTATTCTTACTTCCACTTGCATGAATTAAAAATATATTATAACCATCAGATTCGATTACCCCAAGATGTCCCACCACTTCACCTTTCTTACTTTTACTTGGATCTTTTATGAAAAACACAATACTACCATTCTTAATATCTTTAGCAACGTTTTTAAAATTCCTCTTAGGTACATAACTAACATATCTATTTAATCTCTCAGAAAAAATCTTATCAAGTAATATAGTATTAGTAAAAACCAACTTACCCCACTTATCACTTAAAAACATATCTTCACCATATTCAAATCTCTCCTCGTAGTTAACAACAAATCCATTACTTAAAATACCTTTAGTTTTAAATCTTTTATCCAAAGCAACATCTATAGATTTATCTTCATCTCCATTACCAAAAGCAAGTTCAACACTTCTAAAAACTAGATACATACAATCAACTTCTTTATCATAAACTACAACTTTATTTCTAACATAAGCACCCAGAGGATCTGTATCATAAGGAGTGCCGATAAACATTTTTGCATACTTTACTATATCATCTCCAATTGGAAATACAAAATTAGGAAATAACAAGAAAGAAAAGAGAAAACTACAACGAATTAACACATTCAAAAACGGATTACTCAATATAAAAATCATTTTTCACCAACCAATACACTAAAACCACCTTCACCAAAACCTTCCTTAGGTTCTTGAACACGATCTATCTTTTCATAATCTCCAAAAAGCACCTGATAAGCTTGTTTAAAAGTAAAGCCTGCCTTTCTAAACAAACCTAAAATCTCATTAGATGAAAAAAATCTCGCATACTTATAAAATACACTATTTTCTTTCTTCTTCAAATAGACTTTACCAACTGGCGTATCCACATCTACGATACCTACTATAATTTTCCCTTTTGGTTTTAAAATTCTATAACATTCTTTAAGACTTTTTAGTGGATCATTTACAAAACAAATCGTAACTATCATCAGAGCAAAATCAAAACTATTATCAGCAATTGGTAAATTTTCAGCGACACCGAATATTACATCTATACCATTTTGTTTTGCAATTTTAGCCATCTTTCTTGAAGGCTCAACCCCCAGTTTGATACCAAGAGGTACTGCAAACTTACCGCTTCCAACACCAATTTCAATCCCTCTACCTTCACTTGGCAAAACCTTTTTTATTGCTTCTAGTTCGGATAGATATACATATTTATGCCTTTCAAACCATTCCTCGTACTTCTGTGTATTTTTATCAAAAACCTCTACTTTATTTGAATAGTCTTCAAAATAACTCAAAGCTTCGTCAAGATTTGAAAAATTCAAAAAAATCCAATCAAATTTTCTCTCTTTAATAATGTTTCTAAACTGATCTGAAGCATTTTTGCCTATCAAAACATAATCTTTTAGCTCATTTAGGTTTAGCTCATAACTCCGTATTCTTCTTTTTTCATTCTCATCATTAATTAATAAATAAAATGGAGAGTCTTCAAAGTTACCTTCAAACAATTCACCTTCTCCATTAATTGCTATAACTGCTTTTTTCATATCATTACCTCTACTATTTTACTATACTAAACGACCAGAAATCAAAAAAACATTAGCGTCTTACTCAAAATAAGATAATATAATCAATATTGCAATTTAATGTAAAAAAATTACCTTAGTTATATCCTAGCATTGCATATAAATACTTTTTTCAAATAAAAGTTTAGGCCAATCTTCATCATCTAAAAATAGCACATTATTTTGTATATACTCATCTTTTTTCGGTGGATTAATCATACCGTCTATCAAGGTTTGATAAACAGTATTTGAAAGTATAAAAGATTTTAGTGTTATATTATTTTCATTAAGTTCCCGCTCCAATTCTTTAATTTCTTTTGAAAATTGTATCTTTTCATCGTCTAATCCTCTGGTATGTTCTAAGCCTTTGGGGTCAATAAAAACAATAGTTTGTTTATCACCATCCTTAAGCCACATAATAAAGTCAGGATAGAAACCATGCCAATGAAGTTGAAAACCTACACCTGTTTTGGGAAAGTTACGAAGCAAATAAACCTCACAGTGTTTAAATTTCTCCTGATTAGATTTTAAATACTCTCTTAACCCTTTAATAAACTTTTCTTCACTTTCAACAAGGCCAGAAGGTGTCATTTTTTCAAATTTCTCATCTTGAAGTAGAATTGGCAAATAAAGATGTCTGTCAAAGTAAACTTGAGGTAAAATTCTATCTTCTGCTTTAAGTAACTCATCTAAATTTTTTACTAACTTTCGTACTTTTTCGATAAGGTCCTTTTCTTTTTTATTTACTTGAATCTTATAAACATATTTCCCACTTGATTTTTCAAAGTTAAATAAAGATAACTGTTCTTTGACATTAGAATAATGTAGATTTTCTGTTTCAAAACGTTTAGCATGTTCTTTATAGAAAGAATCTATGTATTTTTTAATAACTAACACTGCTATATCTTCTATACTCTCAATGTCTTTTTGGTTTTTAGGATTTGAGATTTCAAAAGGTGCAATAATCGAATAACTATTTGAAAGAAGCAAGTTTTCAAGGTCTTTTCTATCAAAAATTAAATTCCAGTACCCTCTTTCTAGCTTAAAATCACAAATCTCTTGGTAAATTTTCTCCCAGTTAAGTACATTTAAGATGTTTTGTGGTATCTTTTCTTCCTTGAGATTTGGCTTAAGTTCTTTGGTTTTTATTTCTTTTCTCTCCTCCGCTAAATACTGTGATATTCTAGGTAAGAAATCTAAGTTAATATTAATTCTATCATTGATATTCAATAGTAAAACTTTGAGTTCTTCAAATTTTTTACTTTCATCTTTCCATGGAATTTTCAAACTTTCCCACTTATCTTCATGTTGCGGTTTAACAGGTATCTCTATAGTTTCAAATTCAACTTCTTCTTTATTTATCGCTTCTAAAAACTTACTTAGATAATCTGCCTTAATTGAAAATATATTTAATGTTTCTAACAATTTAATTTTCTCATTGCCACTTCTTGTTAATGACATACCTTTACCTTTTAATCTTACCCCTCTACCGAAAAGCTGAATAATTTGAGGTCCTTGTCCTGTGCCTATGTTTAAAAGACCCATAGAAGATACCCGCCAAGTATCCCAGCCCTCAATAAACTTTTTTGAACCAATAAGAATATTAATTTTTGAATCCTCTTTCTTGATATTTTCAAAGAGTGAGCTAGATATTGCATCTTGATTGACTATTATTCCTTCTTTCTCTAAATGTTTTTTAAATTCGCGGACATCGCCAATGTTTATAACACCGAAGTAATCATTTTCTCCTACTTTTAGCCCTAACTCTCCTTCAGCGCTTTTTAACTCGTAAATCCCAAGAGCACCTTTACCACCAAAAACTTTCCTTTTGAGATCGTTAAAATCAATTCCTTTTGCCCTTAGAATTTCAAATTTTTGACTAAATATATCTTCATTTTTTTCGTCTTTCAATCCAGTTTCACCGTTCAAAATTTTATCTACTTGTTCCTGTAGCCAATTTTCTTCTTCTATTGCCCTTTTTATAAACTTTACAATCTGGATAACATCTGATTGTTCTTGTTTTCCAGTAACTGTCGTTCCAACAAATATCCATAGTGGTTTTTCAATATTATGCTCTTTTGCTAAATGTTTATTTTCTTCAAAAGTAATGATTTGTTGGTAGAAAGATAAAAGGTTTGCAGAAAAAATTGTTTCTTGAAATACCGAATCTGAAATTTTACCCGGTTTTACATTCAGTACTGAAAAATCTTTGCCGTAGCCGTCAAGGTAAAAATATTTGTAGGAATAATCAAAAATAATGGATCTAGCATATTCCTTAAGAGTATTAAGATCTTTTTCATTTAAGATCTGTCCAAAAGTTGCACTGTATTCAAAAGCAAAACCTTCTTTTGCAAGTTTGTTCCTTAATCTTGCCCATTTTTGTTCTTCTGATCTTTTACCCTTATGTCCCTCATCTACGAACAAAAGATTTCTTCCTTCGAAGGCATCAACGGGTAGAGTGACCCCACTACTTCTTTTTTCCTCTACAAGTTTAGTTATTTCAAGTATAAGCACTTCTTTTTCGCTTTTGAGCTCATAATTTAAATTTCCTTCATAAAGCTTGCAAGGAATTCCACTTTTTTGTAATTCCTCAAAATGTTGTTTAGAAAGTCCTTCATTTGGAGTGATAAAAAGAATATTATCCGGTGTAAATAACTGATAATGGAAGAATTGATAATAGTTTATATGAGCAATTAATGTTTTTCCTGAGCCAGTCGCCATCCAAAAGGCAAGCTTTTTCAGGTCATCTTCGGAAAAGTTATCAACAATGTTAATTTTCTCTTTTTTCTTATACTCATTCATAAACTTATTGAGATCATACAAGAATTCTCGTTTTTTGTTTTTTAAGTTATCAAGAAAGATTTCTGTAAAAAGTATTGCCAGGTATTGAAAGTATTTGAGAGTAATCTTAGGTTGTCTCTTCTCGTTTATTTTCCTTACATAGTTGGTAATATTTTTGTCGTATCTTAAAAGGTTATCTTCGGAGATTTTTAAATTATTCATACTCCTTAATTTATTAACAAAATAACTCCTACCATCGCTATCGTAGCCTGGGTTTGTATTCTCTAATTCTTTTTTCAAATCTTTAAATTCATCCACTCCAAAAAGTGAAAGAAAGTATTTGTTTAAGACAAGGTATTTTTCAAGCTTCATATATCTAATCCTTCTTTTTTAAGCTTTTCGAGAATAAAACTTTTTGCTTTCTCAGCAATTTCTACTGCTTCCTTTGCTTCTTCTTCAGATGGAATATAAAAATCTTCGGGATATCTTATTTCGGTTGCATAGGGAGTCAAATTTTCTACTTTCAAGTCGTAAAGTTTATTAAAATCTTGGTCTACCTCTTTACACAACTCTATTAATTCAGCAACATTATGAGTTTTTCTGAAGTATTTTTGATGGAGAACCAAATAAGCTTTTAAATATTTTTCCACACACTGCTGAGCATGAAAACAAACTGTATCAGTTGCGGGACTATGAGCCACCATTTCATCTTTTGCTGTTTTTAAATCATTTTCTGCTTTTTTAATCCAGTTAAGAACAATTTCTTTTAATGTCATAGCAACACTCCCTCTTTTTCAACCTCATAAGAAAGTGTGCCAATATATTTCTTAGATTCTTCAAATTTTTTATCTGAAACAATCAAAATCTCAAAAGATTCATCAATATTTTGTGCAAGTTTTTTATAAATGCTACCGAGAATTTCTCTTTTCTCTTTGAAGGGCAAATCTTTGTCAATAACTACAAAAAAGTCCCAATCGCTGTCTTCTCTATATGTTCCTTTTGCCCTTGAACCAAAAAGAATGATCTTTACGATTCTTATTCCCCTTTTTTCTATTTCTTCTCTAATTATTTTTACTGCCTCGTTCATTCTTACCTCTCAAATCTTCAATTATTTTTCTTAATTTTTCTTTTAATTCAGGAAGGTTCAATTTTATAGTATCCCAAACAATTTCATATTTAATTCCAAAATAAAAATGAATAAGTTTATCCCTAAAACCTGCCATTGTTTTCCATGGTATATCCGGGTATTTCTTTCTTAATTCCTGTGGAATATTTTTTGTTGCTTCACCAATTATTTCAAACTTTCTGATGACTGCACTTGAAACAAGGTCATTATTTCTAAACTCTTCATAATCCATACCCTTTACAAAGTTTTCAATTGCTTCCATCGCCTGTATTATATCTTTTAGATAGATTTCTACATTTCTTTTGTTCATAAATAGATTGCCTCATTTAAAATTTTATCTCTGATTTCATCCCTTACCGTATCATAAGGGACAATATCAACCTTTTTAATGCCAAGTTTTTCTTCAAGGAAGATAGCAAGCCCTACAAACTCAAAAAGAGTAGCCCCATCATAAAATTTCACGAGTAAATCAAGATCGCTTCCCCTTTTTTGCTCTCCACGCACATAAGAACCAAATATTCCCACTATTTCTGCCTTATAATCCCTTTTTATCTT
>JBMFQU010000102.1:0-6460 GCA_049968435.1 Brevinematia bacterium | reverse complement strand
CTCCTATTATGTACTACCCTTTAGCAATCTAAGGTAGGCTACACCTCCTATAAGAAAATTTTTATCCTTCCTGATAGAGTTAAGAATTGATTTTTAAAAATTTTAAGAAACTTCTTTTAGTGCCCCACTCTTCCTTTAGCTTCAACAGGAGGACTTTGTCCTCCTATTAGTAATTCTCCTTAACTATAGGATATTTAGAATATATATGATATTGTTAATTTCTCAATCAGTAATTGGGGAATTAAACTTTTAAAATACTACTAGGCAACATTTAACTAATCATTTACTCAAACATGAGAGCATATTTTATAGAATTAAGCATACTTTTGTAATTAGCTATACCTTTACCAACTATATCAAAAGCGGTACCATGATCAGGACTACATCTTACGAAAGGTAAGCCTATAGTAACATTTACTCCATCATCAAAGTGCATAAGTTTAAACCCTATGAGTCCCTGATCGTGATAAAGACAAACAAGACAATCTAGTCCTCTTTTCTTATATTCAATGAAAGCAGTATCTGGCGGCAAAGGACCTATAACTTGGTTATTGAATTTACTAATAACTCTTTTTATCAAATTTTCCTCATTACCTATATTACCCTCTTCTCCAGCATGAGGATTTAACCCACAAATACCAATAATAGGTTCACTCCTTTTAAAACTTCTTATCCAACCAATTGCATTATTAATAGTTGTAAATAACCTTTCCTCTGAAAGGTATTCAAATACCTTCTTTAAAGGTATGTGATCTGTTAGTAAAACGATTTTTAAATCATCACTATAAAAAGCCATATTGTAATTTTCTATACCAAATGCCCTAGCATAATAACCAGTATGCCCCACAAAGTCTGGAATAACTTTCGATATTCTGTACTTTGAAACAGGACCCGTAACAATAGAATTAACAACTTTTTCTTTTATAAGTTTTATCGAAAGATCTATACTGGATATGGAAATTTTAGCACAATCAAAATCATCAATGTCTTCAAAATCTTTATCATATCCTATGTCAAAAACCTGTATCCCTTTGGTACTACCATATAAAGAAAGAGGTAGAGAAAAATTATAAAAATCATTCCAAAAAGAAAATACATTATAACTGCCTATAAGCAAAACTTTATCAAAAAAACTCTCACCTAGAGATTTAATAGATTTAAGTACAACCTCTGGAGAAATACTTTTAGGATCACCTATAGTTATACCAACCATTACGCACCAAGTATTGCTTTTAATCTTTCTAAAACCTTCAATCTATCAAGAGGTTTTAGAATAAAACCTTTGGCACCATTCATTATAGCTGCTTTAACTATATCCTCCCTACCTAACGCTGTAACCATTATAACTTTTGCATCTTTATCAAACGAAAGAATCTCTTTTAAAACTTGTAAACCATCTATATCTGGCATAGTAATATCAAGAGTAACAAAATCAACATTAGGGTAAAACTCTTTATACATCTTTATAGCACTTTCTCCATTAGGAGCATTACCTATAACTTCTATACCAGCAGACATGAGAATTTGAGTAATCTGTTTAAGAGTAAAAGCAGAGTCATCAACTACTAAAGCCTTATATTTACTACCGTCAGGCTTAACAATATTTATTTGTTCAACCATAATACACCTCTCAATTAAAACTCTTCACAGCTAAATACTCATTAGGATATATTAAATTCTCTGGAATACCACTTTCAAGTATAACCTCTTTTATTTTCTCTCTAACTAAGATAAATCTTATATTTTTACCTAAATCCAAAATTTTTCTAAATTCCCTAATCGTTTCCAAATCTAAATTTGCAGAACTTACTCCATTCAAAGAGATAGCCACTTTATCATTGTTTTTAACAATTTCTTCAATTTCTTTTATAACTTCCTCGGAAAGATGTCCAAGAACAACGACAATCAAAATATCATTAACTTTTCTAGTATAAATAGCAAAATTTTTCTTAACTTGGTAATTTTGGGTATTGACTTCGTGAATGTACTTTACAAGGGTAGAGATATCAAAAGGCTTTTTAATGTACTTAGTTATACCTAACCTAACTAGATCTATAATTTCTTTGTAAGAATCAGAACTACCTAAAACAAATATTGCTTTTCTATTAGAAGAATCCAAATTTCGTAAAACTTGAACCAACTTAGAATGAGGCAGATCAAAAATAATAACATCAACCTCTTGAAAAAATTTGGATAAATTTAAACTTTCATCATATTTTAAAACAAGTGTATCAAAACCCTTATTCTTGAGAGATAATGATAACTTACTTATGTTCAAAAAAACATCACTTACAAGAAGTATTTTCATATTATACTTCCTTAAGAGCAATATTAATTTCTATTTGACCAAAAGGTAATACAACTGGAACCACTAATGTTTCAATCTGAGGAGTTTCTATAGAGTACTCTTTACCTACAACAACAGTCGGGGGTGTCAAAACGAAAGTATAACCTTTTTTATACAATTTTGTTATAGCACTACCTGTTATCATATTACCTATCTCTCCTAAAGCAGATTTTTCAACCTCTCCTATGTCATCAAGATTAGTAACTTCACTACCTAACATATGAGATATAATACCAAGAGCAGTTTTATTATCCATATCAAATATAATTCTCCCACTTGCAGGACCTGTTATACCAATAATTATACTAACACCATATGTTATGGTAGGACTCTTCTTTAAAAAAAGTTCACCTCTTCTAATATCATCAGCTTTTAAAATTTCTGACATTATCTCAAAAGTTGACTCTACAAAAGGATTTATATATTCTATTCTCATAACTTACCTCCCACTTTATAAAGATCCTTATTAGCCTTATCAATATACTTAAGTATACCTTCTATATCAAGTACACCTCCCAAGACCTTGGGTTCCGATACTTCAACAAAGAACTTCAAAAATCTTACATCTTTCCATATATTTTCAGTATACCCCTTTATATTAGATTCATCAACATAAACAACTTTACCGATCTTATCAACTACAAATCCCATCTTCTTATTATCAACATAAACTAAAACAAGATAATCAATAAATCTCTCTTTGAATAGGTAAGACTTACTACCGAACAAAAGAGAACTTAAATTAAAAGCAGGTATTATCTCACCTCTTATATTAACAACTCCTACCGTAAAATCAGGCACCTTAGGAATCAAAAAAAATTCTTTCTTAGTTATAATCTCTTTAACATAAGAGATATCTATAAAGAAAAATTTATCACTAACAACTACTGGAACTAAAGATAACATCTTAAATCTATTTTATAAGATAATTATCATAAAAATCTACAAATATTTTATTTTGTTAAAATTCAATCTTATAATTATAAATCTAAATTTAACTAAATTTCTAAAACATCTTTTCATGTTTTATTGCATAGTTTTTAAAGATTATTTATAATTTTATATATGGAAGACTTAAAAAGCCTTAGTAAGTATGAAAAGTTTTTAACGAGAGAATTTGTAAATAACCTAAAAGCAATCTTAGAAGAATTCCAAAAAGATTCTAAAAAAACACTAGAAATACACAAAGAATTCTTTAGGGAAATAACAGAAGTTATATTTAGTGTAAACCTACCTGACGAAGAACTAGTACAAGCATGGGAAGAGATACTATCGGAAAAAATCAACTCCGAAAAAGATCTAAGAGCATTAGCTTTAAATTACTTACTTAGTAGAGATGTTATACGCAACCCTAAAATTCTAGAACTAGATAGATTTTTAAAACTAACAAACCTAGCATCAAAAGATCCAAAAACCGACATATACAACTATACTACACTGAAGATAATTATCGAGAAAGAAATATACAAAGCTAACAGATACGGTGGATTCTTTTCTATACTAATGATAGATCTTGACAATTTCAAACATTATAACGATACCTATGGCCATCAATTAGGAGATCAAATATTAAAAGACTTTGTAACTTACATTTCTTCTTGTTTAAGAAAATCAGATATGATATTTAGGTATGGTGGAGATGAATTTGTAATATTTTTACCAGAAACCAGAAGAATAGGAGCAAGAGTAGTAGCGGAAAAAATAAGAGAGATAACTTTGAAAAAATTTTCTGAAAGAGATATAAAAATATCGGTGAGTATAGGCATTGCTGTATTTCCATACGATGGTGAAACTTACGAAGAGCTAATATTATTTGCAGATAAAATGCTTTATGCTTCAAAAGGGAAAGGTAAAAACACTATAACAGATAAACTTGATAACCCTGAGGAAATAGACAGCACAAAGACTCCTAGCGCTAATAAAAACTTTGAATTAGTTTTAAACTACAATGATCATAAGGTAAAATGTACCGGATTAAATATAAATAAATCTGGAATGTTAGTAAAACAAAACTATCCTATAGTTCAAGGAACAAACGAAATAGTAGAATTGGAAGAAATCAAGTTAAATCATAGCACATACTTACTAAACATTCCAATAAAGGTAAAAAGAGCTGAAGGAGAATTTATAGAGCTTGACTTCTCAGAAAATAAAACACTAGAAACGCTAGTTTACTTACTTGAAGATAGATATTAAACCAACTCAAAAGTCAAATCTAAATCTTCAAAGAAACTGAATCAACTACTTTGCTAAGTATATATTCTACATCTATACCTTCAACCTTTGCAGAATAACTCAAGACAATCCTATGCCTTAGAATATCAGGCATAAGGTAATCAACATGATCCTTCAAAACCGCTCTATCACCTTTTATAAACGCTAAAGTTTTACTAGCTTTTAAAAGATGTTGAGAAACTCTTGGCCCTGCACCCCATTCAACGAACTCTCTAACTTCCTTAATATTACTTTCACTAGGTCTTGTTTCTCTAACCAAATATACAATATATCTAACAACACTTTCGGAAACAAAAACATTTTTAATTTTTTCAACTATATTAAAATACTCACTTTTGCTCATAATAGTACTTACCTTTGATAGATCAGGTTCAGACTTACAAATTTCTAGTTCTTCATCAAAGGAAGGATAATCTACATTTATTTGCATCATAAACCTATCAAGTTGTGCTTCAGGTAAAGGATAAGTACCCTCTTGCTCAAGTGGATTTTGTGTTGCTATAACAAAAAAAGGTTCTTCAAGTTTATAAGTTTTACCAAAAGTAGTAATTTTCTTTTCTTGCATACTCTCAAGTAGAGCGGATTGCGTTTTTGGAGAAGCTCTATTTATCTCGTCTGCAAGAAGAATATTAGTAAACACAGGCCCTTTATAAAACACTATTTTCTTCTTACCACTATCAAGATCCTCCTCAACAACATCAAAACCTATAATATCTGCAGGCATAAGATCGGGAGTAAATTGTATTCTTCTAAATTCAAAATCAAACATTTTAGCAATTGTATTAGCAATAAGAGTCTTAGCAAGCCCAGGCACACCAACAAGCAAGCAATGCCCTCCGGAAAATAAACTAACCACTATACTTTCAATAACCTTATCCTGCCCAACTATAACTTTACTCTTCTCTTTCAAAACCTGATTTAAGATCATATATAGTTTATCCTAAAAAACGCTAAATAGTTCTTTCAACTAACTACTTGTAACTCACCCAACCACAAGTTCCGTAGGAATGTTCCACCTCCTTTTGATACCTACCTTTGGTACTTACAGGAAGCAACGTTAAGAAACCTCTTTTTGTTTCCCACCCATCCCTTCAGTTCGTTAGGAGGGTTTCATCCTCTTACCAATATCTCCCTTTAGTTCGTTATGAAAATTCTAACTTCTTATCATGTTATTTCCTTAGAAGTAAGAAAGAATAGAAAATCTTACTCCTGATAGAGTTAGGAATTTTTAGAAACCTCTTTTAGTTCCCCGCCCACACCCACTATAGTTCTATACAGGAGGCTTTGCTCCTAGTAGTACCTCCTATTTAGAAAGATTAGAAAGCACATTTTTTATGAATCCCTTTTAGTATTCCCTTCCTATTAGATTAGCGAAGGCTTCGCCTTCACTTCTTTCATTAGAAGATAAAATTTTACTCAATCTAATAGAAATTAGTATTTTTAAGAGACTTCATTTTTGCTTCCCACCCAACCCGCCCTTTAGTTCCATGTAGGAGGGCTACGCCCTCCTATGAATACCTCCCTTAAGTTCTACAATTTAGAGATGTTAAAAAGTTTAGGAAAATAATAGGAGGAAGGAGTTTTTAAGGAATTCCTTTTGCTTTTCTTATGCTCTTAAGCGTCTATAGGAAGCTACGCCTCCTTTTAATTACCTCCTTTAGAGAGATTAGAAAGTAAGATTTTTACTTATTATCCTAATTGAGTTAGAAAATTTTTAAGGAAGTTCTTTTGCTTCCCGCCCTATAGTTCTCTACAGGAGGCTTCGCCTCCTATCAGTACCACCCCTTAGTTCTTTATGAAAGTTATAACCTTCTTATTATGTTCTTCCTTTAGAAGTAAGAAAGAATAGAAAACCTTTACTCCTAACAGAAGTTAGGA
>JBMFQU010000101.1:0-6498 GCA_049968435.1 Brevinematia bacterium | reverse complement strand
AATTTAGAATGATTAACGAGGTGCTAATAGGAGGACGAAGTCCTCCTACTGAACTTAAGGGTGGGTTGGGTGGGGGTACTAAAAGAAGTTTCTGAAATTCCTAACTTCTATTAGGAGAAGTATAAATTCTATCTTCAAATGGAGGTGGTAAAGGTGTATAATTCATTGAATTAAGATGGAGAATAGGAGAAGATATTAAAAGTATTATTCAAACACTCTTATAGGATATTGAAAGCAATTTATTTGAGTTTTAAAATATACTTTAGTTAAATTATAGCTTATAGGGAGGGGAACTAAGGGTTGAGACTACCGAGTGGATTTTCAATGGACATAGCAGTTGCAATTGCTTCAGTTTTTGCTGTTATTATGATGGTTATTCCTCTGCCATCTTTTTTACTAGATGCACTTATTGCCATTAATATAACTATAACGCTTGGAATATTCTTAACAACATTTTATGTTAGAAAACCTGCCGACTTTTATGTATTCCCTACCCTACTTCTAATAGTGACAATATTTAGAATAGGGCTAAATATTTCAACTACTAGAGCTATACTCTCCAAAGGAGCAGCTTTAGATGTTGAGATAATAAAGGCGTTTGGAAACTTTGTTGTAGGTAGTAATGTTGTTATAGGATTAATAATATTCATAATACTCGTAATAGTACAATTAATCGTAATAACAAGGGGTGCTACGAGAGTATCAGAAGTTGCTGCTAGATTTACATTAGATGCTTTACCCGGTAAACAACTAAGTATAAACGAAGATCTAAATGCAGGCTTAATAACTGAAGAAGAAGCTAAAAAGAAAAGGCAAGAACTTAGAATGGAAGCTGATTTTTATGGAGCAATGGATGGTGCTTCTAGATTTGTCCAAGGTGATGCAATTGTATCAATAATAGTAGTATTTGTAAATATAATAGGTGGGCTAATAATAGGATTAGCAATCAGGGGGGAAGATATAAATACTGCTTTGAGAAATTACATACTTTTTGCGGTAGGAGATGGTATATCTACTCAAATTCCAGCCTTACTTATGTCAACTGCAACTGGTATAATTGTAACTAGGTCAGCAGCAGGTGAAGATTTTGGCAAGGATGTCATAAAACAACTAACAATACAGCCCAAAATTCTCTATATAACGGGTGGATTTTTAGGAATATTAGGAATACTACCTGGTTTCCCCACTTTTCAATTGTTAATTATAGGAGCAGGACTTGTATATCTTGGCATTATGATGGAAAGGAACATGAGAGAGAAAGAAGAAAAAGAAAAAATCGAAAAGGAAAAAGAAAAGAAAGAAAAACAATTTGAATCAGTTGAAGAGGTACTATCAGTTGAACCAATGGAGATAGAGATAGGTTATAATTTAATACCTCTTGTTGATAAAGAACAAGGGGGAGACCTAATAGATAGGATAAAACTTATAAGAAAAAGGATTGGACTTGATTATGGTGTTTTAATTCCACCTGTCAGAATAAGAGATAATGTTTCACTTGATCCTAATGAATATATCATAAAGATAAAAGGAATTGAAGTAAGTAAATACAAAGTCTATCCAGATAAACTTTTAGTTATAAATCCTAGACCAGATTTGGAAATACAAGGGATTGATGTTAAGGAGCCTGCTTTTGGATTACCTGCAAAATGGATTTTACCAGAATACAAGAAACAAGTTGAAGCTTATGGAATTGATGTTTTTGATGCTATTTCGGTAGTTGCAACTCATTTAACAGAAGTTGTTAAAGATCATTTACATGAATTTCTTGGAAGGCAAGAAACTAAATCTATCCTTGACACTTTAAGACAAAATTATCCAGCCGTTGTTGAATCAGTAGAACCCAATAAAAACCTTAGCATAATCCAAAAAGTTTTACAGAACCTTTTAAGAGAAGGTGTATCTATAAGGAATATAGTCCCTATACTTGAAGCTATAGCTGACTCAATTGAATACACAAAAAATCCCGAAATTATAACTGAGAATGTAAGACAAGCAATAGCAAGGCAAGTAGTAAAAAGATATGCTGATCAGAGTAACATAATTACAGTTATAACTCTTGACCCCGAACTTGAAGACACATTGGCTAGCTATATAAGAGAGACTGAAAATGGTTTTATATATGCAGTACCACCTAACTTATTAAAAGAATTTTTAAATCTTCTTTCTGAAAAGGTAAAGGCAATGCTAGATAGAGGGTTAACACCAATAGTTTTGTGCTCAAGTAGGATTAGAAGATTAGTTAAAGAGGTATCCTTAAGAGTATACAAAAATCTTGTTGTAATATCGTATAATGAAGTTGTACCACCTTTTGGAGTAGATCAGTTTGATTTTATAACGCTTTCTCAAAATTTAGCGGAGGTTAAAGTATGAACTACTTTAGTATAGAAGTAGAAAATATGTCAGAACTTACACCTAAACTATATGAAGAGATTAAGAAAAGAAATATCTCCGCTGATAGGGTAGTAGTTTTATCTAAAAGACCTATTAAGAAAAAAGGATTTCTGGGAATAGGAGGTAAAACAGTTTACCAAGTATGGTTTCAAGTTTTAGATTCAGAAAGCACTTCCTCTAGATTGCCAAAATCTACGCTAAAAAACGATTCTGTTTCTAATGAACCTTCTGTTGATAATGCTCTATATGATGAAATAAAAATGCTTAAAAAGATGCTCCAGGAAGTTATTACTGAAAACAAAAAGATAAAAGAAATAACTTCTTCTTACATAAAAGCAAAAGAATCAAATTTTGATATGATCAAAAAACTTTTACTAGACAAAGATTTTCCTCCAGGTTTCGTAGAAAAAGTTCTAGAAAGAGTTGATAACGAACTCCCAGAAGATAGCAAACAAGTGTTTTATACAGTATTAGATAAAGTGAAATCAATCATATCTGAAGGTATAAAGGTAACATCAACAGAGCTTGTTATTAATAAAAAACCTAAAATAGTCATTTTAGTTGGCCCTACAGGGGTTGGTAAAACTACTACGATCGTAAAACTTGCATTACTTTGGGGATTATCCAAAAAGAGGAAATTTGTATTTTTTTCTCTTGACAAATATAGAGCCGGTGCATCATTCCAATTAAAGTCATTTGCAGAAATACTTAAAGTTAATATAAAAGTAATTAAAGACAAAAGTGAATTAGAAGAATCTCTAAAATTCTTTGCACCAGACAACGATATAATTTTTGTTGACACTGCTGGTACAAGCCCCAAAAACACACTTACAATTAATGATTTAAGTGAACATATAAAAGTCATGAAAAAGTATGATCTTTGGATTTCACTAGTAATGAGTGCTGTTACTAAGTACAAAGATATGATAGATATAATAAACAAATATTCCGTTGTAAATTATAATAATATAATTTTAACTAAAATAGACGAAACTAATACATTAGGCTCATCTATTGCTGCAATATCTGAATCTCAAGTACCTTTGTCCTTCGTAACTAATGGACAAAGGGTAGATTCGGATATTGCTGTTCTTAGACCTATGGACCTTGTATATATGGTCTTAGATGATAGGAGGGAAGTATGATCATTGAAGAACAGCTCAAAGAACTAAAAGAAGCCTTAGGTGATACAGAAGTATTAGAAAAACCAAAAATAATATCTGTAGCAAGTGGTAAAGGTGGTGTTGGGAAAACCAACATCGCAATAAATCTCGGTATAATTTATTCAAAAATGGGCAAAAGAGTACTAGTTCTAGATGGTGACTTAGGATTAGGTAATGTAAACGTGGTCTTAGGCATAATACCTAAGTATAACCTATACCATGTAATGAAAGGAGGAATGCCTCTAAGTGAAGTCATAGTTAAGAATACAGAATTCGGAATTGACATTGTAGCTACAGGCTCAGGATTCACTCAACTAGCTGAACTTGAAGAAAACGAGAGAAGAAGGTTCATTCAAGAGATAAAATCTTTAATTGACTATGATATCTTGATAATAGACACAGCTGCTGGAATAGGTAAAAATGTTATATCTTTCGTGCTTGCCTCACATGAGGCTATCATAATTACAACACCAGAACCTACAGCTATAACAGACGCCTATGGTATAATAAAGGCTATCTCTTCTGAATCTTTAAAATTATCCTCTAACTTAAAATTAGTAATCAACAGAGTAAAAAATCCAACAGAAGGTATAAAAATTGCTGACAGAATCTCAACAGTTGCTGGACAATTCTTGGGAGTAAAAATAGAAAGTCTAGGATTCATTCCAGAAGACCCAGTTGTTGAATTATCAGTAAGGAAACAACAACCTTTTGTCATCTCATTTCCAAATTCTCAAGCAGCTCTACACTTAAAACACATAGCACAGAGATTAGAAAACATGAAAATTCCTGATGGAGATAAAGGATTAAGCAGATTGTTAAGAGTGCTATTCGGAGGGTAATAATTCTATTAACTTTTTCAATATCAAAGCGATATTGTGCATATAATTCATGAGGGAAACTGAAAGTTGCTCTACCGTTGGCGAATGTTTATCTTCAGCTTCTAATATTTCTTTTGATATCTCATGAAACTTTATATGCATATCTTCTAAAGCCTTAAAATCAGCTAAATTGCTAAAAATACTTGAGTTTTCAGAATAATACCACTTACCAAGCAAACATTGCGTATGATCAAATATTTCATTTTCATAAACTCGAGTTATACCTTCAATACTTCCTAATAATCTATTTATAAACCAAACATGACCACTTAAAGCAATATTCAATGTAACTTTTGAAGACGTTAAAAATACTTCTTTTTGTATCAACTTAAATGTATCTTCCGTCATTGATGACAACTCAAATACTTGTCTTCTAGTTGGGTATAAAACATCTTCTTCCATCAAATTATATATATTAATTAATTTTTCACTAAATTCAGAAATATAAATAAATTTATAAGAAATATCATTTAGACTACTTGACAATTTTTCTGTTGAATCTATAACTGATTTAAACTTAAGCTGAGAATTTGAACTTATTTCTTTTATTCTTTGAGCATTCTTATAAAGCTCTTTAGATTCAATTAATATATCTTCTGAAAATATTTTATTTGAATTAATTTTACCTTTTAATAACTGCATTTCATCTATTATTGATTTAGATAATTTATTCATTGATTCAGATAATTTCCTTATTTCTTCAGAAATAACTGAAAATCCCTTACCATACTCTCCAGCTTTTGAAGACTCTATTATTGCGTTCATTGATAGAAGCAATGTTCGTTCAGAAATTTCAGAAATTCTCTTTGAAATATTATTTATAGTATCAATCTCCTTAAAGGTATCATCTGAGTTTTGTTTAATCTTATCCGAGACACCCTCAAGTTTTGAAGCAGATGATAATATCTTAATAGAAATATCATCAAGAACCTTTAGTAATTCTAAATTAGAAATAGTATCTTGAATAAAATTAACTAATCTTCCTGATAAATCCGTAAAAATATCTGATGCTATCTTAATATTCTTATAAATATCTGAAAATAAATTTTTAAATTTGTCATATTCTTTAATTAATTTATAAGTTGTTTCTTGGAAATTATAAATGCCTAATGAAACTTCTCTTACAATATCAAAAATTAATTCAAAAGTTCTCTTATATTCAGAAAGTAAACTCTTAACAAGGTTAAACTCTTCACTATCTACTTTAATATCTAAATTACCTTTAATAATCTCCATCAGTAAATCGCTTAATTTATATTCTTTTTCTTTAATATACTCCAACTCTTGCCTTAAGTTTTTATATTCGATTATAAGATTATTTATTGAGTTTGTAATTTCTTCTAATCCTTCTATTTGAATTAGTTCTCCTACATTACTTTCCAAAGATTTTACCAATTTATTATATTTCTGATACAAATCTAGTAAATAGATACGAAAAGTTATAAAAACCACAACAATTATGATAAATGAAATTAGAATAAAAGAAAACAACAAAATAAGAAATATTGAATCTGAAATAAAAAAAACATTAAAAACTTTAACAAGTATTAAGAGAAGAGAAAGAAAAGAAAATACTACACTAAATATCAAATACCTAAAGTTATAAACCTTCATTTTTCTCTCCTATGATTAATTTGTAAAATACACCTATATTTATTATCAAATTTAGAGAAAGAGTGTTTGAAAATTTTATATTACTTTTCCAAACAATTAAAGTAAGAATACTAAAAACAACTTCTAACCTTCTATTAGGGATTAAGAGTTTTATCTTTTCTTAATTTTAAAAGAAGATGAACCTTTATTAATTTACTTGCTTATTGGAAGCAATAAGGGTAATTTTTATTTTTCTAACCTTATAATTTCTCTAAAGGAGGTACTAATAGGAGGCGAATCCTCCTGTTGAACTTTATGGGTAGGTGAGGCACTAAAAGAGGTATATTAAAAATTCCTAAAACTATTAAGAGAGGTAATAAGTTTCTAATAAGAAATAAAACCTTGAATGTTGATACTGAAGGGAGGTATTCATAGGAGGGCTAAAGCCCTCCTATTGAATCTTAAGGGTG
>JBMFQU010000100.1:0-6657 GCA_049968435.1 Brevinematia bacterium | reverse complement strand
GAGGACTTCGTCCTCCTATTAGCACCTTCTTCAGCTGCCCAAAGTATACTTGACCTTCATTGCTCTCAATTAATAAGTAAATTAACATTCATCTTCCTTTATAAGTGAAAAGATAAAGCCCACAATCCCTAATAGAAGGTTAGAAATCGTTTTAGTATTCTTACTTTAATTGTTTAGAATAGGTAGTATAGGATTTTCAAACATCCCGACTTATTAAAAAAAATTACTAGTAGCATCTAATTTTACTTACTCTCAAACCTGAAATTATAATAAATTGAAAACAAAACTTTAAGCAATTATACTTTAACATTAATTTTGGAGGTAACTATGTCAAAAGAGTATGACATAGCGGTAATTCCAGGAGATGGAACAGGACCTGAGGTTATAAATGAAGGTATAAAGGTACTCAAAGCTGTTGAAAGTAAGTTTGGAATTAAGTTTAAATTTGTTTATTACCCTTACGGAGCAGAACACTATTTAAAAACAGGTGAAACACTACCAGATAGTGCCATTTCTGAATTTAAAGACTTTGATGCTATATATCTTGGTGCTGTTGGTGATCCAAGAGTAAAATCTGGAATACTAGAAAGAGGATTATTACTAAAACTAAGATTTGACCTTGATCTTTATATAAACTTAAGACCTGCTATACTATACGAAGGTGTATGGACTCCTCTCAAAGATAAAGGACCTGAACACATAAATTTTACAGTCATAAGAGAAAATACTGAAGGACTTTACGCGGGAGCAGGAGGATTCCTTTACAAAGGAACTAAAAATGAAGTAGCAACTCAGGAAATGATATGCACAAGACATGGTACAGAAAGAGTGATAAGGTATGCTTTTGAATACGCAAGAAAATATGGAAGAGAGAAAAAGCTAACGATGGTCGGTAAAACGAATGTTTTAACTTACGCTCATGACCTTTGGGCTAGGGTGTTTGAAGAAGTTAGTAAAGAGTATCCAGACATAAAAACAGATTATGCACACGTTGACGCAACATGTATGTGGATGGTAAAAAATCCCGAATGGTTTGATGTAATAGTAACAGATAATATGTTTGGTGATATAATTACTGACTTAGCAGCTATAATTCAAGGAGGACTTGGAGTAGCCGCAGGGGGAAATATAAATCCAAATGGAGTATCTATGTTTGAACCTATGGGTGGATCAGCACCAAAGTACACTGGTAAAAATGTAATAAACCCAATAGCTGCAATTGAAGCAGGAAGATTAATGCTTAGATTCCTAAAAGAAGAAGAAGCAAGCCAGAAAATACAGGAGGCAGTTAAGAAAACCGTAAAACAAATGAAAAGTATGAACGCAGGGCAGATGGGATTCTCAACAACAGAAGTAGGAGATATGGTAGCAAATTATGTATTAAATGATTAGTAACTCACTAACCTGACCAGAAACGGTATAATATACCTAACATTTTTACCGAAAACAGTATCGGAAAGATAATCTTTCGCTAACCTTTTAGAAATCACAATTGTTGAGTTATTCATTGGGTTTTCGTAAGAAAATATATAACTATCTCTACTACCTGACAAAACATAGTTCTTTAACCTACCAGTAAGCACTAAAGTTCCAGTTATCCATTTATCTCTTTCATTAGAAATATCATCAGCCCTAAAACTACTAACTCTATAGAGTCCATCAAGCTGAGAAACTATAAAAACATCTTTCAAAACTTCAACATCTTCCTTAAGAAAAACTCCCTTAGCAGAAACAACAAATAAACTCTTTGTATTTTCTATAGTATTAACCTTATCCAGATAAATGTTTTCCTTAGAAACAACTACAACAGGTTCATTAGGACTACCTCTCAAAACTAAAGGCAAAAAAGAAAATATTATACCATTCTTAGGTAAATTAGATATTCTATCAAAATCAATAACTTCGGCTCTCTCAAATTTATCAGCAAATACATTTATTCCATCTCTAGGAAATGCTTTTTGAATAAAAATTGTTGGTAACTTCTTTAAAACTACAACCTCATCACCATTTTTAGGAGGGTAAGGTAGAATAAGCTTATAGTTTTCAACATAATATCCCGAAACTTCTTCATCACCCACAAACACTTTTTGCGGATTAACATCCTTAGGAAGGCTAAAAGACTTATTTACACCATCACCTACTCCCAAGGAGAGGTAATATTCATCTTTTATCTCCTCTGATTTAATCTTTAAAATCCCTTTATCTAAAATAACTCCTCTATTAAGCACATTCTCATTAGTAGAATCAAAAAAAACACCTACCACCTTACGATAAGGGCTAACAAATTTAACATTAGAATCATTTAACACAATTTCATACTTCTTACTAAAAGAAGAAGGCGAAAGAAGAAGCCTAACAGGATAAGAAACAAAAGTAAGGTAATTTTTCTCAATCTTAAAAAACATCTTTGATATTTCGCCTCTAGAACCGAAAGCATCAGAAGACTCTAAGGGATTTAAAAATTTATTAACTTTCTCAGAAAAATAAATATTATCAATCTTATCACTTTTAACAAATAGGTAGGGTCTAGAGTATGAAAACTTTCCAAGGAATTCTTTTTCGGTAAGTAATGGATTTAATATATCCTCATAATCTTCATAACTATTTATAATCCAATCCTTACTAACCAAAGAAAGAGATTTATTTATCATCTCTTCTATAGGAACTTTGAAATCAACAACATTAACAAAGTTCGTCTGATACTTAATCCTTAAGTTAATTGAAGTAGCATCCTGATAAAGATCTATATCAGATATATAAGACCTTACAAACAAATTGCTCGTACTTGAAAAAATCGGAGGATAGGAATAAGCAAAGAAAAAATTATCGCTTTCACTATTAATATCACCAATGAATGAATATCCCCAAACCACCCCTTTAGTATCCTTACCAATAATAACCTTTGAAAAGTTAATATAAGAAAAATCCGTAGGAAATAGTATATAAAACTTTAGTTTCCTAACCAATCTAGCCTTAGGAGATTGTAAAACTAAAATAACCTCATAAAAATTATTATTAGTTTTAAACTCTCTACTGACCTTATAGTAAAAGTTATCAGTATTTGTTCTTAAGATAACATTCGTATTAAAAATACCATTTTTAACTTCCTCTAAAACTTCCAAAATTTCTTTGTTGTATATAAGTTTTAATTTTTCTCTTTCATATAAAAAAGAAGTATCAAAGTAATAAAAAGAGATAAAGTTTAAAACTGAAATTGAAACAACAGAAAGTACAAAAACCATCATTAATACTATAACCAAAGCAGAACCAGAAGATGATTTCATCATAATTCAAGACTTTCAAGACTGTTTTTAACAGAATTTAAAATTTCTACATTTTTGTTTGCAATCTCACTATGCTTCTTGCCAACGGAATTAAAAACATTAATCCAATTGGACACCATCTTTTTAGAAAGACTTAACCTAGAAACTAAGATATTCAAATCAAAAACATATTTAAAATTAGTACTAAACTCAATTGAAAAATAAATATGTTTAGTAACCTCAGAAATTCTAGGACTCGAATCCAGCGCTTGATTTAAGATCTTACTAATATTTTCTCCTTTCTTAATAATATCAGAAAACTCCAAAAAGGATGTTTCAAATAATACGAAGTTTCTTTTAACTTCTTCGTAAAAACTTTTAATATCCCTTTCAAAATCTCCAGATAAAGAGTATATATTTTTTATAAGATCATTTAAACTTCTTAGTACTTTATTAACCTGAGAAGAAATTGCTCTAAACTCTTCTAAATAACCTATCTTTGACATTTCTAACTGAAAGTTTAGGAATATCATCTCCATATCTTTGCTTATCTTCTCAATCTGAGATAGATTTTTAAGAACCTGATCTTTAGTAAAGGCAACCAAATAATCCGCCTCGCTTTCAATAATTTTTAATGGTTCAGAAGAAGTTTGAAAAGATAAACTACCAACTCTATTCAAATAGGCTCTTATAACATCAACAATAGATAAAATTTCTTCAGAAAATCTAGAAAGTAAAGAGGAGAATTTAGAACTATTAGCGTTAAAAGTTGAAATACTAGAAGAAACCTCTCTCAAAGAAGAAGCAAGCCTATCAAAATCATTTCTAATACTAGAATAATCTGGAGGTTCAAGTTTTTGATCTAAATTTACTTTATTAAAAGCAATTTGATAAGAAAATAATTTTTTATTATTTAGCTCCATGACTTCTAGAACATTTTTAATATAGCGAGAATAATCGACCAACTCACTTTCTAACTCTATATAGAAAATAGAATAACTTTCTAAACTTCTGATAACTTCCTCTATATCATACAAACCCATAAGAACAACTGTCTTTTTTGATGAATACCATTCTGAAAGGATCTTGTAAGCATTTGAAAATGATATATTTAAAACTTTATTTGCAAAAAAGAATACAACACTAACGGTAATAAACATAGACAAAGAAATAAGAACATATCCCCAAAAACCAGCTTTTAAAATTTCTCCTAAAGAAATCAATGAAAAGGCTAAAAGTAGGCTAAAAGCAATCAAAGAAGGATAAACTCTAACAAATGAAAGCAATTTAATATCTAGTATTTCACTTCTATCAAATTTTATGTACTCCCTTAGTTTTATATTAAAAGAAGCCAAAATCATTTGCAAAACAAAGAAATATATAACTGCTGCAGAAAACGCGCCATAAATAGGTGCAGAGGATAAAGCAATAAATTGTTCTGTAGATATTCCTGAATGAATCAAATAACCCCAAACATCAGCAATAACACCACCAATTGAAATTCTCAAAAACAAGTTTAAAGCAGCAGTAATAGGAATACTAGGCAAATCTATTGAAAATTCCTTTATATTAGAAAAGGTAGGATTGAGAATAACTTTTATCAATTTCCTAGTTAAGAAAATATTTGTAGGCAAAGCAACAAATAAAACCACTATAACAGTAGTTATAACAATTGGAACAAAATAAAAATCCATAAAAATATCTGCTATGTTACCATAGCCTATAGCCAAAATGGCTGCCAAAGGAACACCAAAACCAAATCCAATAAACTCAGCACCTAGAAATTTCAAAAGTATCTTTAAAGATACGGATTTTATAAATTTTATATCACTTTCTGAAAGACCAGTACTAACGATATTAGCCATACAAGAGAATTATTTTAAATATATACCTAACTTTCAAATTATACTGACACCTGTAGAGGCTCCGTTTTCCTTTTGACAACTCTATTTTCCAAAAGAGAAGAAATAAAAACTACATTTACAGTTTCCATTAGAAAGAAAAACCTTTTCTATCTTCTGATAGAAGTTATGATTTTTAAGAAGCTTCTTTTTGTTCTCCACCCACCCGCCCATAAGTTCAGCAGGAGGACTTCGTCCTCCTATTGGTACCCCTATCTAGTAGGATTAGAAATCGTATTAATTAATTTATTTTATAAGCTTACTTTATAGAAGTTAGGAATAAGAAACCTCTTTTAGCTACTCACCCAATTTTTTCACAGGAATGAAGATACTTTAAAATCAATTGCTCAAAGAGTAAAGTAATGTGAGATTTTCGAAAAGATTTAAAATACTTTTTTCTCTTCGCCTTTAATAATCCTTTTTATGTTAGGAATATGCCTTATTATTACCAAAATCATAACAATAAATGTAGTTATAACAAGAACATAATTTTGTGAAATATTAGATGAGTAAATACTATCAACTAAGACATAAGCAAAAACTGAAATAGTTGCTGCCATTGAACTTATTGAAACTATTCTAAAAATCAGAAGAAATAAAGAAAAAACAACCACACCTAAAACAACCCCAAAAGGAGTTAGAACTAAAAATACTCCCAAAGAAGTAGCAACTCCCTTACCACCTCTGAAGGCAACAAATGGAGAAAACATATGACCAAGTATAGCAAAAATACCTACAAATACATAAGGTTCAGGCAAATAAAAACTAATAACCCCACCAGTATAGAGCCACTTAACAAATAAAGTAGGCAAAATACCTTTAAGAGCATCAAGTATAAGAACAACTAATCCCCAGAATTTACCTACAACTCTAAAAACATTGGTAGCTCCAATATTACCACTTCCCTCTTTAGTTATATCAATACCTTTAGCCGAAGCAATAATTTTACCAAATGGAATACTACCTAAAAGAAATGAGACAACAATAAAAACAATATCCCAAAACATAAATTACCCCTTACTTATCGATAACTTTAGGAACAACTATAAAATGTTCTTTAGTCTTCGGAGCATTTCTAAGCATATCCTCAAGTCTTTCAAAATTCTTAACCATATCTTCTCTTGGATCATTAACCATATCAATAGGATAAGGAGAGGGCGCTACACTAGAAGTATCAAGTTCTCCTATCATTTCAACAAAAGAAACTATATTAGCAAACTCTTTAGTAAAATTATCCAATTCCTCTTCTGAAAAAGTTATCCTAGAGAGATCAGCAACCTTCTTAACAACATCTTTCGTAATCATGCTATTATTTTTAAATATAAACGACTAATGTTTCAAACTTTTATTGAGAATTTGTTTATTTATTCTAATTGAGCTAAGGATTTTAAGAAACTTATTTTTGTTCCCCACCCAACCCGCCCTATAGTTCTATACAGGAGGGCTACGCCCTCCTATGAATACCTCCCTGAGTTCTACAGGAAGACTTCGTC
>JBMFQU010000099.1:0-6788 GCA_049968435.1 Brevinematia bacterium | reverse complement strand
GCCCTCCTGTAGATGGTTAAGGGAGGGTGGGTGGAGCACTAAAAGGAGTTTTTTAAAATCTTTTACAAAAATTGAATTATCTTATTTTTACTTATAAAATTACTTGATACTATGAAAGAAAGGTTTATTGAAAAAGTTAGAAATACAATAACTAAGTATAATCTACTTTCGATGGGTGATAAGGTTTTAGTAGCACTCTCTGGAGGTCCTGATTCAGTTGCTTTACTTGATGTTTTACTTGAGTTAAAAGAAGAGTTTAGTTTAGAAATAAAAGCCTTTCATCTAAATCATCAGCTTAGAGATACTGCTAAAAGAGATGAAGAATTCTGTATAGAATTCTGTAAAAAAAAGGGGGTAGAGATCTTTGTTGCTAGAGAAGATATAAGATCTTTTTCTAAAAAGAATAAATTATCTTTAGAGGAGGCGGGTAGAATTGTCAGGTATAATTTACTTAAAAAAGAACTAAGAAGAAACAATTTTAACAAAATAGCAACAGCTCATCATATGGATGATAATATTGAAACGCTTTTTTTAAGAATGTTTAAAGGCACTTCAATAGAGGGTTTAAAAGTAATGAGACCTAAGGTTGGGAGAATAATAAGGCCTCTTTTAGAGTGCTCAAGAAGAGAAATAATTGATTACCTAGAAAGTAAAGAATTGGATTTCGTTACTGATGAAACTAATTTTGATATTGCTTATGAAAGGAATTATATAAGATTGGAAGTTTTACCAAAGATTGAAAAAAAGTTTCCCTATTATAGAGAACACTTAAGAAATCTAATAAACGATTTTCAAAGTGTTTATAGATTTTTAAGTTCTTTTACTAAAAAATATCTAGATTCTGTAGTAGTTTTTGAAAGTGATAAAGCCATAGTAGATTTATCTAAGCTTCTTGGTGTTAATAAGTTTATTATTTTGGAAGTAATTAAGAAAGTTTTTAGGAAGTTAGGTTTTTCACCTTCTAGGAAGGTTTTAAATGCGATACTACCTAAACTTTACGAGAAGGAGGGTAATAAAAATATCTTACCTACAAAAAGATTTTCTGTTTTTAGAGAGTATGATAAACTTGTTATAACGATAAAGAGAAGTAGGCAAAATTTTTTTAAAGAATTCGAGGTAGGAGGAATTAAGTTTGAAATTTTAGTTAGTGAAACATTTTCTTTTGAAGTTTTAGAGAATACATTTGATACTTTTGATAACATTAAGGAAGATGCTAGAAAAGGGATATTGTACCTAGATTTGTCTAATGCTAGAAAAGTTGTTTTTAGAAATAGGGAAGCAGGTGATTTTATTGTATCTAAAGGGATTAGAAAAAAAGTTAAAGATATTTTGATTGATGATAAAGTACCTTTTTCACTAAGGGAGAAATTAATCATAGTCGAAATTGATGGAGAAGTTGCAGGAATTTTTTACAATAAAATTAGAGTCTCTGATAAGTTCTTAGTTACCAAGAGTAGTAAAAAAATTTTGAAAATCGAATTTACTCTTTTCCCTCAATAAAGTTATTTATTGCCTCTTCAGTTCCTGATAGTATCATAACGTTTTTTGCGTGTATGTAAGAGTATTTTGCTAGTACTGAGTTTTTTAGAGGTTGTTTTAGATTAATTAATGGTATTCTTACTAAGAAGAAGAGAATAGAGCCTACTAGCACAAATATTATCCAACCACCAAGAATTGCCCCTAGTATTCTGTTGATTATACCTATTCTAAATATGTCTATTATGGACTTCAGCAAAAGATGTATTATGAAGAATATTATAAAGGAGATGATAAGTATTGAGGTTATAGAGATAGTGTATGAATAGTTTTTACTGATACCTAATTTTTCTAGAAGTTCTGAGAGTGGAAGAGAAAAGGAATTTATGAGTATTATTGTTATTATTATACCAGTGACAAGTACTATTATTCCTATGAATCCTCTTCTAGCGCCCCAAATTATCCCTAAAAGTATTCCAATTATTACTATTATATCTAAAATACTCATGAAGTGAATTATTTTTTAGTTTTGTTTTAGATTTCAACAAAATTTAATATAAAAATAAGTTATGGTTATTTGGTTTTTGAAATGAATTGTTCTAATTATTTAGAATTAGTAGATTGTAAAGAATGGAGGAGTTAGTGAAAAGAAAGAATTCTCTTTTAGATCTTTTGGGAGGTAAAAGTTTAAAGGAAGTTGATCCAGAAATTTATGATGCTATTATTAAAGAGATGGAAAGACAGGAATATCATTTAGAGCTTATAGCTTCGGAGAATGCTACTTCTAAAGCTGTTATGGAAGCCATGGGATCTGTTTTGACTAATAAGTATGCTGAAGGGTATCCTTCAAAAAGGTATTATGGGGGATGTACCTTTGTTGATGTTGCTGAATCTCTCGCTATAGATAGGGCTAAGAAATTGTTTTCGGCAGAGCATGCTAATGTTCAACCTCATTCAGGTGCACAGGCAAATATGGCAGTTTATTTAGCAGTTTTGAAGCCAGGTGATACCATTTTAGGAATGAACCTTGCCCATGGGGGGCATCTAACTCACGGTAGTAAAGTTAATTCCTCAGGTAAACTATATAATGTAGTTTATTATGGGGTTAATAAAGATACAGAACTCATAGATTACGATGAAGTTGAGAGGTTAGCTCATGAGTATAAACCTAAAATTATAGTTTGTGGAGCTAGCTCTTATTCTAGACAGATTGATTTTAAGAGGTTTTCGGAAATTGCTAGAAGTGTTGGTGCTTACCTTTTAGCTGATATTGCACATTATGCAGGTCTTGTAGTTGCAGGTTATTATGATTCACCTATACCTTTTGCTGATTTTACAACAACGACTACTCATAAAACCTTGAGAGGTCCAAGGGGTGGTTTAATACTTACTAAATCAGAATATGCTAAGGATATTGATAAATCAGTTTTTCCAGGAGTTCAGGGTGGTCCTTTGATGCATGTTATTGCTGCTAAAGCTGTTGCTTTTAAAGAAGCAATGAGTGAAGAGTTTAGAAATTACCAAAAGCAAGTTCTGATTAATTCAAGAAAGCTTGCAAAAAGTTTGATGGATAGAGCTTATAGAATCGTATCTGGAGGTACAGATTCGCATATGTTTAGCATAGATCTAAGAAACAAAGGTATTACGGGTGGAGAGGCTGAGGTAGTTCTTGATAAAGTTGGAATAACTGTAAATAAAAATGCAATTCCTTTCGATCCAAATCCACCTCTCAATCCAAGTGGCATAAGAATAGGTACTCCAACTGTAACAACAAGAGGTATGGGAGAACAGGAAATGGAAGAGATCGCTGAATATATAGATGATGCTTTAAAGAATAAAAATGATGAAAAAATACTTGGTGAAATAAAACAAAAAGTTGTTAACCTTTGTAAAAGGTTTCCTTTGTATCTCTAAAAGTTAGTTCTAAATTTACTTTCTAAACATTTAGTGTACTTTCGAATAAGAAGTATTCAATTTTCAATATCGTTGTTTTTATTGTTTTTAAATTGAAATATTTTTTGTAGGTTTATGATAATTTGAACATGAGTTATGAAAACACAATGTATATGCTGATGTATCCTATAAGACATGAGTTTGGTAAAATAACTTCTACTAGGATAATTGATTTCATTTCAAATCTCTCTGATGAAGGTATAGAAAAAGCCATTTCTTCATTTGAGCAAATGGAGGTCTCTTTTGTTGATCTTCAATCTTATGTTCTAAATATACCAATAAACCTTGCTAAGAAATTCTTGAAGCTAGTTAAAGATGTAGAAATTATCGAACTTCTCCGTTCTTATATGTTGTATTATGAGTTTTATAACTACAATACTATATTAAGAGCTAGATTAAATGGTTATGATTCTAAGGACATTTTTTTATTTGATTATGGTAGCCTTCATACAAGAGATTATTTAGAAAACTTAACTTCAATTGATGATATAAGAAGATCCTATTATGAGTTTTTGTCTTATGTTAAGTTAGGTAGCAAAAAGTTTAGAGATGCTGTCAAAATTGTTTCTTTGGCTACTTTAAATGATGTTTTACTTTACTCTAGTATTGAGTACTACAAAAATCTTATTTCAAAGTCAGCGAAGTTTGGTTCTAACTTAAGAAAACTTGTGAAAGTAAAGTCTTTTTATGATTTAATTATTGAATTTTCAAAGATAAAGTATTTGGCTGGAGAAGATGTTGAGAAGTACATAGAGGAATTAAGTTTTCTAGGTGATAATAAAGATATTCTTAAAGAAGTTATGGCTGTTAGCATTGAAGGATTTATTAAAAAACTAATAGACAAAAATATCTTGCCTTCTAATTTTCTAATAACTGACATTGATGATATTGCTAGATTTAGAGATGTTATTCTTAAAGGTTTATGTAAAAATATAATAATCGGCTCTCCTCTTGATCCAGCTACTATAGTAGCAATACTTATTCTAAGGGAAATAGATGTTAGAAATTATCTCTCAATCTTAGGGGGATATGTTGAAGGATTGAGTATTGAAAGAATTAGATCGCTACTTGTTCTCTAGGAGGTAGTTATGTTTTTACCTGAAAAGATGGTAGAGTTACATATTCTTACTTTGGAATCTTATGTGAAAGAGATGTCAGACTTTCTTATGAAGTTTGGAGAGTTTGAATTAAAAAATGTTAGAGTAAAAGAAGTTGAAAAGCTTCTTAGTCTTGGTAAAAATAAAAGTCAGGATTCAGAAAGATTCTCTCAGTTAAAACTTAGATTGGATAAGCTTTCTGTTGCTATGAATATCGATGAAGAAAAAATTAAAGAAACTACACAATATAGAGAACCTTTATCTCTTGATGATATAGATAGGATATTGGCTAAAATTGAGAATGAATTTTATTCTTCTAAATCTTTTCTTGACGCTTTAGAAAACGAAGAGTTTGATCTAAGATTAAAGAAATTAAAATATGAGATAAGAAATCAAATTAAGGATGGAAAGATTGCTTCTAATGGTTTCTTTACTTCCCTCATAGTTATACCTAAGTATGAGTTTGTTCCTATTTCAAAAATTATTTCTTCTATACCAAGTTTTGCTGAAAAAATTGAGCAATTTGGAGATAATGTTATTGTTCTAATTTCTGTACCAAGTTCATATAAAAGTGAAATTTTGAAATTATCTGCTTCTTTCATAAAATTTTTCGAAATAAGTGAGTTTTTAAAGGAAGATGTTGATATAGATGAAATCAATAAGGAATTAAATGAAATAGGATTTGAAAAGAAAAAATTAAATAAAGTGATTGAAAAAATTATTGAAGCAGATACAGAGGAAATTTTGACATTATACAAAGGGTTATGGTTTAATGAAAGTGCTATAAGATTAAAATCCTACTCGGTGAGAGGGGGTAACTTTATATTATTTTCGGGTTGGATTCCTAAAAAAAGGCTGAATGAGATATTAAAGAAAATTGAAGAAATAACACAAGGTTTATCCGTCATTGAGTTTAAGGAAGCTCAAGAAGTTGTAAAAGAAGATAAAAATGTGTCTGTTCCTACTAAACTTGATAACCCTAGAATGTTTAGTTCTTTTGAATCGATAGTTAAGTTATATGCAATACCTAGATTCTATGAGATAGATCCTACCATAATTTTCACTCTTCTATATGTATTATTCTACGGTATGATGTTTGGAGATGTGGGGCAAGGATTAGCTCTTTCTTTACTTTCGTTACTTTTGTTTTGGAAATTTAAAAATTTCAGAGTTATTGCGGGGCTTGGTATAGCTGTTGGATTGTCTGCAGCATTTTTTGGTTTATTATATGGTTCTGTTTTTGGAATAGAAGAAAAAATTATACCGCACTTGTGGACTTCGCCACTTCATGATGTTATAACTCTACTTAAAGTTTCTATGGTTATTGGTTTTGTGGTTATACTCCTAGGATTAATCTTAAATACTATAAACACCATAGTAGAAGGTAATATTGTAAAATTGATTTTGGGAAGTAAAGGGTTAGCAGGAATTATATTTTATATTTCCCTCATAGGATACCCTTTGTATGTAATTTTCTTTGGAGGCAAGTTTAACGGGAATATAATGCTGGTAGGAGTTTTGGTGCCAATATTTATGTTTATTGTAGAGAGTATAATAGAAGCTAAAAGGCATGGTCATGAAGTATCTGCAGTATCTGTGTTCTTTGAATTATTTGAAATTTTCTTATCTTTCGTTAGTAATACCGTTTCATTTATAAGAATAATGGGATTTGCTCTGAATCATACGGCTCTTATGATCACTTTCTTTTCAATCGCAAATATTTTCAAAGGTAGTTTGTTAGGTGATATATTGGCTTTTATAGTTGTAGTTATAGGTCAGATATTTATAATTGTATTTGAAGGATTCATAGTTGGTATTCAGGCTTTGAGGTTGAGTTTTTATGAGTTTTTTACCAAGTTCTTTAGAGGTGGTGGTAAGGCCTTTGAACCTTTGAAGTAAGTAAATTAGGTTTTTGGAATTAAGTTTCTTAAACTTATTAGAAATAATTTCTAATCCTATTAGGAAGAACGAAATCCTTATTTTTTACACTTTATCCTAATGGAGGTTTCAAAAGGAGGATTAGATCCTCAAATCTAAAATAGTTCTGTCAGGAAGTATAAACAATTTCTTTGTATAGAAGGTTTAGTATACTTTGGATTGCTAAAGCAAGGTATCAAAAGGAAGCAAGTCTCCTATTGTGCTTTAGGGCGGACGGGGAACAAAAATAAGTTTCTTAAAAATCCTAACTCTGTTAGGATAGGTAAATTTTACCTTCTAACGGAATTGGTAAAGGTAAATCTTATTTTTGTTGCTTTCTAATCT
>JBMFQU010000098.1:0-6848 GCA_049968435.1 Brevinematia bacterium | reverse complement strand
AAAGGGAGCTTCTGCTCCTTTACATGATTTTAGTAGTATTGTTGTATTACTGTTTTCTTCTTTTGTACTTTTAGTGCTTATCAATCTGTTTATTTCTTCTATTAATATCTCAAAAAACAATTATATTTTTGTGGATTCTGTATTCTCTATCTTATCGCTTTACTTAGGTTTGGGGATAGGTTCGATGCTGGCTTTGAAATTGTTCGATGTAGAGAATAACACTTTTTTTCTATCTTTTGTTTTAGGAGTTTCTTGGTTTTCGGAATTAGGAGGACTTTTATTTGGTAAGCTTTTGGGTAGATTTAAGTTATCTTTTCTTTCTAGCCCTAATAAAACTTTGGAAGGTACCTTAGGAATGTTTGTTTTTGCTTTGACTGGTGGTGTTATTTTTAAACTTATCTTGTCTTTACTTAACTATAGTAACTACTTATTTATTCCTACTTACCAGAGTGCTATTGTTTTGGCTACTGTTGTTTTTGCATTTGACTTTATGGGTGATATTATAGAATCGCTTTTCAAAAGGTTTTTTGATGCTAAGGATTCAAGCAATATTCTTCTTTCTTTGGGAGGTTTTTTTGATGTTTTTGATGGTGCTATAATGGCATCTTTTGCTGTTTTAATATATATATTTCTAGTATAGCCTTTTAATTTCCACATCTTTGTAGTAGTGCCTTATTATTTCTTTGTAGTTATAGCCTTGTGATGCCATTTCTTTTGCTCCCCATTGTGATAAACCTACCCCATGCCCCCATCCATATCCTCTGAAAATTAATTTATTCTCCTTTAATTCTATTTCAAACTTGGGACTTAGAATTGAAGGGAAAATCTCTCTTAATCTATGCGTTGTTATTCTTATTTTTGAATTATCTTGTTTTAAGTTTATTTCAATGTAGGGTATAGATCCTGAAGGTAGTCTTTCTGGTATGTGTATAGTGAATTTTGAGTTTTTGTTTATTCCTAAGCTTTCTAAAAATACATCTATAGGAATTTTTGTTTCCCAGGATGATCTAAAAGTATTTTGCGAAAACTTATCAATCATTGGTTGTAGGTATGGTAATGAAGTTGTTGTTATTATTTCAGGTGATTCAATAAGCCCTCCTGAGTTTGCATGGAAGAAAGCAAGAATTATTTCTCCACTGTAAGTGAGGACCATTCCTTTAGTTTCTTTTACTGCTCTTGTTGTCCTTGGATGTATTTTTTCTAATCCTCTATAGACCTGTGATTTATAGTTTCCATATACATCAAATTCTCTGTTAGTTGATTCAACTATTCTTCTTAATGCGTATGTTCTTGAGGATATTGCTTGTGCTTTTAATACCTCCATAGGCCATAAGGCTGGTACTTCTGAGGGTACAACCGACTCTAGATACTTTTCTAGTGGTAGTACATTTATTACTAATATTTCGTTATTTGTCAATATTATTCTGAAAAAACCACTATAGGCTGTGCCTTTGTAATATATATCTCCATCTGAGTATATTTCTACCCTGTTACTTAGTATTATGTCATTGATTATAATGTTATTATCTTTGCTTTCAACTTTTATACTTTTTAGGAGAGGTATTCCTTCAACGAGTAGCATATTTTGTGATTCAATTGTGAATGGTTTATTGTTTATGTCAATAAGTACTCTTATTGTTATATCCTTTTCTAGATTAGTAAGGTTTAAATAACTTTCTGGTATGCAGCTAAAAAACACTGTTAGAGTTAGTAATAGTACTGATAAGATTATAATGTGTTTTAACTTCCTCAAATTCTACCTCCATTAGAGTATAAAGATAAAAAATTATAAAGGAAATACCTATATTTTGGCAACTCCTGTAATCAACTTTTACCTGTTATATTCATAACTTTGTTTTATTAGCTCAAAAACTTTTTCTACATCTTCTAATGAATCCAGTTTCACTTCATAATCGCCATTTCCCCAATGACCAACATCTTTTACATCCCTCGCTATGCCATAAGGGTCTTTTAAATCTCCATTCCTCACGTTTAGGAATATCTTTAGTGAGTTAGATAATATAACCACATCCACGAAATTTGAAGATAGCTTATAAGCAATGTATTTAGATTTTGGATCTTCAATTATATTTTTATCTAATGACATTATTTTTTCCCTAAGAGTATAGAATAAATTTTTAATTTTTTCGTCTTTACCTGAGAGATGGTCTTCTATTGAGTATTGTAATTTTTCTTTTAATTTTTCTTTTGTGTCTTTTGGTTTAGTTGGTAATTTCTCACTCTTGATTTGCTCGTAATTTTCAGTTTCTACTTGTAGAATATCATTTTCATAAATAGCATATCTTATAAGCTCAATTCTAAGTGGAAGAACAGCAACTGTATCAAGATCAAATCTATTAAAAGCTTCAGCAACACAAATTACACGTGGGGAGTCCCAATCAATTTCAACTTGTATTTTTATGTTTTTACATAATATTTCAAATTCTGCTTTATGGTCTAAAAGCCAGTATAGATATGATAAAGCCTGATTTATTACATTATCGTTTTTGTTGAGTTTATATTCTATAATAACAGGAGAGCCATTTTTGTCAATTCCTAATGTATCTATCCTACCACCCCATGTGGTAGAATACTCGGAAGCTAAAAAAGTAATGTTTAAAATTTCTTCTAAATTATTTTCAAATAACTTCTGAATTTCACGCTCCAATTTTGGAGTGCTTAAGTGAAGTTTTTTAACTTTCTTATTTTTTATTTCAAAAAGAGCCATTTTTACCTCCCTTTTTATTTTTTATTTCAAAAATAAACCATGCTCTTAAACTTAAAAACTAGTTTTTATTATATTTTTTACATTCAAGAATTTCAATAATAAAGTTAGGCAAGTAATATTTTTTTGTTTTCTTTCTTATTTCGTGAGATTTTTTAACTAACTAAACGATTTCTTTGAAATTCCTACGAGTATATTATGTTCATGTGTGGCTTGGGGATTTTTAATAAATTAGAAAATCTAAGTTTTCGTTTTATATAATTAGCTTGTGAAAAACTATAAGATAGTTTTAGTTCTGATTGTTTTATTGTTTTTGATTTTTCCTTTGTCTTTGGTATTCTTTATTAAGTTTCCGTTTCCTTCAACTGATTTAGATTACATTAACAGAAAGCTTACCGATAGGTTAGGTTTAGTTTTTGAACTAAAGAATGTTTATAAAGATGTTTTTGGAAATGTTTATATGGATGTTGCTTTTCAGCCAGAGTTTTACGCTGAGGGGGTTAGTGTAAAGTATGATGATTTACTTAGTTTTTTATCTGAAGGTAATCAAATTACATTTACTGTTAGATCTAATTCAATAAACTTTACTGATTTGTACTTAGTGATTGGTTATTTAGGTTTGAATGATGAAGAGAGATTTTATATTGCTACTAATGTGGTTGGAGAGTATTTGAAAAAAGTAGATAATGCTACTATAAGTAATTTACTTATCAGTAAGGATATATTTTATAAATACAACGATAAATTCATTAATGCTTGGTTAGATGTTTCTGTTAAGATTACTAAGTTAGAGCTAGGAGTTTCAAAGAAAGTAGATGAAGTCAAGAGGAAGGTAGAAAACTACTTCAATAATTTTAGGGAAGAGGTATATAAAGATTATCTTTTGCTTTCAAGTAAAGGTCAATCAAAAATAACATCTGATGTTTTTGTAATGAAACTTGATGAGAGTGTTAAGAATTTGAAGGGAAAGCTTATTAGTTATCAGAAGAAAATTGATGATACTTACTCAAAATTATCTCTACTCAAAGAGGGATACAAGATTGCTTGGGATGAAAAGACTAAAATGATAAAATCTGATCCACAAAAGTATATTCAGAGGTACATAACTGTTTTTCCATACTATATGATAAGAAAATTGGTAAACTATCCCTACATTGAGATGCCTAAAATTTTACAACTTAAGAATGTAAAATATTCTCTGTCAAAATCTAACGAAGTTATATATCTTGCTTTGGATGGTGATGTTTATAATAGTAGCTATAAGTTTCATACAGATGTTAGTATTTCGAATTCTTATTGGGTAGGAATTTTAAAGTATTATAACTTTGAAGGAAATAAAACTTATATTGATTCTAATAAAAAGATTGTAGTTCTTAGATATACTTTTAAGCCTTTTATGGATACTTTAAATGGTGATTATAATTATGAGTTTATTTATTCTGAAGATTTTAATATTACTAATGTTGTTTATTCTATTCTTACCAATGCTTCGGTAGTTGATAAACTTGTGAAGTATATGTTTAGTGAGGAGGGATTTGTTGATTCATTTATTAATGAAGAGATTGATAATCTTTTTAGGAGTTATACTTTACAATATGAAAAGTATAGGCAGGGTATATTGAAAGATATTGAAGAATTGAGGAAGGCTTTTTATTTAGAAGTTGAAAAAGAAAAAATTAAACTAAAAAAATCCTATCAAAAATAGGAGGATGATATGAAAAAGTTAATATTTTCTTTAGTTATCTTTGTTTCTACTTTTTTGTTTATAGCTTGTCCTCGTGAAAAGTACCAAGGTACTCCTAGTGGTACAATTAATATTCCTCTCAATACCTATGTAGGGACATTGGTAGCTAGGTTAAGTGTATTTGATGAAGAGAGAAAATTGTATTACGCAACTTATAGGAATATACCTTTGAAGTATCCTTATGAAAAGGTTATCGTTGTTAAAGATATAAGGGATTTAAAAACTGTTTATAAAGAACTTAAAGAATATCTTCCTCCTGCAGTTAGAGATGAAAATTTGACTATAAGAGTAGGTGATAACATAGTTAATTATGATTTTCTGAAAGATAAATCAGCTGTTCTATTGACTTTCGCTTCTGGTAATTATGAAGTTAATTTTGTTTCTTCTTCTGCTGTTGAAAAGAATGATAAAGTCTATGTTGAAATAAAGTATATAACTAATCAAGTGTCTTATCAAAATTATCCTTACCTGCTCATTCTTTTTGATAATCCGATTAGAAAGGATGTTGAAGTTAGTATTACTAATGTTAGTAGGTAGTTTTTTGTGGAGGTAATTTATGTTTGAAAGGAGTTCTGGAATATTGCTTCATATAACTTCTTTACCTGGTAAGTATGGTATAGGTTCTTTAGGTGCTGAAGCTTATGAATTTGTTAAATTTCTTGTTAAATCAGGTCAAAGGTTATGGCAAATTTTGCCTTTAGGTCCTACGGGATATGGTGATTCACCTTATCAGTGTTTTTCAGCTTTCGCTGGTAATCCTCTTTTAATTGATGTTGATAGACTTATTATGAGGAAGTTTATTTCAAAAGATGATATTCCTAAAGAATCTTTTGATGAAAGTTATGTTGATTATGGTAAAGTTATAAATTTTAAGTACGGTATTTTTACAAAAGCTTATGAAAAATTTAAGAAAGACAATTCTTATTGGAAGGATAGTTTTAAATTGTTTTGTAAGAACAATAGTTGGTGGCTTGATGATTTTTCTTTGTTCATGGCATTAAAAACTCACTTTGGAGGTAAATCCTGGCTTGAATGGGATAGTGATATAAAGTTTAGGAAGCCTCAAGCTTTGGAGTATTATACTAACTTACTTAAGGATACTATTGAGTTTCACAAATTTTTACAGTTTGTATTTTTTGATGATTGGTTTGAGCTAAAGTCTTTTGCTAATAGGAATGGAGTTGAAATAATAGGAGATATTCCAATTTTTGTTGCTATGGATAGTGCTGATACATGGTCTAATGTTTATATATTTATGTTTGATGAAACTCTTAATCCCGTTAAAGTTGCAGGAGTTCCACCTGATTACTTTAGCCCGACTGGGCAACTTTGGGGTAATCCTCTATATGACTGGAATAAACTTAGAGAAACTAATTATTCGTGGTGGATTAAGAGGGTTGAAATTTCATTAAAAATGTATGATTACGTTAGGATAGATCACTTTAGGGGATTTGCTGGCTACTGGGCTATACCTTATGGCTCTGAAACAGCAGTTAATGGCGCTTGGGAAAAAGCTTATGGTAATGATCTTTTCTCAACTCTACAGTCAAAATTAGGGAAAGGATTGCCTATAATTGCTGAAGATTTAGGAGTTATTACACCTGATGTAGTTGAACTAAGAGATAAATTTGGATTTCCTGGTATGAAAGTTTTACAGTTTGCTTTTAACAATTGGCAGGATAATGAGTATTTGCCCCATAATTACGATAGAAATTGTGTTGTTTACACTGGTACCCATGACAACGATACTACGATTGGTTGGTTTAATTCATTGAAAAATGAGGATAAAAAGTATGTTTTGAAGTATGCAAATATAAAAGATGAAAGAAACGTTAACTGGGGACTTATAAGGCTTGCTATTTCTTCATCGGCAGTTTTTTCAATACTACCTATGCAGGATATTCTAGGACTAGGTAGCGAAGCGAGAATGAATAGACCAGGCGTTGCTTATGGTAATTGGAGTTGGAGGGTTAAAAAACAACAGGTAACTAAAAATATTTCAGAGAAACTTTACGATTTATCTAAACTCTATAGCAGAGTATAGCTAAAGTAACAGTTTTCTTATATTCTTAAACTAATTTAGGTACTAGGAAGAACTTTTACCTACTAATTTACTTTCATACTGGAAGCAGTCAAGGCTAAGTCTTCGCTAATCTAAATCTAATAGGGTAGGTGGATTGCTAAAAAGAATTTATAAGATAAATTAAGAAATGCTTTCTAATTTTTCTAAATGGAGGTATTAAAAGAAAGGTAAAACCTCCTGTTGAATCTTAAGGACAGGTTGTCGGATGGGGAACAAAAATAAGTTTCTAAAATTCCTAAAACTATTAGGAGTAGTACTTTATACTTTTCTTACTTTCTACCTTCTAAATGAGGAAC
>JBMFQU010000097.1:0-6954 GCA_049968435.1 Brevinematia bacterium | reverse complement strand
TAGACTGTAGTGTACCAACCACTTGGCACATCCCAGTAGAATGCTTGGAACACTCTCCAGGCACCTACCTCATTAACCAGCACCAGCGACAACGCTAGCACTAGCACCAACATCACAAACATCAACCGCTTCATACTCTACCTCCTCTAACTACATTATTATAAGCAACTATCGTGCCTAAAAATTAAGTGTCAAAATACTTATAAAATAAACAAAATATAAAAAATAATACCAAAATATTTTGGTTTCAATTACTTAAGTAATCTAATCATAGAAGATTATTAACATTCGTTTTTTTAACTGCTTAATAAAAATTGCACATTTGTTGCACTTTTGGTGTGCAATTGTGCAAATTTTCTAAAACTCTGGAAAAATCTTATTAATTAACAACTTAAATTCTTCTGGAAAATCAACTTCAAAAGTCATTATTTCATCTTTAGAGGGATGAGGAAATGTTATTTTTTTAGCAAGTAGTGGAATGAAACCTTGAGGTAGATTAAGTATTTTGATATAGTGTAAATAATTTGAACTATAGAGGGGATCTCCTACTATAGGATGACCTATGCTTTTAAGATGTACTCTTATCTGGTGTGTTCTACCTGTAATAGGTATTGCTTTAACTAAAGAAAATTTTTCTTTCGCTAAAATAACTTCAAATTGAGTTATCGCTTCTTTTCCTTCTTTAAAAACTCCCATTTTTAGTCTATTTTTAGGACTTCTTGCGATAGGTTTATTAACGACAAAGTTTTTTTCTTCTAACTTTCCATGAACAATGGTCCAATATTCTTTATGAACTAACCTTGATTTAAATAAATTTGATAATCTATAATGTGCCTTATCGTTAAGAGCAATAAGTAATATTCCAGATGTTTCTTTATCAAGTCTATGTACTATACCAGGTCTTATAAAACCCCCAATAGTTGAAAGTTTATCTTTTAGATTATAAAGTAGAGCATTAACCAATGTCCCATTCCAATGTCCAGGAGCAGGATGCACAACCATATTGTAAGGCTTAAAAACTACTGCAATATCATCATCATTGTAAATGACTTTAAGTTCTATAGGTTCAGGTTCAAGATCTGTTTTCTGAGGTTCTATATCCTCAAACTCTATTACATCACCTGCTTTAACTTTATAACCAAAATTCTTTATTTGACCATTAACGAATACCTGATTAACCTTAGATTTAACTTGACTTCTAGTAAAAGGTAGATATTTTGAGATAACAACATCTACCCTATAACCTTCATCTTCTTTAGTACAAACTATTCTCATAGTTAATATGATTCTTGAGAATTGTAAAGATTTCTTTCCTCAATAATGTCAAATTCTTCCTCAGATAAAGGTTTTACTTCTTGTTTATTATATTTTTTAGTATATTCATTATATATTCTAAATATATCATCTTTGTGAGGTCTTACCTTAGACAAAGGGCACTTTTGATATTCCTTATAATCTTCATCGCAATAACCTAGCCTATATTCTCCACATTTAGGCTGTAAAAATTTACCAAGCTCGGGAATAACTTTCATTATTTCACTTCTCATCTTAGCAACAAGTTGTCTTATCTCCCACTGCGCTCTAGTACATAATCTCAAATCTGCAATGTGTTGTAGTTCTCTAAAGTTAACGAGAATATGAAAATTAGTAGGAGTTGCATTAGGTAAAACAAACCTTGCATCTTCTGCTGGAATCCCCTTTTCTAAAGCAAATTGATAAAATTTGCTTATTTCTTCCATTACTTTTTTATATTTCTCGTAAACTTCCTGATCATTCTTGATAGTTTGTGGGGTTATGAATTCTAACTTATCTTCTTTATACTTAACATACCTTTGAGATTGTTGTTCAAAACTAATACCTATATGATGTCTAACTAACTGATGAGAACAACTTCTAGAAATCCCTGCCACAGCAAACCAAAAAACTATCTGTTCAAGTGGAGAAGAATGACCCGTTTTCAATCTTTCTTCAATAAAAGAAGTTATTTTTTCTTTTGGAATGGCATTGCTCTTTATATCATCCCATATTTCAATTGGCGTTTTTTGAGAATAACATGTTCTAAAAGCAGCATACAACTTCTCAAGGGGTAAAGCAGAATAATCAATTAACTTTACTTCCATAATGTACCTCTAAGCTGATTTTTTCTTTTTCTTAACTTCGTCCATCTGGAAAATAAGCTCAGGAGGTTTTTTCTTCAAAACGACATCTTTGTCAATAACACATTCCCTAACACCTTCCATTGAAGGTATTTCGAACATAATATTGAGCATTATTTCTTCAAGGATAGCTCTCAAACCTCTCGCACCTGTCTTTCTTTCTTTTGAAAGTTTTACAATCTCTTCCAAAGCATCGTCTGTGAAAGTTAAATCAACTCCTTCATATTCAAAAAGTTTCTGATATTGCTTTATGATAGCGTTTTTAGGTTCCACTAATATTTTCTTCAATTCTTCCTCAGTAAGCTCATCAAAGACAGCAATAATAGGCGTTCTACCAATAAATTCGGGTATCATACCAAACTTAATAAGGTCCTCTGGTAGAATATATTTTAAAACATTCTCTTGGTTTAAATGCCTTTTACCCTCACCAACGAAACCTATTTGGTTTTTACCTAATCTCCTTCTTATTATATCTTCAAGTCCAACAAATGCACCACCTACAATGAATAAAATATTTCTTGTATCAATATATATAGGTTTTTGATTAGGATGTTTTCTACCACCTTGCGGTGGAACAGATGCGATAGTACCCTCCATCAACTTAAGCAAAGCTTGCTGAACTCCTTCACCAGAAACATCCCTAGTAATCGAAGGACTTTCACTTTTCCTTGATATCTTATCAATTTCATCGATATATACTATACCCATCTGTGCCTTTTCAATAGCTTCATCGGTAATTTCACCATTGCCACTGTTAAGAATAAGTCTTAAAAGAACATTTTCAACATCATCACCAACATAACCTGCTTCAGTAAGCGTAGTAGCATCAGCAATAGCAAAAGGCACATCAAGGATCTTAGCAAGTATTCTAGCCATATAAGTTTTCCCACTACCTGTTGGCCCTATCATCATTATGTTGCTTTTCTCTATTTCAACATCATGAGAAAATCCTATTTCTTCAGAAATAAGCCTCTTGTAATGGTTATAAACAGCAACAGATAAAATTTTCTTCGGATACTCCTGACCTATTATATACTGATCAAGTATCTTCTTTATTTCTGCAGGCTTCAAAAGCCTCTTTATAACTTTAGAAGGAGTAATTTCTTTCTTATCATTCTCTATAATAAAATTACAGACCTTAACACATTCCTCACATATATTAGCATGTTCTCCCTTTATTATCTTACCAACAACATCAGAGCTTCTTCCACAGAAAGAACAATTTAACTTTTCTTGCTTTTCTTCTTTCATAACTTATTACCCTTGTCTATTAATTATAACAAAATATCTTTTGTTATTCAATTTAGATTTAGAGTGTTTGAAAATTTCTTTTGGAATTCTTCAACCATTTATTAGGGGCTTTATCTTAACTACTTCCAGTAAGATTAGAAATTCTTCTTAGTAGCCCCCCCTTTAGTTCATTTAGTTCGTTAAGATGGCTTTGCACTTCTATTAGAAATCTGTTCACCTCTCCTAATAGAAGTTAGGAATTTAAGAAACTTCTTTTAGTACCCCCACCCCCTCCTGCCCTTTAGTTCTATACAGGAGGATACACCCCCTAGCCCCCTAGTAGTACCTCCTTTTAGTTCTTTATGAAAGTTTTAACTTCTTATTATGTTCTTCCTTTAGAAGTAAGAAAGAATAGAGAATTTTATCATAATAGAATTTAAGAATTTTCTAAGAAACTTCTTTCAGTATCCTCGACCTATCTTAAGTGCCCATAAGATGCTACACCTCCTTTTAAATACCTCCCTTTAGTTCTCAAAAGTAAACTGTACTCTTAAGACAACTATTTATACTTTGTAGAGTTAAGAATTACTGTGTAGAAGCTTAATAAATCCTTTTAGTTTATGTAACAAGTAAGCTTAGTTAAGTTTTGATCTTAGCACTTCTAAAGTAGATAAGAAATGACAAAAACTTTAAAAATCACCACAGCTCATATATTATATTTGCTAGGAGGTATTTATGAAACCTAAAGTAATTTACCCAATTTTAACATTAATAACTATGGCAATATTCATTTACTCATGCAACCTAAATATAATATCAAATAAGATATCAGTTCAAATAACCAAAGGTGCCGGAAACAATTATTACGAAATAGATATAATCTCAAACATAAACTTAACTCCAACTAATACTAATTCTTTTTCATTTTCACTAAACGATTCTAACAATGTTCTTCTAGAAACAGCTACAGGTAAACTCGAAAATGGGGTCTCTAGTTGGACTTCAGTTAAAATATACACTTATGGAGCATATGTAGTCGTAGTAAAGATAGACCAAACAGGAGATAATACCATAAACATTGGTGATATATATTCTTACAAATTCGTAATAGTATCAAATGATAATGGATATATAAACTTCTCAGATACTGACTCATGGTACTCATTAAATTAAATATTTTATAGACTAAATGCTGAAGAAATTCATAATTATACTAACTATACTATTAGTAAACCCATCACTTAAAAGTAATGCAGAGTTATTGTTTTCTGGTTCAACATATGAAGGAAAGTATAACATAGTAGTAGAGAGAACACAAACAAATACTTCACTAAGGTTTTTACTAAACGAAAACAAAGACTTTCTATTCTTTATAGAAGGTAAAGATAGAAACATTGCTTTTGCATTTGGGGATATTTTCATAAACTTCGGAAGAGGCTTAATCTTAGGAAACCCTAAGTATTACTACTTCACTAAACATATATACGAGTTTAAGCTAAATACAAATTCATATAACCCATTCAATTACTATGTAAGAGATAGAAACTATGATAAAATAGAAGACATTTTAAGAGGTTTTTGTATAGAAATTAATAATATGCTAACCTTGTTTTCTTTAACAGATGAAAAATTATCTTTCTCAAACATTGTAGCAGGTGCAATTTTGAAATTTCAGAACACTCACATACTTATTACAAAAATAGATACAATATTTCTATCTTCAAATTTTAGGAATGTAAACTTATTTAATACAGGAATAGTAATTGATGCTGAAGGAAGTATAAAGATTCAACATCAACCTGAATACGCCATTGGAGGTTTAATTGAATGGAGCTATAAAAAACTAGAGTTAGCAATAGAAGGTAGAGTAGCAACATCTAACTTTTATACACCCTTCTCAGAATCTCTTTTTTCAAAATCAAATACAAAGAACGGTTTAATAACATCATCAAAGATCAAAGAAGAAAAATACCTACTCTCTTTTGCTAACAAATTACTATCATATAACAATGAGATTGAAAGCGAACTATATTTGCTCTTAGGCTATAAGATATTAAAAAACACATTCATTGATTTAGAACTAATAAACGATTACTATCAAGAAAGGACTATATTTTCAATTTATCCCTTTCTAGATATTGGTTTTATAAATCTCTATATAAAACCTATCCTATCACTAAGTACAAATACTAACTTTAGCTTAGAACTAGGAAGTAAAATATATATTTCATCAACTGCTCTAAAAATAAAATTAATGTTACCGCTAACACATGAAGAGAGTTATTTTATAACCTCAACTGATACAAGAGATATATTTGGAGAAAATTTAGACTTAATCTCTTCAACTAAAAATGATTTTAATATTATATTAAGTATAAATTCATACAATGATTGGTTTGACTTTGAAGGAGGAATAAATTGCCAAAGTAAAGAAAACAATATAAATCTATCTATATTTTTAATATTTAAAACTAAATTAACTTAAAACTCAATAGCAAAAGGAATAACAATAACTGGTGAAAGAATAGGAGAAACTTTACCACCAAGTTCACTGGAAATATTATACCTAAAGTTTATTCCAAACCACATATTTTGGTAAAAGTTATAAATAACACCAATACTAGGCTCAAATAAAATCATAATTCCAGAATATTCAATATTTTGAAGTTTTACACTAGACAAAGATAAACCTACTCCTAAACCCCCCTTAAAGTAGATATTTTTATTTTTCTCAAAAGAGTAAATTAGTAAGTCGTAAGTAGGAATAAATTTTATACTGAAGTAAGAAAAATTATAATTTTCTTTCTGAGAGTTAAAAAAATTAAGTTCAGAAGACAAACTAATAAAATCAGAAGAGGAAAACTTTGAATAACCTACTACTAAATCAATACCTAAAATACCACCTACAAGGACTCCATCATTAAAAACCATTGTAGATGGACAAAGATAAACCTTTAAGTCTCTAGCGTAAGAATAATTAAGCGTAAGCAACAAAACAATCACAAAAATCAACATTACAAATTTCCTCATAAAAACCTCCTTATTATTATAAACTGAAATAATTGTAAAAAAAGTGACACTACAAATCAATATTTTACAAATTACAAATAAAGTTTTTGAAAATTCCTATCTTTCTAACTAATAGTAAGTTAAGAAGTTAAAATTCCTTCATCAATACTATTTTAGCATCACACCCACCTTCCCTACTATATTAGCGAAGGCTTAGTTTTCACCGCTTCCATTAAGCAAGTTAGGAAAGATTTTTCTTAATTATGACTCTTTTAGAAGTAAAAAAAGATAAGGTATCTACTCCTAATAGAATTTATGAATTTAAGAAACCCTTTTTGCTTCCCGCCCACCCGCCCTTTTAAGAGAGTTCTACCCTTTTATCAAGATCTCCCTCTAATTCGTTAGGAAAATTCTACATTCATATTAGGTATCTACTAAAAGTAAGAGAATATAAAGAATTCACTCCTGATAGAAATTAGGGATTTTAGAAAACTTCTTTTTGTTCCCCGCCCACCCTCCCTTTAGTTCCATGTAGGAGGGCTACGCCCTCCTATGAATA
>JBMFQU010000096.1:0-7149 GCA_049968435.1 Brevinematia bacterium | reverse complement strand
CGGGATACTAAAAGAGTTTTCTTAAAATTCCTTCAATAAATGCTTAGAATCGTTATATTTGAAAACTAACTATTCAAAGTATTAAAAATAATGCTTAATAGAAATAAAAATAGGTAATATATGGATAAAGTACATAGTATATACAAGAGAGGTTGTATTTCTTGTGGTGGTGAAATAACTGATGCTAGGTTGACTTCTATAGGCATATGTGAGAAGTGCCTTCTTAATACTTCTAATGATATTGAAAAAGATTTTCATTTGCTTTCTAACTTTAGTTCTACAATAAAAGATCTTATTAACACTAAAAATTCCATAAATGAAATTATTAGTTTGTTTAAGGAATGTATTGGGAGTAGTCCCTGGAATACTCAAATATCTTGGTTTAAAAGGATTATACTCGGGAGAAGTTTTTCTTTGGTTGCTCCCACAGGTGTTGGTAAAACTACTTTTGGAATTGTTACTTCACTTTTTCTTGCTAAAAAAGGTAAAAAATCCATAATCATACTTCCTACTACAAACCTTGTTGATGAAGTTTCGAAGAAGTTGATAAATTTCTCTAAAAAGTTAAATCTTACATCTAGGATAATAAATTACTCTTCAAAGATGTCAGAAAAGATTAAAAGTGAATTCAAAAGAAGTATTAAAAGTGGTGATTATGATATAGTTGTAATAACTTCTAGTATGGTTAAAAATATTGTATCTATTAAAGATAATATAAAATTTGATTTTGTTTTTGCTGATGATGTTGATGCGATACTTAAGAGATCAAAAAATATAGATAATGTGATTATGCTTACAGGGTTTAGTAAGGAAGATGTTGAACTTTTTCTTGAACTTATAAAGACTAAATTCCTTCTAGCAGTTTCAAAAAAAGAAGATGATAAAAAGGTTGCACTTAGTAAATACGAGGGATTAATTGGTAAAGTTGAAGGATTAAAATCAAAAGATAAGGGGATATTGGTTGTTTCAAGTGCTACTGCTAAGCCAAGAGGACCTAGAGTAAAACTTTTTAAGGAACTTTTTAACTTTGAGGTGGGTGTTAAATCTGAAGTTGTTAGAAATGTTGGTAATTACTATTTGATTTCTAATAGATGTGAGGATGATTTAGTTAAGTTAGTTAATCTACTTGGCGATGGAGGAATTGTTTTTGTACCTACTGAGTTTGGGCTTGAGTATGCAGAAATAATTTCACAAATTATAAACACAAAAACTAAGTTCAAAAGTGAAGTTATATCTTCTAAAAAGACTAATAAATCAATTGAAGAGTTTAGAAAAGGTAAAGTAAATATACTTATCGGAGTTTCTACATACTATGGAAGTTTGGTTAGAGGCATTGATATCCCAGAGAGGATAGTTTATTCAGTGTTTTTAGGCTTGCCGAGATTTAAAGTTTTACTTGATCCAAACAATTTAAATATATCCTCCTATCAGATCTTAAGACTTATACTTGAAATACTCCCTAGTATTGAAGATGGAGAAGAAAAAAGAAAAGTTGAGAGTTTTGTTAGAAAGTTTAGAAACAATCTAAACTACGATGTTTTTGTAAATCAAGGTAAAGAAATACTTTCTTCTTTGCTCAAGGAAGAAAAATATTTTTCTTTCCTTAAAAAATCTGATGATGTTGTATTCATTGAGGAGGATGGTAGTAAATATATTTTGATATTTGATCTAAATACCTACCTACAGGCTAGTGGTAGGACTTCTAGGCTTTACCCTGGTGGTATGACTAGGGGTGTTTCTATAGTTATTGAGAGTAACGAGAAACTTATTCAAGTTGCCTCTAGAAGGTATAAGTGGATTGAAGATATTGAATGGGAAAAATTTGATGAAGAAAAGATTAAAAGAGAGTTGGAGTATGCTTGGAAACAAAGAAAAGAATTAGTTTCAATAATTGAAGGTAAAGTCCAAACTGATGTAAAGTTGAATAACAAGACTATTTTAATAGTTGTTGAATCTCCTACTAAAGCACAAACTATTTCAAAACTTTTTGGTACTCCTACTGAAAGGATTATAAAAGGGTTGAGTTGTTATGAGGTTAGTAGTGGTAATATGACTTTAATAATAACTGCTTCAAAGGGGCATTTATTTGAGCTTGTTACTGATAATGAGGATATTTACGGAATGAGATTGAATTATGGATACCCTGTACCCGTTTATGATACTATAAAAAGGTGTCTTAGGTGTAATAAGGTGTTTGTAAGTTCAAAGAATGTTTGTGATTATTGCGGTGATAGTAAATATATTGATAGGTTTGATGATGTTAAGGCTATAATAGAAATCGCTAAAGAAGTAGATGAGGTTTTACTTGCTTCTGATCCTGATACCGAAGGTGAGAAGATAAGTTTTGATATATTTTCTTTTCTTTACTCTTACATAAAGTTTTTGGGTGGCAATGTTAGAAGAATGAAGTTTAATGAAGTTACTTACAACGCTATAAAGAAAAGTATTGAGAATCCTGAAAATATTGATGAAAAGCTTGTTGAGGCACAGCTTCTTAGAAGAATACAAGATAGACTCATTGGTTTTGGGTTAAGTAGTTATTTAAAGGAAGAGTTTGGAGAAGAGAATATTTCTGCTGGTAGAGTTCAATCTCCTGTGCTTGGATGGATTATAAATAGGTACGAAGAGTATAAGAATAAAAAGAATTTTATTGAAATTACTTTTATTAACAAAGGTAAAAATTTTGATTTATCTTTTGAAGGTGTTAAGGGGGATTTGAGTTTAAAGAAGGGGCAAAAGGTAGAAGTTAAAATTACTGATGATAAAAGTTTAGAGCTTGCGCCTTTACCACCTTTCACTACTGATAGTATTTTAGTACAGGCTAATAGAATTTTTGGAATGAGTTCAGATGATACTATGTCAATATTGCAAGAATTGTTTGAGGGAGGTTTTATAACCTATCATAGGACAGAATCTACAACTGTTTCTAAGTTTGGTCAAAATGTCGCTAAGGAATATTTAGGTATAAAGGGATTTGATAGTCTTTCGTATCCTAGAGGATGGGAATCCGAAGGTGCCCATGAATGTATAAGACCTACAAAATCAATCGATGCTCAGGACCTCTCTAAACTCATTTATGAAGGTATTATAAGTGGTGATTTAAAAAAATCTCACATTTTGATCTATGATCTTATATTCAAAAGGTTTATAGCCTCACAAATGAAAAATTGTGTTGTGAGGAATGTTTCTTACGCTATTAACTTAGGTAGTAAGGTATTAAATGTTAGTAGAAATGTTGAAATTTTAGAGAATGGTTGGAATGTTTTTGGATACCTCCAAATTGAAGATCCTTTAGAGGATTACTTAGTTATAAGCGATATTAGATATGTTAAAAAACCTACTGTTGCTTTATTTTCGGAAGGTGATATTGTTCAGATGATGAAACAGAAGGGTATAGGTAGACCTTCTACTTATTCAAAAATAATAATGACTCTTATCAAAAGAAACTATGTTATAAATAAAAATAAAAGATTAATTCCAACTTCCAAGGGTATTAAGGTTTATTCTATTCTTAATCAAAACTTCAGAAGTTTAGTTTCTGAAGAGAGAACTAAGTTCTTGGAAGATCTTATGGATAATGTTGAATTAGGTGAAAGAAATTACTTTGATGTGTTGCAAGAAATTTTTGAAGAGTTTAAAAGTAGTTTAGGAATGTATGTTTGAGAAAGTTTATATAACTGAAGCGAAATCTAGTGATTATGATGAAATAGTTAAAATTTCAAAAGATCTCTTTCTCCTTTCGCCATATAGGGTTGATATTAAAGTTTTAGAGATTGTTGGACAAGATAGGATTCATGAGATAGTTTATAGTATTCTTGAAAACTCTACTGCTACTTTTATCTTGGTTTCTGGTAGTACCTTAATTGCTTTTTTGTCTTGGAGTTTTGAGAAGAACATTTCTAGGGTAATATCAAGAAATTACTACAGAATAAACTTATTTGGTGTTAGAAAAGAGTTTCAGAATAAAGGTTTTGGTAAAACTCTTCTTGATTATTTTTTGAATTATATTCGTAGACATAGGGCAGATATTATAGAAGTTAATACCGATGCTAATAATCAATCAGCTTTCAGGATATACTCTAGCTTCGGGTTTAACTATTCTTCTTCTTTTCTAACATTTAGACTTTTTAAAAAGAAAAAAGATTTGCATGTTTACCAATTTGGTGATAATAATGATTTTGCTCTAATTAAGAAAGTTGAAAATGTAAATGAGATTTCGGATTTTGCTAATTTAAGGATTAAGAATGAGAGGTATGATTTGTATCCTGTAAATTTGTTTTACGACAGAACTATCGAAGATAGTCAAAAAAGGAGGTTATTTGATTTTATTCTTAAGTCAGTTGAAGAAAAAATGAATTTATTAGACATCTTTGTTGGATATGTAAGTAATAAACCTGTAGGATATGGAGTTATTAGAGAGGATTTTTCTTTATCTAATACGCTTTCGAAAGTATCTTCTAGAAAAGATATTTGTGTTTATAAAGTTCTTGATTTGTTTGTTGATGAAGAATATAGAGGTATGGGATTTGGTAAAGCTATACTTAGTGTTATGATTTCTGGGGTAAGTAAAGATTATGATTTTGTTGAAGTTGTTATACCTTCACATAACTATGCAATGTCTTCAGTTTTAACTTCTTTAGGATTTAAACTATCTCATACTATGATAAACTTTGTTAAAAATAGTTGGTGAATTTTTTGAGTATTATTTAGTTTTAATAGAAAGTTTTTAAAACTCTTTTTTACAATCATTACTATGATGTTTAGGAAGTACCTTTTGGTTTTGATAATATTGTTTTTATTGTCAGGACTACTTTATTCTCAAGAAACAAATACTAATGCAGGTTTTCTTGACAGATATTATCAGCAAGAGCAATTACAAACTAATAGGGGAATTGGTGGTATAATTATTGATATTCTTAATATTCTTTTGACTCTTTTGATAGTAATTGCAATACTTTATGTTGCTATTAGGTTTCTCAAGAAGGCTACGGGTAGCCCTGCTGATGATTACGGAGTTATTGAAGTTATGGCTTCTAAAGCGATCGCTCAAGGTATATCTATTTTCATAATTAGAATAGGTAAGGATTACTATGTTATGTCATCCGGTGATAAAGGACTTAACCTTATAACTAAATTAGAAGATAAAGAGTTAATTAATATTCTAAATGTTGAGAAAAGCAAAGATGCGAGTAAAATTAAAGAGGATTTTATAGATGTGATAATCTCATTTTTTAGAAAAAAAGAAAAGGATGAAAGTGGAATAAAAAATGATTTTTCAAGTGAAAGGATTGAATTTTTGAAGAAGCAGAAACAAAAATTTAAGGAATGGGAATAGTATGAAACTTTCGGTTATAATGCCGGTTTTTAATGGTGAAAATTTCATAGTTGAGAATACTAAAAGGGTAGTTAATCTTCTTAATTCATATGTAGATAGAAAGATTATTAATGACTTTGAAGTTATAGTTGTTGATGACGGATCTAAGGACAATACTTTGAAGCTTCTTAAAGAAAACTTTTCGAATAATGATAAAGTTTTGATAGTTGAAAATAAGTTTAATCAAGGTAAAGGGTTTGCTTTAAAAAATGGTTTTTTCAATTCAGTGGGGGATGTTGTAGTTCTTATAGATTCAGATTTAGATATTCCACCTGATCAGATAGAAAGTCTCATTAATGAGTACAGAAAGGGATATGATGTTGTTATAACTTCGAAGTTTGAGAAAGGTTCAGAGATAAAATATCCTTTTATGAGGAGGATTATAAGTTTTGGTTATTACCTATTTATAAAAATTCTTTTCGGATTGCCTTTTAAGGATACTCAAACAGGTTTAAAACTTATTAAAAGGGAAGTACTTGAGATTTGTTTAAATAGAATGGTTGTTAAAAGATTTGCTTTTGATCTAGAGTTACTTACTATTGCATATAGGTATAATTTCTCAATAAAGTCAATTCCTGTTAAGATAAACTACCACGGTAAAGGTTTTGTTAGTCCTAAAGTGCTTATAATGAGTTTTATTGATACTCTTGCTATATTTTATAGACTGAAGATCTTACAATTCTACGATAGACCTGTGTTTGTATCCAGAGAAATTCCTTTTAATTTTTATTTTTTTACTGATAAAGAGTTGATCGGGATAAATTGCCAAAGTAAGGATCTATCTCAAGTTGATGATGGTGATTATATAATACTTAAGAGATATGATATAAATTATAAACTTGATCTAGGGATTTTAAGCTCCATCATAAGTTCTTATAGATTGGGGGTTATAAATGGTGTTATAATGTATAATCCTTCTGATCTAAAAAGTGAATTAAAGCTAAATATTCTAGGTTCGTATTTTTTGATTCCTATTTTTAACATTTCTCATAAAATTGTTATGCCAAGAATCTTACCTATACCTGTTTCTGAGTTTTTGTGTATTAGTGGGAAAGTTTTGAAATATCTACTTTCTGAGAGTATTGATTTTAATAACTTTGAGAATTTAGTAGAAGTTTTTTCAAAAAAATACAAATCTGTTGTCTTTACTTCTGATTGGAGTGTGCTTGATAAGCTAACTGCTAATGGTACTTTAAGTGAATTTTTCAAATTTTATAGACTACTCCTAAAAGTAGGAAGTGTTGGAGGTTTATTTTTTAGAGGAATATTTTTTTTGTTTCTCTGGGCAACTTGTTTGTTGGGTATATTTTATGGTAATGTTATTTTAAGTTTGCCATTTGTTTTGTTTTTCTCGTTTTACTTTCTAATAAAATTTATTCTGTCTGGGGTTAAATATTTGTTTATTTTCCCTGTTTTTGTTTTTTTAACTTTTATTCTGTCTTTCTTAGGTAGTATTTCTCCAGTTTTATCTCTCTTTTTCAAGAAAAAGTAATTTTAATATCTTCTCAATTTAAATTTATTAAGTATTTTCTATTAAGAGGCAAAAGCTTCAATGGATAAAGATTGAGGATAAGGAATAATCAATATACTATACTAGATAGGGTATAGGAAATTGGGAATTGAGGATTGAGAATAAGCAATATTCTATAGGTAAAGGGGGTATTACTATGAGGCGAAGCCTTCGATAAGTAGGAGCTAGAATTTGTAATTAGGAATTTGGGAGTGGGTGATTGTGGGATAAGTAAAGGGAGATATTGATAAGAGGGTGAAACCCT